>NZ_AFPK01000001.1 GCF_000220525.1 Ochrovirga pacifica | reverse complement strand
TTTTTATAGGGAAAATTTATTTTAAAATTAAGCCCCTAGTTCTTTAGCTCTGTGAATACAAGCAGAAACACCTTCTTTAATTAAATCGTGAACTTTGTTGTCGTCAAAACTGTTTAGGGCAGCACGTGTTGTTCCTCCTTTAGAAGCAACTCTATTCATCCATTCTTCTAAAGAAATGTCGTTGCGCTTATACAGTTCTACCGCACCTTCAAAAGTTTGAGAAACCAATGTTTTGGCTTCTTCACGATTAAAACCTATTTCTTCGGCAGCATCTGCCATTGCATTCATAAAATAGAAAATATAAGCAGAACCACTTCCTGAAATTCCAGTAGTATTGTCAATCATATCTTCATTAGTAACTTCAAAAGCTTTTCCGGTAGATTTTAGAATAGTACCTACCAAGTCTAAATTTTCTTTAGCAACTTCTTTAGAACCCACATAGGTGGTCATTCCCAATTGAATAGAAGCGGGTAAGTTTGGCATACATCGAATTACTTTGTCAATTCCTAGTCCTTTCTGAATGGTTTCAATAGTCATACCTGCCATTACTGATACAAACAATTGTTGTGTGTTTACAATTGTTTTAATATCGTTAAAAACCAAAGGAGCTATTTGTGGTTTGATGGCTAAAAAGATAATATCAGCATCTTTTAAAGCATCATAACCAGTTGTTGCTTTCATCTTATTCATGGCATTGATTTCAGCCACACGGTCTTCAGATTTGTCAATAATTTGGATATTGGCAATTGCTGCGTTGTAAATTCCTTCTGCGTAGGTGAAACCCATGTTTCCACCTCCAATAACAACTATTTTTTTCATAAAAATTGTGTTTAGGTATTTATAGTTAAAATTCTTGTGCATTGTACTTTTCTAAAGCATCCTTTAGAATTGCCACAGCACGGATTAATTTTTCTTTTTTTAGCACATAAGCAATACGTACTTGATTAAGTGCAATATTAGGAGTAGAGTAAAAACCACTTCCTGGAGCTACCATAACAGTTTCTCCGTTATTTTCGTAACTTTCTAACAACCATTTCGCAAAATGATCTGCATTTTTAACAGGTAGTTCAACTAAACAATAGAAAGCTCCATTGGGTTTTACTGCAGTAACTCCTTTAATTTTTTGAAGTTCTTCTATCAAAATATTTCTTCGTTCTACATATTCTGCTTTTACTTCATCAAAATAACTTTGTGGAGTTTCTAATGCGGCTTCGGCTGCAATTTGTGCTATGGTAGGAGGGCATAATCTAGATTGTGCCATTTTCATGACAGTGCTTATAAGTTCTGGATTTCTAGAAACAACACATCCTACTCTTGCTCCACACATACTGTATCTCTTAGAGGTTGAGTCTATCATAATGGCATTTTTATCCATACCTTTCTCTTCCATAATAGAATAATGACCCTCTTCTGTATAGACAAACTCTCTATATACTTCATCAGCAATCAAGAATAAATCGTATTTTACCACCAGTTCTTTTAGTTGCCTAATTTCTTCTTTGGAATATAAAGTTCCTGTTGGGTTTCCTGGATTACAAATTAAAATAGCTCTGGTTCTTGGGGTGATGAGTTCTTCAAATTCATCCACTTTAGGCAAAGCAAATCCGTTTTCTATACGAGTATTAATAGGAATAACATTAACACCAGCTGCTATAGAAAAACTGGTGTAATTGGCATAAAATGGCTCTGGAATAATGATTTCATCCTGAGGATCTGTAATACTTGCAATGGTAAAATACAAAGCTTCGGAGCCACCTGTTGTTACTAAAATTTGTTCGTTGGTTAGTTTAATATTGTGTTTTTGATAATAATCTACCAACTTATTTCGGTATTGTTCTGATCCGTTTGATGTGGAGTATTCTAAAACGTCCATATCAAAATTTCGTATAGCATCCAAAGCAACTTTGGGTGTTTTTATATCGGGTTGCCCTATGTTTAGATGAAATATTTCAGTACCACGTTTCTTGGCGGCTTCTGCATAAGGAACCAATTTACGAATTGGAGACTCTGGAATAGCACGACCTTTGTTAGAAACTCTTAGCATTATTTATGTTTTGTATTAAATTAGGTTTAAAAATGCAGCAAAACTACAATATTTGTTGCGCATCAGTATAAAAAAAGCTGCTTAATTCAATTAAGCAGCTTGATGTATTTTAGGGTTAAGAATTTAGTCTTTTAAAACCTCTCCTTTAATTCTTACCACTTTCGGTTTGGTTGATGCATTAGAAACAATGGTTACTGTTTTGGTAAAACGACCGACTCTTTTTGTGTCGTATTTTACTTTAATTTCTCCAGTTTCACCAGGCATAATTGGTTTTTCAGGTTTGGTAGGTACAGTACATCCACAGCTTCCTTTTACGCTTTTAATAATTAACGGAGCACTTCCTGTGTTTTCAAACACAAAGTGACGAACACCATCAGAGTTCCTAGCAATAGTTCCATAGTCAATCACTTCAGTTTCAAACTCCATTTTTGCATTCATTGCAGCCTCTTCGCTTTTAGGATTGGCATATTGAGCAAAAGTCAATGCTGGCAAAATCGCTAAGCATATAGTAAAAAGTAATTTTTTCATGATGATTAAATTTTTAGTAAAATTAAATTTATTATTCAAACTTTCAATAATCATACCGTATTTTTTTTAGTCATAAGGATATTTGTATTTTTGCTCACCTGATTAATTAATACAGTAAAAAATGAGCATTCCAAATACTTACAATGCTACTGCGGTAGAAGAGAAGTGGTACGATTACTGGATGAAAAACAACTATTTTCATTCAACTCCCAACGATAAAGAACCTTATACGATAGTCATTCCTCCGCCAAATGTAACAGGAGTATTGCATATGGGGCATATGCTAAACAATACCATCCAAGATGTATTGATTCGTAGAGCTCGTTTGCGCGGTTACAATGCTTGTTGGGTTCCAGGAACAGATCATGCATCTATTGCTACAGAAGCTAAAGTAGTTGCCAAGTTAAAAAGTGAAGGCATCAATAAAGAAGATTTAACACGAGAAGAGTTTTTAAAACATGCTTGGGAGTGGACTGATAAACATGGAGGAATTATCTTAGAACAGCTAAAAAAACTTGGAGCTTCTTGTGATTGGGAGCGTACCCGTTTTACTATGGAAGAAGATCTTAGCAAATCGGTAACCAAAGTATTTGTGGATTTGTACAACAAAGGAGACATTTATCGTGGATATCGTATGATAAACTGGGATCCCGAAGCCAAAACTACGTTGTCTGATGAAGAGGTAATTTACGAAGAAAAACAAGGAAACTTTTACCATATTAACTATCCAATAGAAGGTGCGGACGAGGTAGTTACCATTGCAACCACCCGACCAGAAACTTTGTTAGGAGATACTGCCATTTGTATCAATCCTGATGATGAAAGGTATACACATTTAAAAGGAAAAAAAGCTATTGTACCTATTGCAAATCGTGCAATTCCTATTATAGAAGATGCTTATGTAGATATGGAATTTGGTACAGGTTGTTTAAAAATAACCCCAGCTCATGATCCTAATGATAAGGAGTTGGGAGAAAAACACAACCTAGAAGTTATTGATATTTTTAATGATGATGCTAGTTTAAACGAAAACGGCTTGCATTACCAAGGAAAAGATCGTTTTGTAGTACGTAAGGAAATTACCAAAGAACTAGAAGAAATAGGAGCTTTGGTAAAAGTAGAACAACACATGCATAAAGTAGGGACTTCTGAAAGAACCAAAGCTGTGATTGAACCTAAAATTTCGGCTCAGTGGTTTTTGCGTATGGAAGAAATTGTAAAGCCTGCCTTAGATGCTGTATTAAAAGATGAAGACATTAAATTCTACCCAAAACGATACAACAACACGTATCGTCATTGGTTAGAAAATATTCGCGATTGGAACATTTCACGTCAATTGTGGTGGGGGCATCAAATTCCAGCCTTTTTTTATGGAGAGGGTGTTGAGGACTTTGTGGTAGCAACTTCTATAGAAGAAGCACTACCTTTGGCACAAGAAAAAACAGGAAATGCAACGTTAACTCTTGCTGATTTAAAACAAGAAAGTGATGCTTTAGATACTTGGTTTTCAGCATGGTTGTGGCCAATTTCTGTGTTTAACGGAATTAATGAGCCAGACAATGAAGAAATAAACTATTATTACCCAACCAACGATTTGGTGACAGGCCCTGATATTATTTTCTTTTGGGTGGCTAGAATGATTTTTTCTGGATATGAGTTTAGAAACAACAAACCTTTTAGCAATGTGTATTTTACGGGAATTGTTAGAGATAAGCAACGACGTAAAATGTCTAAATCTTTGGGTAATTCTCCTGATCCTATTGAGTTGATGAAACAATACGGTGCAGATGGTGTAAGAGTTGGTTTGTTGTTGAGTTCTGCTGCAGGTAATGATTTGATGTTTGATGAAGAACTATGTGGACAAGGACAAAAATTTGCTAACAAAATATGGAATGCCTTTAAATTAATCAAAGGATGGAAGGTAGCCCAAGAAGAAGCTCAACCAGAAACCTCAGTAGTAGCAATTAAATGGTACAAAGCTAAGTTTCAAAAAACATTAACAGAGATTGATGCTAATTTTGAACAGTACCGTTTGAGTGATTCTCTGATGAGTATATATAAGTTGATTTGGGATGATTTCTGTTCTTGGTTCTTAGAAATGGTAAAACCAGCATTTGGTTCGCCAATGGATGCCAAAACCTATGCAGCAGTGGTAGAAATTTTAGAAGACAACTTGAAAATTTTACATCCTTTTATGCCACATTTAACCGAAGAAATTTGGCAATTAATTACTAAAAGAACCACAGAAGAAGCACTTATTATTGCCAAATATCCAGCATCAACAAACTATGATATTTCTTTAATAACAGATTTTGACATAGCAAAAGAGGTGATCTCAGGAATCAGAACCATCAGAAAAGAGAAAAACATCTCGTTCAAAGAAACGATCGATTTGTCTGTTTTAAATAACGATGATAGTTCCAAACAGTTTGATGCAGTTATTGCAAAAATGGGAAATCTAGCCAATCTAACTTACGTAACAACAGCAGTAGACGGAGCGTTGAGTTTTCGTGTGAAATCAAACGAGTACTTTATTCCTATGACTGGAGCAATTGATATAGAAGCAGAGTTGCTTAAACTAAAAGAGGAATTAACGTACACACAAGGTTTCTTAAAGTCTGTACAAAAAAAACTGTCTAACGAACGATTTGTAAACAATGCACCAGAACAAGTCGTGGCAGCAGAAAAGAAAAAGGAAGCCGATGCGTTGGCAAAAATAGAAACTTTAGAAACAAGTATCAATTCACTAAATTAGATTCTTGTTTATATGAATAAAAAAAAGGGGGATTTGAAAATATTTTCAAATCCCCCTTTTTTATAACTTTTCAAAGCCTTATTTTAATTCTTCCAATAGCATTTCAGCTACTAATTCAGAAGAAGCAGGATTTTGTCCAGTAATTAATAAACCATCCTGCACAGCGTGCTTTTGCCAATCGTCTTTTTTAGAGTAAATACCTCCGTTTTTTTCTAGCATATCTTGCACTAAAAACGGAACTACATTGGTCAATTCTACCGCAGCTTCTTCAGAGTTTGTAAAACCAGTTACTTTTTTTCCTTTTACTAGCGGAGATCCATCTGCTTTTTTAGTTTCTTTAAAAACCGCTGGAGCATGACAAACAGCCGCTACAGGTTTGTTACTATGGTAAAAACTCTCTATTAAAGAAATAGAATGTTCATCTGTTGCCAAATCCCATAAAGGACCGTGTCCTCCTGGATAAAATACAGCATCATAATCACTCGCTTTTACTTCCGATAGTTTTAAAGTTTTGGCTAGTATTTGTTGTGTTTCAGTATCATCCTTAAATCTTTTTGTAGCAGGAGTTTGAGATTCTGGCTCGTTACTTTTTGGATCTATAGGTGGTTGTCCTCCTTTAGGAGAAGCAAGGGTAATTTTTACCCCTTTATCCTTTAATAAATAGTAAGGTGCAGCAAATTCTTCTATCCAAAAACCTGTTTTGTGTCCAGTATTTCCTAAATCTTCGTGACTTGTAAGTACAAATAATACGTGTTTCATGTGTTCTTTTTTTTCTGTGTTAGACAATGTGTTTTCTTTCTGATTTGTTGTTTTCTTTTGAGTGTTTTTTCCACAAGAAATTAACCCTACAACAAAGACAAAAGCAATAACAACTTTTTTCATTTTATTTCTTTTTTATAATGATAAAACAAAATTAAGTCGATGTTAGAAAATAAAAATTGATGTATGGTAAAAAATCAAGAGCTGGACAATTCTTTACGAATGCGACTAAGAGATTCTGTTGTAATTCCTAAATACGAAGCTATATGATAGTTTTTAACGTTTTGTTCTATATTAGGATATTTAAAAATAAAAGATAAATACTGTTCTTTGGCTGTTAAAGACAGGTTTTCTAAAATTCTTTTTTGAAAGCTAGAGAAGGCTTTTTCCATCTTTTTCCTAAAAAAGGTTTCTATTTTTGGAATTTCTTGATAAAGCTTTTCTTGATCTGCTCTTGTTAATTTAAACAATGTTGCATCTTGTATAGCCTCTATGTTTAGAATAGATTTTTGAGTATTGAAAAAAGCTGTGTAATCGCTAATCCACCAATCATTTATAGCAAATTGCAAGGTGTGTTCTTTTCCAGATTTGTCTAAATAAAAGGTTCTTAGACATCCCGTTTGCACATAGTATTGCTCGTAAACTACTTCGTTAGAAGTTAAAATCATGCTACCTTTTTTTAAGCTAATTTTTTCCAAACAAGACTGTATTGTTTGCAATTCTTTTTCAGAAAAACTCAAAGGATCAAAAACGGACAATAATGTGTTTTTTTCTAGATCATACATTTACGACAGTGCTTTTTATTAAAGGTAAAGGTATCAAAATAAAAAACTCTCTCGGATTATAGTTTCGAGAGAGTTGTGTTGTAATACGTAACAAATCTTTATTTTGTTAACCAGTTTTTTGCGTTCACAAAAGCTTCTAACCAAGGAGAAACTTCATCTTTTCTCTCTGTTGGATAGTAAGGCCAGTTCCATTGAAAAATAGAACGTTCTATGTGTGGCATCATCACCAAATGACGTCCGTCTTTAGAGGTCATCATAGCTGTGTTGTAAGTAGAACCGTTAGGGTTTGATGGATAACCTTCGTAACCGTATTTTGCTACCAAATTGTATTGATCTTTGGCATATGGCAGGTTAAATTTTCCTTCTCCATGAGAAATCCATACACCTAATGTACTATTGGCTAAACTGCTTAGCATCACGGAGTTGTTTTGTTGAATTGTAACAGAAGTAAAACCAGATTCATGTTTATGAGAATCGTTATGTTCCATCACAGGTTTTTCTGCATGGTCAGGGTTGATGAGACCTAATTCAATAAATAATTGACATCCGTTACAAATTCCCAAAGACAAGGTATCCTTACGTGCAAAAAAGTTGTCTAAAGCTGCTTTGGCTTTTGGGTTGTATAAGAAAGCTCCTGCCCATCCTTTGGCAGATCCTAAAACATCGGAGTTAGAAAAACCTCCTACAGCTGCTAAAAACTGAACTTCTTCTAACGTTTCACGTCCTGAAATCAAATCGGTCATGTGTACGTCTTTTACTTCAAACCCTGCCAAGTATAGGGCATTGGCCATTTCTCGTTCTGAGTTAGATCCTTTTTCTCTTAATACGGCAGCAACAGGTTTTTTGCCTTTTACCTCAGGGATTTTTCCTGTGAATTGTGAAGGGAAGTTATAGGTTAAAGGTTGATTTTTATAGTTATCAAACCTTTCGGTTGCTTTTGTTTCTCCAGATTGTTTTTTATCTAATAAGTAAGAGGTTTTAAACCAAGTATCTCTTAGAGCAGCTACATCAAAAGAGTTTTTGTAGGTGCTGTTTACTAAGTTCAAACGGTTTCCTTCTACAGCAGTACCTATTTTATGAAATTTAAGTCCAGCCTGTGATAAAATAGTTTCAATTTCTGCGGCTTTTAGCGTCTGGATTACAACACCTGCATTTTCAGAAAACAAAACTTTGGTAGTGTCGGTTTCTCCCAATGCTGAAACATCTATGGTAGCTCCTAAATCTATATCAGCAAAACACATTTCTAACAAAGTTGTTATCAAACCACCTGCAGAAATATCGTGACCTGCAGTAAGCAAGTCTTTGGCAATTAATTCTTGTACAGTGTTAAACGCTTTTTTGAATTGAGCTGCATTTTTCACATCGGGAGCTGTTGCCCCAATTTTGTTTACGGCTTGTGCAAAAGAAGAGCCTCCTAATTGAAAAGCATCAGAAGAGAAATCTACATAGTAAATACTATTTCCCTCTTGTTTGGTAAAAGTAGGCTCTACCACTTTGTTGATGTCGTTACAATGTCCTACCGAAGATATAATTACAGTACCGGGTGCAATTACCTCTTCATTAGGGTATTTTTGTTTCATAGACAAAGAATCTTTTCCTGTTGGAATGTTGATTCCTAAGTCGATTGCAAAATCAGAAACAGCTTTTACAGCATTGTACAAACGTGCATCTTCTCCTTGATTTTTACAAGGCCACATCCAGTTGGCAGACAAAGATACTGATTGCAGTTTTTCTTCTAAAGGAGCCCAAACCAAGTTGGTTAAACATTCGGCAATAGCATTACGAGAACCAGCAGTTTCATCAATCAAAGCAGCTACAGGAGCATGTCCTATAGAGGTTGCAACTCCTTCTTTGCCATTGTAATCTAAGGCCATCACAGCTACATCGTTTAAAGGCAACTGCAAAGGTCCTGTACACTGTTGTTTGGCTACTTTTCCACCTACACATCTGTCTACTTTGTTTGTTAACCAGTCTTTACAAGCTACAGCTTCTAGTTGTAATACAGTTTCTAAGTTTTTTAAAATATCGTCATTGCTGTAGTTAACGTCCTTGTAACTTCTAGTAATAGTAGTATCATTCATATAAGTTTTGGGTGATGAACCAAACATATCATTCAAGTTCAAATCCATGGGTTTTAATCCTGACTTTTTACCTTCAAACTTAAATACATTGTCGTTAGTAACATCTCCTACCGTGTACATAGGTGAACGCTCACGTTCAGCAACACGGTTTAAGTAATCAATATTTTCTTCTTTGATGACCAATCCCATTCGCTCTTGCGATTCGTTTCCGATGGTTTCTTTGGCAGATAGGGTAGGATCTCCTACAGGCAAAGCATCTAAATCAATATGACCTCCTGTTTCTTCTACCAATTCAGACAAACAATTTAAGTGTCCACCTGCTCCATGATCGTGAATAGAAACGATTGGGTTTACATCGCTTTCTACCATACCACGAATAGCATTGGCAGCACGTTTTTGCATTTCAGGGTTAGAACGCTGTACGGCATTCAATTCAATTCCAGATTCCATTTCACCTGTATCGGCCGAAGACACTGCAGCACCCCCCATTCCAATTCGGTAATTGTCTCCTCCTAAAATTACTATCTTGTCTCCAGCTTCGGGCTCGTGTTTAAGGGCTTGTTCCTTTTTACCATAACCAATCCCTCCGGCCTGCATAATTACTTTGTCAAAACCTAATTTTCTTAAATCCGATTCGTTTTTTTCTTCTTGATGTTCAAAAGTTAACAACGATCCAGATATTAAAGGCTGACCAAATTTATTTCCAAAATCTGAAGCACCGTTTGATGCTTTGATAAGAATATCCATTGGAGTTTGGTACAACCAATTGCGTTCTTGTAAGTTTTCCCAAGGTCTGTTTGCTTCTAATCTAGAGTAAGAAGTCATATATACTGCAGTTCCTGCCAATGGCAAAGAACCTTGGCCTCCTGCCAAACGGTCTCTAATTTCTCCACCAGAACCTGTAGCGGCACCATTAAAAGGCTCTACAGTGGTAGGGAAGTTATGAGTTTCTGCTTTTAAAGAAATTACCGAGTCGTAGTCTTTATTTTCGTAAAAGTCAGGTTTATCGGCAGATTTGGGTGCAAACTGAGCTACTTTGGGTCCTTTTACAAATGCTACATTATCTTTGTAGGCAGATACAATTCCGTTCGGATTTTCTTGCGATGTTTTTTTGATTAGCTTAAACAAAGACGTTTCTTTTTCTTCACCATCAATAATAAAAGTACCGTTAAATATTTTGTGACGACAATGTTCTGAGTTTATTTGGGAAAATCCAAATACTTCAGAGTCAGTTAATTTTCTTCCTAATTTGGTCGCTAACTTTTCCAAATAGTTAATTTCATCCTCGCTTAGCGACAAACCTTCTTGTTGATCAAAAGCAGCAATGTCTTCAATTTCTAAAATAGGTTGTGGCTGTACATCTATTGTGTAGATGTTTTGATCCAATCCGTTGTATATTTTTTGCAACATAGGATCGATGGTTGGGTTGTTATCGGTAGCTAAGAAAAATTCCTCTATTCTTTCAATACCAGTGATACTCATGTTCTGAGTTATTTCTACAGCATTGGTACTCCATGGAGTTATCATTTCTTTTCTAGGTCCTATAAAAACACCTTCTAAAGATTCAGTATTTACTTGTGATGCGTTTCCAAATAACCATTCTAATTTTTGAATATTTTCTTTGGATTGAGCGGAAGTTTGTACTGCAAAAACAGTCACATTTTTTTGAAAGAATAAGATCATTATAAATGAAGTTTGTTCAAAATTTATTTAAATCGCAAATTTAAGAAATTCAAGTCTTAAAACGCTTATGTGTTAAGTAAATATTATCAAGTCATCATACACCAAAACTGCGTTGACGATATTTTGCCCGTTTAAGCTTTAAATAGCTAACATACAGTTTTTTGTAGGTTTTAGCTGGGATTTGTTTTATAAAATCTAAGTAATGCACCCAAAAAACAAATAGGCTTATAAACAGCAAAGCTCCTAAGATTGCAGGCCAAGGACTTAGTTTATTTTGAATAAGTTCATTAATTTTCCATCCCAAAAAACCTTGGTATAAAAGTACTACGTGCAATACAAATATACTTAGTGTGTTCTGACCTATTTTAAGAAACAAGCCTCTATTCCATGGTATCCATTTAACGTATTTTTTAAACTTATTTTGATGTTGGTGTAGGTAAACAAAGCAAGAAAAAACCATCATAATTTGTCCCAAACGGGCAAATTCGTAAATAAAACTAAAGTTTTGTAGGCTAGAAAAAGGATTGATTAGCCACAAACCCGTAAGAAAGTTATAGTAAAAGCGATCTAAAATTAATCCTATACAAAACAAGATAGCTAAGAATTTTAACTGGTAAAATTGCTCTCTATATTTAAACACAAGACTACCTAGTCCTGCTCCCATAAAAACAAATCCTGTCCAAGGGAACAATGGGAATACAGAAGTTTTTAGTTCTGTGTTTTTACTTACAATTAAAATGTTTTCTATGCAACGGTGTAATGCTTTGTAATTGCCTGCTTGCAGAGTTGGAGTGGTTAAAAAAATAAGACTACCTAAAATAATACAAACAAAGGCAAAAGGCAGTTTTAACCAATATAAGTTGATTAAATATATAAATAGTACAAGAATCAAGCTAGTTCCAATACACTGTAAAATGTGAAAAATTTGAAACAAATCGGTACATAATTTTTTGTCTTCAAAAAAGAAAGTATACAAATTTAACTGTAACAAATAACCTAAAAAAATTAGCAAAAGCCCTCTTTTAAATCCTTTTTTTACCCTAGGGTTTAGATAAGATTGTATAGGGTTTTTAAGTAATAGAAACGTAAAAATAAGCCCCGATATAAAAAGAAATAGGGGAGCGGTTAGGCCACGAGTAAATTTCCAAGTTGCATAAATTGGATTGGAATCATCTCGGTACTGCGTTTGCAAACTATGGGTTATAAAATGCCCTTCTAACACCATAAGTATCGCAATAGATCGCAAACTATCTATAGCGGTTAATCTGTTGGTTTTGATAAGATTGGTTTGTTTTGTTGGTTACAAAATTACAGAAAAAAATCTACGGTTGAATTAAGTTTTTGTATGCTGTATAATATCTTTTTCCCAATTCTCTTTGGCCTGGAGCATCGTAGTGAATTTCATCAAAAAAATTATCTTCTTTTTGAATAACAAAAGGAATTTCTGGATCTGCATACCCCACATTATCTACACGATAAGGGGTGTTTTTAATAATATTTTGTTGTATTGTTCTGGTTTCGCTTTTAGACACCCAAAAAGGAACCATACCCCCAACAATTACAGGTAAATTAACTTTTAAATCTTTACGTGTTTGATGAATAAATTGATCTAGTAATTGGTCGTACTTGGGATGGTTTACATCAGATTCTCCTTGATGCCATAAAAGAGCCTTTAGTTGACTTCCTGGATATTTTTCTAAAGTTTTTTGTATCCTTTCTATCATGTCATTGTATAAATATCCATCAAAAGTCCAATCTTTTTGTAAAGAAGTACCACCGTATCCACAAGGAATAATTAAAATAGTTTTTTTGCTAGGATTTGTATGTTTGTTGTAAAGTTTGGCAAAAGTCAACCCAAAACCTATTTGATTTTTATTAGAAGTATGATGCTGTAAAGGTTCTTTTGCGGGAATGATTAAGTAATCATAAGGATAGTTTCTTCCCAATTGTAAAATATTAGCATCAGGTTGGTCTATTTTGTAGTTCAATCCTTTTCCCGAGTTGGTATTGGATTGTCCTGCAATCACAAAAATATCAAAAGATTCATGAAAATCTTCTGTTAATAGCTGACAAGAACTCAGTGTAATGGCAGTTAAAAATGTAGCGACTCTTTTCACAGGATTAGAAATAAAATCGAAGAATAATACTGCTTGTTGTTTGTAAATATTCAGTGTATTCCATAATATAATTCAAACCGATTTCGGTACTGATAGAAAAATTTTTATAAAACTGATATTCTCCTGCAATATGTGCGTTAACTAGTTTGGTCTCGTTGCTGTTAAATCCTATTTTTGGACCATAATAAATTGCCATCTTTTTTGCCAAAGGATGAAACCAATCGGCACTAAAAGCAATAGAACCTCTAGAGGATAGTATTCCAAAATTATCTGTGTTTGCAAGGGTTAAGTTGATGATAGACTCAACACGAAATGCATCTTTGTATTTTACTCCCACATAGATAGGGCTAGAATTGTTTAAAAAAAAGACATTGGTAAAACTTTCATTCAAATTAAACAACGAAGTTCCTAAATCTACTTTCCATTTTTTTTCTTGTGCAAAGAAATAAGAACAAGAGAGCATTAAATACGTGTAAAGCAATAATTTTTTCATAGTGCAAAAATAAGTTTTTTGACTCGTTATTAAAGGTTATTTTTGTGTTATGGAAAAATTAGAAAGCCTACAAGAAGAAATTGCAAAAAGCCTTGCACAACACACTTTTGTTAAAATTACATTAAGCAAGCCTTTGCGAAAAAATGAAGGGCTAAGAAATGTATACATCCGATTGGTTACGATTCAAAATCAGCAGAAATTTCAATTTACGTATCGAAATAAAACTAACGATGTAGTAAAAAACTATAGTTTTGATGAGGTGCTACAAGAAATAGCAACCCTACTAACACATACATTTAGATATGCTGTAATTTTTACACTGCAAGAGGATGTGCAAATTTTTGTATCAAAAAAGAAAGCCATCACCCTAAAAAAAGCGGCTCCAAGTTTTACCAACAAACTTCCAGAAACCCACGATAGACCCAAAGAAAAAAGAGCTGCAAATAAAAACTATTTATTTCATTTAGGAGTAACCGATAAAGAGGGAAATGTGATTCCTAAAATGGCTGATAAGTACAGACAAATAAACAAGTATCTAGAAATAATTGAAGGTTTGATAAGCGGTGTTCAATTGCCCAAAAAAATACAAATTGTAGACATGGGATCTGGTAAAGGTTATTTAACATTTGCTTTGTATGATTATTTAAAAAACGACAGAAATAAAGAAGTTTCTGTTACTGGAATAGAGTTAAGAGAAAGGTTGGTTAGTTACTGTAATCAAATAGCTAAAAAATGTGGTTTTGATGAGTTGGCTTTTGAAAGTAAAATGATTCAGGATTACGAAAATAAAAAAATAGACATCCTAATTGCATTGCATGCTTGTGACACCGCTACCGATGATGCCATTGCCAAAGGAATTGTTGCCAATGCCAGCTTGGTTATTTGTGCTCCGTGTTGTCATAAACAGATACGCCAACAAATTAAAGGTAAAACACAAGAAAGCCCCTTGTTAAAGTATGGTATTTTTAAAGAACGTCAGTTTGAAATGATTACAGACACAATACGTGCTTTAATTTTAGAAAAAAATCAGTATTCGACCAAGGTGTTTGAATTTATTTCTAATGAACACACTCGTAAAAACGTAATGTTAGTAGGCTCTAAAACAAACAAAAAAGCAGCAGTTAACGAAATTGATAAAAAAATACAAGATTTAAAAAATCAATATCAAATAGATTTTCACTACCTAGAAAAACAGGTCTAAGATTACAAAAAAGGAAGGTGCGCTTGTAGCTCCTTAGATTTTAAATCACTAAAATCATCTAAAAAAAACTCTCTGGTTCTTTCTTTAGGTGATTTGCTAAGTTGTGAATACGTTGTTTTAGGCAACCCAAATTCATCAATCATTAGTTTTTTTATAAAGTCGTAACTTTTATTCTGATGAGCAAGATTTAAGTAAAAGTTAAATTTATGCTCTGGATTACTGTTTAGTAAGATAGCTTCTGTGCCTCCTATAATTTTTAATATGGCATATACATTTTTTCTAAAATTTTGAAAAAAATCTTTAGGAGTATCTTCGTAAATAGTTTTGTATTTGATTACAGTACTCATTACCGTAATATTTTGATACGTACTGAAACAAATTTCAAAAGGACTGTCAAACTCAACAAAACTGGGCTGCGTGTTTTTAATAACATAATACTCCCAATCTCCTACATTTTCCATCATTTGATGATTGTTTTCTGAGTTCCAGATAGGTGTAAGGTTTAGCTTTCTTAGTTTTTTTACAACTAATTTGCAGTTTTTATCAAGTTCGTCTTCTTTTAGACAAGCATTGGTTATAATATTTAAAAACGACTCCATACTTTTTCCTTTCTTCTTTTCAAAAATAGATGTTTTATGTGCAGTCTATATACACATGCATTTATAGTTATGTTGATTTATTTATAATTGATTTATAAATTTGAAACGCTGTGTTTGTTTTAGCAATTGTTAAGATAATGCAAGGGCAATATACTTAAAATTATAATTAAAATCTAAGTATCTTGTTTTTATATGCTAAATAGTATATATTTGTTTTTATATGATAAAAAGAATATAAATTGATATATATGTTAATTGTCATATAAAAAAGGTCGTTGTATTAAAAACAAAATTATGAAAGCTGTTATCACTGCAGATCTTATAAATTCAAGAAAAATTAATTCCGAAATATGGCTCTCTAAATTAAGAGAAGCTTTAGAAAGTATTGGAAAAGAATACACATGTTGGGAGATTTTTAGAGGAGATAGTTTTCAGATACTACTAGATGCTAAAGAAGCTTTAAATCAGGCCGTATTGATAAAAGCAATGATAAAACAAATCTCTAATTTAGATGTAAGAATTGCTATTGGATTGGGAGAAGTAACCTATTATTCTAATAAAGTAACAAGTTCTAATGGTCCTGCGTTTGTAAATTCTGGCGAAGCTTTCGAGGAACTTAAAAAACAAACACTAGTTATTAAAAGCCCTTGGTCCGATTTAAATAATGTTTTAGAAATTATGTTAGATTTGGCTACGTTGACTATGGATTATTGGAAACCTACAATGGCAGAGGTAATTCATAAACAATTAGCTTATCCAAATTTAAAACAAATAGAAATAGCAGAGCTACTAAACAAAAAGCAAAGCAATGTGAGTTATAGCCTAAAAAAATCAGGATATGACCAAATACGAAAATGCATTTTGTTTTATGAAAAAGAAATAGAAAAAAGATGTTGATTTTAAAACTACTTACCGCACATTTTTTAGGAGATTTTGTCTTTCAGTTTACCTATTGGGTAAAGGACAAAGAAAAACAGAAAATTAAATCAAAATATTTGTATTTGCATACCCTTGTGCATGCCTTATTAATGGTAATATTTACGGGGTTTCAAAAACAATATGTTGGGGTAGTTGCTGTACTTACAGTTTTTCATTTTTTAATTGATGTATTTAAATTGTATAGTAGTAAAGAGCAAAAAAGAATGATGTTTTTTGTAGATCAATTATTACATCTAATAAGTATTGTTGCTGTGGCAATAGTGTGGAATGAATGGTCTTTTGATTGGCAGAATATGCTGACTAATAAAAATTGTTTACTTCTTTTGTGTTTGGTCTGTGTTACTGCTGTAGCCTCTGTAGTTCTGAAGGTAATTTTTAGTTTTTGGAACAAAGATGTAAAGCAAATCAATAAAGAAGGAGGGCTGCAAAACGCAGGTAAGTATATAGGTATGTTAGAAAGGCTATTTGTGTTTACTTTTGTGGTTGTAGGACAATGGAAAGCTATTGGTTTTATTTTAGCAGCAAAATCTATCTTTCGTTTTGGAGATTTAACCAAAGCAAAAGATAGGCAACTAACAGAATATATTTTAATAGGTACTTTCTTAAGCTTTGGAATAGCAATGTTGATTGGTTTGCTTTACAATTATTGGGAGACAAAGATTTAGTTGCAAATTGTTTTTTGTGTAGATCCACGTTTTAATAATTCGGTTTTTAAAGTGATTGTTTCTGGTTCAACATAGTCTCCATATTTTTGTGCTTTAATTTCTTTGTACAGTTGGTTAAAAGACGTTTGTCCCATTGCGTAACCCGGTTGATCTATAGTGCTGATAGATGGTGTGATAACGGTAGACATAAACCAGTTGCTAAAACCTACAATAGCAATATCGTTGGGAATATTAACCCCAAGCTCCTGAAAGGCTGTAATTGCTCCAATAGCTACCAAGTCGGTGTTGATAAAGATTCCATCTACATCATTAAAATCTTGGTGTAATTGTTGAGCGTTTATTTTTCCCTCTTCAAAACTATTGTCACCACATTCACACAAATACACCAACGATGGATCGTATTTCATATCATGATCTTCTAAAGCACGTTTGTACCCAATAAACCGATCTATTGAGTTTTGAGGTAACAACGGTCCTCTAAAGTGAGCTATTTTTTTACATCCAATATCAATCAAATGTTTGGTGGCATTGTAGGCAGCATCAATGTCATTGATAATAATTTTAGAACAATTTACAACTTTGGCAATTTTATCAAACATTACCACAGGTTTGTTTTGCTGTATTGCTTTTTTAATGTGGTCAAAATTATTTGTACCATTTGCAAGAGATATTAATACTCCATCTACTTGTTGCTTCATCAATAATTCAAGTTGTTTTTTTTCCATGTCATAAGATTCATTAGACTGTAAAATAATAACTAAATATCCTTTTTTTTCAGCTTCAGAAATAATTCCACGGATTACGTTCGAAAAAAAGTGATGCACCACTTCTGGAATAATAACACCTATGGTTTTAGATTCTTTAGTTCTTAGATGAACAGCAAAAGCATTTGGTTGATAATTTAATTCTTTTGCCAAAGCTTTTACTTTAGCTTTGGTTTTGGGGCTTACATCAGCATAGTCTTTAAGAGCTTTGGATGCGGTTGTTACAGATATGTTTAATTTTTCGGCAATTTCTTTTAATGTGATAGGCATTTTTTTGTTTTTATGATAAATATATTAAAAAAAACGAGTCGAAAACGATTTCGGTTAAATCGAAATCGTTTTCGTTTTCAAATATTCATTTTAATTAGTGAATCATTGTAGTTTTGGTAAAAAAACAACAGATAACTTAATTAATAACTAAAATTTAATCGTATGAAAAATTTTACACATTTTAAATTGGGAATCGTATTTCTACTACTATTTTCGGTTTCTACGGTTGTTGCACAGTCAACAATTACAGGAACTGTAAAAGATCAACTGGGAGAACCTTTATTGGGAGTTAGCGTAATTGTAAAAGGAACCAATCAAGGTTCTGTTACAGACTTTAACGGTACTTATACCATTACCAATGTTGCAGAAGGTAATCAGGTATTGCATGTTTCTTTTGTTGGTTACAAAGAAGTATCAAAAAAAGTAAATGTAACGGGCGGTACCCAAAAGTTTAATTTTACAATGCAAGAAAGTGCAGAGTCTCTTGATGAGATTATTATTACGGGGGTTTCTACTCCCAAGTCAAAAATTGAGTCTAGTGTTTCTGTAACCACTATGAAACCTTCTGCAATCACTCAGTCTGCACCTAGGTCTACTGCAGAAATTTTTAGAACTATACCAGGAATTCGTTCAGAATCTTCAGGAGGAGAAGGAAACTCTAACATTGCAGTAAGAGGGGTTCCTATTTCTTCAGGAGGTTCTAAATATGTACAGTTACAAGAAGATGGATTGCCAGTGTTACTTTATGGTGATATTGCTTTTGGTACAGCAGATATTTTTACAAGATTTGATAACAATGTTGCCAAAATAGAAGCGATTCGTGGAGGATCTGCATCTACATTAACTTCTAACGGACCCGGAGGAATTATTAATATTATTAGTAAAACTGGAGAAAATGAAGGAGGAGCCATTGGAACAACTTTCGGAGTAGATTACAATTCTTTTAGAACAGATTTTGACTATGGAACCAAAGTAGGAGACAACTTGTTTTTACATGCTGGAGGTTTTTATAGAGTAGGAGAGGGAATTAGAAATACTGGATTTACGGCGAATAATGGAGGACAGTTAAAGTTAAGCTTAAAGAAAAAGTTTGACAATGGTCACGTACGTTTGTATGCAAAATATCTAAATGATAGAGCTGCTGCTTACATGCCTGTTCCAATTAAAGTTTCTGGAACTAACAATGATCCTAATTGGTCTGATGCTCCAAACTTTAGTGCAACAAGAGGTTCTATGCATTCAGCTTTTTTAACACAAACATTGCGTACAGGTGCTAATGGCGAAACCTCTAGAGGAAATGTAACCGAAGGAATGCATCCTGTTTCGACAGCAGTAGGTGTAGAGGCAAGCTTTAACTTAAACAACGATTGGAAAATAACCAACAATGGACGTTTTTCTATGAACAGCGGTAGTTTTATAACTCCTTTTATAGAAAGTGTAGGAACAGGAGCAGACATGGCTACGAAACTAGGAGGTGCTCTTACTTATACAGATAGCGGTAACGCTGTAGCAAATGATGCTTTGGTGAGTAGAGTGCATATGTTTGACGTAGAATTAAACAACTTTAACAACTTTATGAACGATGTAAGATTATCTAAAACAATCAATAAGGTAAGTATTACAGCAGGATACTTTAAATCTATTCAAAACATTTCTATGTCTTGGTTGTGGAACACGTATGTACAAGAAGTAAATGATGACAATGCACGATTGATTAATGTAGATGGATTAAGTGAAAATGGATTGTTGAACTACGGAACACCTGCTTGGGGTAATTTGCAACGTAATTACGATACCCAATACAATGTTTCTGCACCATACGCTCAAGTCTCTGTTGATGCAACCGATAAACTAACCATTGATGGTAGCGTACGTTACGACATGGGAAAAGTAAGTGGATCTTTTGCAGGAGGTAAAGAAGGTGCTATAGATGTAAATGGAGACGGAACTATTTCTACACCAGAACAAACAGCTCATGTTATTGATAATGCCAATCCAACAGCTGTAGATTACGATTACGATTATGTTTCTTACTCATTTGGTGTAAACTACAAATTTTCAGATGACCAGTCTGTTTTTGCAAGATACAGTAAAGGGGCATCGGCCAAAGCAGATAGAATTTTGTTTAGTGGATTGAATTATTTAGATGGAGATAAAATCAATGCTTTAGACTTTTTAAGTCAAGGAGAAATAGGGTACAAAAGAAATTTGCCTAGAGGAGCTGTTTATGCAACTGCATTTTATGCAACCACTAACGAAGAAGGAGGTTTTGAAGCATCTACAAACAGTATTATTGAGAATGATTACAAATCTATGGGGGTTGAATTGGAAGGATTTTACAATTTTGGTGACTTTGCTTTAAGAAGTGCTGTAACTTATACCAATGCAGAGATTACTTCTGGAGCAAACGAAGGGAACAAACCTAGAAGACAACCAGATTTTATTTACAATTTAATGCCATCTTACAACTTTGGAAAAACAAAACAAAACTCTGTAGGATTAAGCTTTGTAGGACAATCTAAAGCTTATGCTCAAGACAATAATGAGTTGGTTATGCCAAGTTTTGTGGTAGCTAGTGGATTCATCAATTACGCAATCACAAAGTCTTTAAATGCAAACTTATCTGTAAACAATATTTTTGATACCATCGCTGTAACTGAAGCAGAAGAAGGTAGCATTACAGAAGGACAAGACAATTATGTAAGAGCAAGAACATTACCAGGTAGATCAGTAAGCTTGGCTTTAAAATACAACTTCTAGTTCTCGTAGAAAATAAAAAAGCAAAGGGTTGGATAACATCCATCCAACCCTTTTTCCAAAAAGAAAAACAAAAGAAACACTACACAACTAAACTCAAAGCAATGTTAAAAAAAGTAAAACTAAGTTTTTGGCAAATCCTAAATATGAATGTAGGTTTTTTTGGAATTCAATATAGTTTTGGATTACAACAAAGCGCTGTCAATCCTATTTACGATTTTTTAGGAGCAAGTCCGCACGAAATTCCATTGCTAAATTTAGCTGGGCCCGTAACAGGATTACTTGTACAACCCGTAATTGGAGCCATGAGTGACAAAACATGGCATCCAAAATTTGGAAGACGAAAGCCTTATTTTTTTATAGGGGCACTATTATGTAGTTTGTGTTTATTGGCTTTTCCTTTTAGTAGTTCTTTGTGGATGGCTGCCGGATTACTTTGGATTTTAGATGCAGGAAATAATACAGCAATGGAACCTTACAGAGCTTTTATTGCAGATAAATTAGACGATGAACAACAGCCATTAGGTTTTCAAATGCAAAGTTTCTTTACTGGTTTTGGTCAGACGTTAGCCAATTTGTCTTTGTTTATTTTTCCCATGATTTTTATTGGTAAAACAGGATCCTTACCCACTTGGGTATATGCCTCATTCTTTTTAGGAGCTGTTTGTTCTATCGGGTCGATTTTATGGAGTATCAAGACCACAAAAGAAATTCCGCCTTCTAATGAAGAGTTGAAAAGAATGAAAGAAGAAAAAAAAGGCTTTTTTGAACCTTTGGTAGAAATTTTTGCTGCCATTGGAGACATGCCCAAAGTGATGTGGCAACTGGCCTTGGTTTACTTGTTTCAATGGTATGCTTTGTTTTGTTATTGGCAAAATTCATCAAAAAGTATCGCATTGTCTGTTTGGGATGCAACCCCAAAAAGCAATCCAGTTGCTTATGAGCAAGCCGTTAGTTGGACAGGTTTAGTAAATGGATGGTACAATATTGTTACTTTTTTAGTTGCTTTTGTACTGGTAGGGTTTGCTAAAAAATACAGTCCAAAAATGGTTCATGCAGTTTGTTTGATTTTAGCAGCCATCGGTTTTTTGGCATTTCCGCATATAGATCAAAAAGAATGGTTGTTTTTTGCCATCACAGGTTTTGGTATTGGATGGGCTAGTATGATGGGAATTCCTTATTTAATGGTGGTAGCAGACATTCCTAAAGAACGTTACGGAGTGTATATGGGAATTATCAATATGATGATTGTAATTCCGATGATTCTACAAAATGTATCTTTTGGTTATATTCTAAAAAACTTTTTAGACAACGATCCACGTCAGGCTATTTCCTTTGCTGGTGTGTTGCTGTTAATGAGTGCTTTTTGTACGCTTGTGATTAAAACCCAAAAGAAATAAGCAAAGCTTTATTTTAACATTAAAAGAAAAGAAATATGAAATCAAAATTGATAGATATACTTTGTGTGGGTGAGTTGTTGATTGATTTTATTGGTCATCAAAGTGATGTAATGATAGATAATACAAGAGATTATCATCGTTACCTAGGAGGATCGCCAACCAATGTAGCCATTAATTGTGCTAGCTTAGGAATGCAATCTGTACTGGTTGCTGCTGTGGGTAAAGATGGCTTGGGAGCTTATGCACTAGAAAAATTAAAACAAAGAGGAGTTTTTACCCAAAATATAAAAGAGTGGAAAGACAAATCGACCAGTATTATTTTGGTTTCAAAGAGTACCGAAACCCCAGATTTTATTCCATACAGGCAAGCAGATTTTGCCATAGAAGAGGCACAGATTTCTAAAGAAAAATTGTTGAATACGAATATATTTCATACCACTTGTTTTGCGTTGAGCAAAGGACAAGCACAGGCTACTATACTTAAAAAAGCCAAAGAAGCTTATGATTTGGGATGTCAGTTAAGCATAGACATTAATTATTCAGAAAAAGTATGGGACAGTTCTAATGATCCTTTAGATGTGGTAAAAAGTTATTGTGCTTACAATCCGTTAGTAAAAGTCAGTGAAGACGATATAACCCGTTTGTTTGGTGGTCATCTATCACATCAAGAGATTTTTGATTTTTTTCATCAGCATGGGGTGCACATAGTTTGTTTGACTCTTGGAGGAAAAGGTGTGAAATTGTCAGAAAAAGGAAAAGAAATTTTAGAAATGCCTGCAAAAAAAATTGATAAAGTTGTAGATGCTACTGGAGCTGGTGATGCATTTTGGTCTGGATTTCTAAAAGCTTATTCTCAAAAACAATCTATAGAAACTGCAGTACAACTTGGCTTGCAAGTAGCAGCAATTAAATTACAAACACTAGGTGGGATTCCACAAAATATAAAAGAACTGTTAACTCTAAAAAAGTAAAAAAATGAAACAAAGCCAGAGCAATGGTGTTATGTTAAATGCATACCCCGACAGTGTAGGAACTAAACTGCAAGACTTAGTTAAAGTATTGCAAAAACCTGCTTTTAAAGATGTTTTTTCATTATTTTATGTTTTGCCCACCTTTTTTAATAGCGATTTAGATAGAGGTTTCTCTATTATTGATTACGATCTTAACAAAGAGTTGGTTTCTAAAGAAGACTTAGAAGCTTTAGAAGCACTTAACATCAAGCTTAAATTTGATATTGTGTTGAACCATCTCTCTGTAGCCTCTCCTCAATTTAAAGACTTGCTTAAAAACGGAAATAAGTCTAAATACAAAGATTTTTTTATCAATTGGAATCAGTTTTGGGAAGGAGAAGGAGAAAAAAATCAAGAAGGAATTGTGATTCCTAAACAAGCTTATTTAAACAAATTATTTATGAGAAAATCGGGGTTGCCTATTTTAAAAGTACCTTTTCCTGATGGAACCGAACAGCCTTATTGGAATACTTTTTATCAAAAAATAACCCCACAAAAAATAGAAGTAACAGCACTTGCATCTATTAATATATTGTCAGAAAATCAGAAGAATAATATTGTAAATCTCATCAACCAAGCCATAGAACAAGGAAAAGCTATTGAAACATTGGATTTGGATGTAGCTCCAGAAGTCAATACTAAAATTCAGAATATTGTACGTCAACACAGTCATTTCTTAGGTCAAATGGATGTAAATGCACAATCAGAAATGGTGTGGGAGTTTTATGATGAAACGTTGAAAAAGTTAAGTGAGTTTGGATGTAAAGTCCTTCGTTTAGATGCTTTTGCTTATTTGCACAAAGAAATAGGTCAAACCAATTTTTTTAACCAACCTGGAACTTGGAATTATTTAAAACGAATTGAAAACATTGCAAAAAAACACCAATTAGAAATTTTACCAGAAATACATGCAGAATACGGATTGGGATTGCATGAAGAAGTGGCTAATAAAGGCTACAAAGTATACGATTTCTTTTTGCCAGGTTTGATGCTACATACGTTAGAAAAACAATCGAGTACAGCATTGATCCAATGGATTAAAGAAGTGATTGCAAAAAAATACCAAACAGTACATATGTTGGGATGTCATGATGGAATTCCAGTGCTAGATTTGAAAGGAAAAGAGGTACAAGGGGTGTACCAAAAAGGATTGCTTGAAGATTCTGAGATTGAAGAAATTATGAACATTGTTATGGAGCGTGGAGGTAGAGTTAAAAATTTATACGATCCATCTGGGAAAAAAATTTCTTACTATCAGGTAAATGCAACATTTTTTAGTGCTTTAGGGGAAAATAAGTCTAAAATGTTGCTAGCAAGAGCTATTCAAATGTTTATGCCTGGAATTCCACAAGTTTGGTATTTGGATCTTTTTATGGGAACGAATGATTATAAGGCGGTAGAAAAAGGAGGAAAAGATAGTCATAAAGAAATTAACCGAACTACGTTGAGTTTGGTAGAGGTAGAGCAAGGCTTATCAGATGTATATGTGCAAAAACAATTGGAATTGATTCGATTACGAAATACGCATCCTGCTTTTTTAGGAACAGTAAACGTAAGACAAACAGTAGAACATCAGTTAGATATTGTTTGGAAACACAAAGATGAATACGCTTCTTTAAAAGTGGAGTTGAAAACATTTACTGCAAATATAGAGTACACCAAAGAAGGTGAAAATTTTGATTTAAAATTTTAGTAAACTTTGTGTTTAGACGGTAATTTTACCTTGTTAGTTGTGCTGCTCGGATTTTTCTGAGTAGCCTTTTTTTTGCCCAAACCTTTATTTGTACCAACATCTCCTTTTTTTGTACCGTATAAAAAAAGGCGTGTGGTTTTACTTTTGTAAGCAAAACAGAAACAAATAAAAAAATATAATTATGAGTACACCTAACATTTCCAAAAAAGAGATTATCAATGCGTTTAAATTTAGACACGCAACCAAAGAATTTGATGCTACAAAAAAATTAAGCGACGAAGAAATTAAGTTTATTTTAGAAACGGCTCATTTATCGCCAAGCTCATTTGGTTTTGAGCCATGGCATTTTGTGGTTGTTCAGGATAAAGAGTTAAGAGAAATGTTAAAGCCTGTAGCATGGGGTGCTCCTGTAAAATTAGATACTGCAAGTCACTTTATTTTAGGGTTGAGTATGAAAGCACCGATGGTAAAACACGATGCTGATTATATTATGTCTATGATGAAAGACGTAAAGCAATTACCCGCAGAGGTTATTGAAATGTATTCTAAGTTTTATAGAGAGTTTCAGGAACGCGATTTTAATTTAGATAGTGATCAAAAACTGTTTGATTGGGCTTCTAAACAAACCTATATTGCTTTGGGGAATATGATGACTTCTGCTGCTTTGGCAGGAATTGATAGTTGTCCTATAGAAGGATTTCATCAAGAAAAAGCAGAAGCTTTGTTAAGAGATAAATTTGGTGTAGACACAGATAAATATGGATTATCTTACATGGTTGCATTTGGTTACAGAAAAGCAGAGCCAGAATTTCCAAAGTCTAGAAGAAATTTTGAAGATATTGTAACTTGGAAATAAAAATATAA
>NZ_AFPK01000002.1 GCF_000220525.1 Ochrovirga pacifica | reverse complement strand
CTTTTTTATTACCATTAGTAAGAATTGCAAATACTATTTGTTTTGACTAAAAGAAACAAACCCGTTAAAATAATTTTTGGTGTTGGGGTGTACTTCTTCGTTAGCCAGTAGTTCATCGGGACTAGCCCACCAATAGCGAGTGTGTTGGTCTTTAGGAAGTTTAAGCTCCGATGCTTTTATAGACAGTTGCACACTAAATGCATTTACAATATAATGTGTGTTAAAACTAGGGTCGTTGGCAAAATTACTTTCGTAAATATGCTCGTACAAACCAATGTATTGGGCTTGGCTGAGTTCTAGGTTTTCTGCAATTTCATCTTTCGCAATACGTTGAAAAGCATTGGCAAACAATTCGTTTTTACGAATCACACCTCCCGGTACAAACCAAGTGTTTTTTGCAGGAGAATTGCTTCGGTATCCTACCAGTATTTTTCCTTCTACATCTTTTATAATCAAATCGATAGAGATTAAAGGAGTGTTTTTTACCACAGCCTTATATTCTTTTTCTGGAAGCTTTTTCATGGGTGTAATTTTAGGTCAGAAAGATACAATATCTCTATCAAGAGATAAAAAAACTCGTTGACAATTTAGCCAACGAGTTTTGAATTAATTTTGCAAAAGTCCTGCAAATTTTTTGAGTTGCATTTCTGCTATTTTGGCATTGTATTTAGCGTTTAGTAAATTCAATTGTGTGTTGATAAGGTTAAGCTGTGCTTCTCTAAATTGCAAAGAACTGATACTTCCTAAATTAAATTGCTCTTTAGATTTTAAAAAGTTTTGTTTGCTTATTTCAACGTTCAATTCTTCGTTTTTTAGAATGATTTTTTGTGTGGTATACTCGTCCCAATAATTGGACAATTGGTTTTCTAAATTCAAGCTTAATTTTTGCTGATTGATTTCCTGAGTTTTGATGGCGATTTGGGCATTTTTAACTTTGGTTTTAGTGGTCCCTCCATCAAAAAGATTCCAGCTTAAACTCAGTCCTGCATTAAAGCCGTTACTTTGTTGAATGGCAAAAAAACCTGCAGCTCCATTATCGTTGTAATTTTGATTGTAACCTATATTGGTAGAAACGCTAGGCAACCATCCTGCTTTGCTAATTTTTAAATTTAGTTCGGTCAAACTCTTATTGATTTCAGCTTGCTTTAGCTCGTTATTATTGCTTTTTAAAGCATCTAACAATTGTTCATAAATCAACGTTTTTTCTAAAATCACTTCTTTGCTAGCCTTTACAGGTTGGGTTAGTTCTCTTCCTAAAAGGTAGTTTAGTGTGCGAGTATTGTTTTTTAGCAAAACGGAAGCGTTTAACAAATTAATGCTGTCGTTATTGGTATCTACGCGAGCATTTAACACATCTAGCTTGTTTTTTTGTCCGTATTTTTGTTGTGCAGTCACACGATCCAAACGTTCTTTTGAGATTGAATAGGCTTCTAGCAAGGTGTTTTTTTGCTCCTGATTTCTAGCGACATTAAAAAAAGCGGTATAAACTTCTATCAGTGTATTTTCTATTTGCACCTTTTTTTGTGTAGAGGCCAAATCAAATTGCTCTTTAAGTTGCTCGTAACTATATTTCCTTAAGCCTCCGTTGTACAATAAATAATTAAGTGTAACAGCACTGTTGTAGCTTTTGTTAACAAGTCCTGTAAGCTCTGTTACTTCGCCTGTTTGGCTAGTTAATTTAGAGTTGTTGTTAGCGTAATTAAGACCACCACTAGCACTTACTGTTGGCAAATAACCAGAGTTGTAAATACTTTTGTTATTGGCGGCTTGCTCTTGATTGTTTTGAGCAATCTGTATGTCAAAATTATGTTTTAGGGCTATGGCAATAGCATCGTCTACTGTCATTTTTTCTTGACCCAATAATGGAAGAGTTATGAGCCCAATCCAAGTAGTTAATATCCAGATATAATTGTTGTTCTTAGTCTTCATGAGTATGATTTTCTTCTGTTACTGCTCTTTCTAACGATCTTCTGCTAGGCTTTTCTGTTTGCCAAAAAGCCCACTTTTCTGAATTCCAAAACCAAAGGCTGTTTACTTTTATACTATTGATAAAAGACATAAAAACGGGTAGTAATAACAAAGTTAATACGGTTGCAATACTAATACCATATACAATTGAAATGGCCATGGGTTTTAAAAATTGTGCCTGACGACTTTTTTCAAATAAGAGTGGAGTCAGACCTGCTACGGTAGTAATAGTGGTTAGAAAGATGGCTCTAAATCTAGATTTACAAGCTTCTAATAAAGATTCGTTATAAGACATACCTTCTTTTAGGTTGATGTTGAATTTACTAATCAACACCAAACCATCGTTTACCATAATTCCAATAAGTGCTATAATTCCCAAACCAGATAGGATGTTGATAGGAAATCCGTGAAACCAGTGTCCCCATCCTACACCAATAATGCTAAATGGTACCAAAGCCATCAACACAAAAGGCTGACTGTAACTTCTAAAAGTAAAAGCAATTACTACATAAATCAATACAATAATAATCCACCCTGTTGGGTTTAAAGAGCGTTGTGTTTTTACAGCTTCTCGGTTTTGTCCTTCGTAAAGCGGAGTAACCGATGGGTATTTTTCCAAAATAGGAGTCATCAATGTAGTTTTGATATTGTCCATAAAATCTGTAGCACTGGCCTTAGGATCTGTTAAGTCAGCAGTAACTTGTATTTCTCTTTGTCCGTCTAAATGGTTGATGGAAATTTCTCCTCGCTCTATAACATAAGTTGCAATTTCAGAAAAAGGGACTCTTGTTCCAGTATTAGAAACCAATTGCATGTTGTCTAGGTTGTTGATAGACTTACGTTCGGATTCATCGTAACGAATCCAAACTTTAATTTCGTCTTCACCACGTTGAAAACGCTGAGCTTCTGCTCCAAAAAAAGCTGCTCTTACTTGAGACATAACATCGTTAAGTGTAAAGCCAAGCAAATATCCATTAGGTTTTAAGTTGATTTTAATTTCCTTAATTCCCTGCGGGTCATTGTCCTTAATGTCTTTAATACCAGAAATTTTAGACAAGCCTTCTTTTAGTTCTTCTTTGGCAGCTTTTAGTTCATCAATTTTATTACCCAGTAAAGAAACTGCAATAGGACTACCACCAAAACTTGCCCCCGAACCAAAAACAAGACTTTCTGCTCCAATTACTTCATCAGCACTTTTTTGGATGGCATTGGTGATTTCATCTGCTGTAAAATCTCTAAACTCTCCTTGCAGTAGGTTTACATTAAGTGTTCCTACTGCAGTTCCAGGTCCAAGCCTTTTAATAACATTAAGAACTACATCCTTATTTCCTGTTTGTTTTTGTTTATAACTCTTGTTAACTTCCCAAACTGTTTTTTCAATATTGCTTATGATGGAATCTGTAATGCGTTCATGTGTACCTTCGGGCATGTTTAGGCTAATCTGAATACGATCGCTAGCTATTTTAGGAAAAAAAGTAGTACGGATAATTCCTCCTTTGATTCCTCCAAAAGTGATGATAAGCAGTCCTAGCATAATGGCAAATCCTAAAATTTTGTAATTCATAAAAAAGTGAAGGATGGGACTGTAAAATTTATCTCTTAAAAACAACATTAATTTTTCTGCCGCTACATTAAATTTATACGGTTTGGTTTTGACTTGTAAGGTTTTTGAGTGTGCAATATGAGAGGGTAAAATAATCAATGCTTCTACTAATGACACCAATAAGGTAATTAATACTACTACGGATACTTCACTAAAAAACTCTCCGATTCTTCCATCTAGAAATAAGAAAGTAGAAAACGCTAAAATGGTTGTAAGGATGGCCGATACAATAGGAGGAATGACCTCTAGAGTACCGTCAATAGCAGCTTTTATAGGCGATTTACCATTTTCGTAATGGGAATAAATATTTTCTGCAATCACAATACCATCATCTACCAAAATACCAATTACTATAATCATGGCAAACAAAGACAGTACGTTAATGGTAACATCAAATTGTCCCGCAACAGCAAACATTCCAAAGAAAGCAATAGGTAAACCAAATGCTACCCACATGGCTATTCTTGGTTTTAAAAACAATGACAATACAATAAGTACCAACAAAATTCCTTGCCAAGCATTGGTAATCAACAATTGGGTTCTTTGGTTCAGGGTGATGGATGAATCTGAAGTAACGTCAATATGTACATCTGTAGCATTGGCATTGTAATCTTCTATATAAGCGTTTATTTTTTCTGCGGTAGTGATTAAATCTTCGCTGTTGGTATTAGATACCGAAATTTGTACAGAGGCATTTCCATTAAAAAACAAAGCATTGGGGGTTTCGTTAAAACGATCTCTTAACACTGCTAAGTCTTTCAGTAGGACTACATTTCCATCTGCATCAGATTTTACCACAATATTTTCAAGTCCGCTAGCGTAGTAAGCACGTGTGTTGGCTCTAATCAGATACTCTTCTGCTGAGGTTTTTATAGATCCCCCTGTGGTTAGCAAACTGTTTTTTGAAACAGCAGAAGCCACATCATTAAAACTCAAACCATAGGCTCTTAATTTGGCTTCGGTTACAGCAACTTCTATTTCTTCATCAGGATATCCATTGATGCTTACCTGAGATACCCCGTCCATGCGTAGCAATTCTTTTTCTACAGCCTGAGCTTTTTGTTTTAAAACCGTTAAGGGTACATGTTCGCCACTAAGGGTAAAAGTAATGGTTTCTCTTACAGCTTCTACTTTTTCAATAACAGCAGGTTCCATACCACTAGGAAAACTCGGCACTTTATCTACAGCGTTTTTTACATCGGCTAAGGCAACATCTATATCATAGTCTTTAAAAGTTTCGATGGTAATAACCGCAGAATTTTCATTAGAGGTAGAGGTTACACGCTCTATTCCTAAAATACCTTTTAGGTTGTCTTCAATTTTTAAAACGACTCCTTCTTCCATCTCTTGAGGCGATGCCCCAGGATAGGTAAGCGATATGGTGATGATTCTAGAATCTGCTAGAGGAAAAAAGGAAGAAGTCATAGCGTTGTACCCAAAATAACCGAAGAGTACAAAGGCCCATACCACAATCCATCCTGCTACGGGAAATTTTATAAAATAGGAAATTATATTTCTCATGTTTTGTACAAGGTCTTAAGTTAATTTTTTACCAATACTTTCATACCCTCGTAACCTCCTACAATGGGTGAACTGATGATTTTACTGCCATTTTTTAGACCTTTTACCAATACCGTATTTGGATTGGCATGCATAATTATAATGGGTTGCACCACAAGTTTATTATTGTCTAGTAGGTACACCTTGTTTTGGTCTACAATTAAATTTCTATTAATTTCATACAGTCCTTCAACTTCTTTGGCTTGTACGTTGGCCTGTAAGTATACTCCTTCTTTTAATTCTTGGGATTGAATTTCTACAAAAACCTGAACCGTTTGGGTATCGCGATTTATTTGGGAGTTAATTCTAGATACTTTTCCTTGGTATGTTTTAGCTTGGTCTATAGTGCTTAATTGAACCTCTTTGCCAATTTTTAAAAAATCATGAAAACTGGCGTTTACATTTAGTTCAAGTTCATACACATGGGGTTTGATAAATTCTCCCAATTTTTGACCCGCAGAAACCAAAGTACCTGGGGTTATTTCTGTTTGAACCAAAACCCCTGTAAAAGGAGCTTCTAAAGTGTATTTTTTTAACCTTTGTTCCAGATTTTTAATGTTATAGTAAGTAGAAAAAACGTCTTTTGCTGACAAGTAGTTGTAAAATATTTTATTATCTGTAGTAGGGAGTTTTGCCAAGATGTTCTCTATTTGAATATTATTGGCGTAGGTTTCCCAAGTTTGCAGTTCTTCGGGATAATCAAACTGAATGTCTGCTAAAATAGAAATGATCAAACTTTTAAAATTGGTGCGTTGAGATTGTACAGATGCCAAAAATTCTGCAGGGTCAATTTGTACCAACGTCTGTCCTTTTTGATACGAAACACCAGGTTTAAAACTTTTAGAAGTAGATAAAAATACCCCTGCTACTTCGGAGTACAAAGCAATACGATCTTTGGCCAAAACAGCTCCTGTACTTTTGATACTAATAGGATAGGTTTGATTTTTTACCGTATTAACTTGTACTGTTTTTAAATTGTTTTTTTTGTTTTTTCGAGGTTGTTTTTTACTGTCGGAAAAGACACCAAAAATAAATAATGAGAGTGCTAAAATAAGCAGTGATCCTACGATAGATTGTATTGTTTTTTTCATTTTGTTGTTTTAAAAAATGGGGTTGGTGATTCGCCAATCACATTGTCTTGAATTTTGTTTAATAAATAGGTGAATTGTTTTTTTTCTTGGTTGCTAATACCTTGTTCTAAGCGTTTTACAAATTTCGTTAAATACGGATATGCTTTAGCCAAACTTGCTTTTCCTTCTGATGTAATTTGTACCTTAAATTTCCTTTTGTCTTCTTTAGAATAGGTTTTGGTAATGAATTGTTTTTTTTCTAACGTAGCCAACATTCGTGTTAATGTAGATTTGTTTCGGTTGACAAAAAAAGCCAATTCTTGTTGACTCAATCCCTCATGTTTTTCGATATTTCTCAATAGCACAAATTGTGCCTTAGTTAAATCGATATTTTTTTCTACAAACAAATCTTCAATAGAATGATCTATCAACTTCATAGTTTTACCCAGCCAGGGAATCAAAGATTCGTTTAGTATTTGTGGATCTGTGCTTTTCATAAAACAAAGGTAATTAATTTAGTTGCATATGCAACTAAATTAATAGTCTTTAGAAAAAATAGGAAATAACAAAAAGGTTATCAATTGCGTTCATACTTGTTTTATATGCGTTCACACACATCATACAATCTATGTAATTTGCATGTACATGTACATGTTAAAAACCGTTAAAATAGCCTTTGGATTGTTAGCAGTTACACTGCTTGTTGGCTTTGCAATTAATCAAAATATGAAACCCAAAACTCCTAATAAAATCATACCTAAAACTATCGAAAGTGAGATCAAAACAGCATTGAGTTTTTATCCCGATTTAAAAAATACGAGAATTCATTTCATCATCAAACCATCGTTAAAAAAATCATTTATGAAAGCTCAACCAACATTTGGCTCTTTATTTACCAAGGTTGAAAACAGAACTTATAAAATTTTAATTAGTAATAGTTTTAGAGTAGAGGACAAGGTGATGCGTATCAACCAAATTCCCAAAGAGGTCTTGATTGGTTGGATTGGTCATGAATTGGGACACATTGTAGATTATGAAAATAGAAGCGGATGGGGTTTGGCAATGTTTGGAATACGTTATTTATTTTCTCAATCGCACATTAGAGAGGCAGAAAGAGCTGCAGATTCGTACGCAGTTTCTAACAATATGGGCTCTTACATTATCAAAACCAAGAATTTTATATTAAATCATGCCGATTTTTCGGAGCAATATAAAAACAGAATTAAAAGATTGTACGTGTCTCCTGACGAAATTTTAAATCTAGTAAAAGAACACGACAGTATTCAAGAATCATTAAAACAATAATAGTATGGCAATTATAGGATCAATAATAAAAACAGCAATAGAAATTAAAGACGGGTTAAGTTTAGAAAAAAATCATCAAGATGCACAGTTAGAAACCTTGATGTATTTGTTAACCCATGCACAACACACAGCATTTGGTAAAGCCTACGAGTTTTCTAAAATTTTAGAGGCCGATGAAAAAGACATCCCTAGGTTGTTTGCAGAAAAAGTTCCTTATTTTGATTACCATCAAATGGAAGAAAAATGGTGGCACAGAACCATTGATGGAGAAGCAGATGTAAGTTGGCCAGGAAGTCCGGACTATTTTGCGTTAAGCTCAGGAACTACCGGAAATAAAAGCAAACGAATTCCTGTAACCGATAAAATGATTGCCTCTATACGTAATGCCGGAATTAGACAGGTTGAGGCTTTGTCGAATTTTGACCTGCCTTCGGAGTTTTTTGAAAAAGAAATTTTGATGTTAGGAAGTTCTACAGATTTAAAAGAACGAAACAACACTTTAGAAGGTGAGATTAGCGGAATTTCGGCATCCAACATTCCATCATGGTTTAGAGGGTTTTACAAACCAGGAGAAGAAATTGCAAGTATCAACGATTGGGACGAACGTGTGCAAAAAATTGCAGAAAGTGCAAAAGATTGGGATATAGGAGGTTTGAGTGGAATTCCGTCTTGGATGGAGTTGATGATGGAAAAAGTGATGGAATATCATCAGGTAGATAACATACATGAAATTTGGCCTAATTTACAAGTATATACTTCGGGGGGAGTTGCTTTTAGTGCCTACGAAAAAAGTTTTAATAAATTACTTGCACATCCTATTACTATTATAGACACCTATTTGGCTTCAGAAGGATTTATTGCCTACCAACAAAGACCTGAAACAGATGCAATGAAATTGGTTTTTAGTAATGGAATTTACTATGAGTTTGTTCCTTTTGAGCCCGATTACATTCAAGAAGATGGATCTTTAGACCAACAAGCTCCTGTGTTGGGTATTGATGAAGTAACCACAGGACAAGATTATATTCTATTGATTAGTACTGTGTCTGGAGCATGGAGGTATTTGATTGGAGATACTATTGAGTTTACAGATGTAGAACGTGCCGAAATTAAGATTACAGGCCGTACAAAGTTTTTCTTAAACGTAGTTGGTTCACAATTGTCTGTAAGTAAAATGAACGATGCTATTAGAGTTTTAGAAGAAAACCATCAAATAGGAATTCCTGAGTTTACATTGGCAGCAATTAGGGTAGATGGAGAGTTTTATCACCATTGGTATTTGGGATCCGATGCAGAAAACTTAGATACGGATCAGTTGGCAAAAGAATTGGACGACACGTTAAGCAACGCAAATAAAAATTACAAAGTAGCAAGAAGCAAAGCCTTAAAAGGAGTAAAAGTAAATGTAGTACCAACAGAAGTCTTTACAGAGTGGGGAGCTAGTCAAAAGAAAAAAGGGGGACAGGTTAAAATGGAACGAGTAATGTCTGAGGAAAAATTTAAAGAATGGCAAGAATTTGTTCACAGTAAAAAGGAATAAATCTAACGTTGTAGGAATTAAATTCTCTTGATTTTGAGTTCAAGAGAATCATTCTTACTTTTGTAAATCATTAAAAAACTGATTATATATGTATGAACAGCTAATCGTAGTAAAAGTGGGAACCAATGTAATGAAGAATAAAAACAATAAAATTGTCATTCCGATATTACGCAATTTGGTCTCTCAGATTTCTGAACTCTACGAAGAAAACATCATGACCATCTTAGTATCTTCGGGTTCTTCTATAGCAGGAAAAGAGATGTTGGGAAAGTCAAAAATTAAGGATAAGTCAATCAGAAGACAGGTTTACTCTTCTATAGGACAGCCAAGAATGATGTTGATGTACCATAATCTGTTTAAGGAATATGGTATTAATTGTGCCCAAGTTTTGCCAACCAAAAGAGATTTTCAGCCTGGTGTACACCGAGATAATATGGTAAATTGTTATAATGGATTGTTAGAAGAAGAAGTAATTCCTATTGCCAATGAAGACGATGCGGTTTCCGTAACCAACTCTATGTTTTCTGACAATGACGAAATGGCAAGTTTAATTGCCAAGTTGATGAAAGCAGACAAGTTGATTATTTTAACGGATATTGATGGTGTATATTCAGGGCATCCTGATGACGAATCTTCGGAGTTGATAGAAGAGGTGGAACACGATCAGGATATGCAAGAGTACATCCAAGAAAACAAAAAAGGAGAAGGTGAAGGTAGAGGTGGAATGCAGTCTAAAATTAATATGGCACAGCGTTCGGCTAAAAACAATATAGAAACTTATATTGCTAACGGAACTAAAGAAAATATCATTTTAGATATTGTTAGAGGAAAAGATTTTATTGGAACAAAAATTATTAAAAAGAACAATTTAGACTAAAAGAGTCTTTTTTTAATAAATTAAAAAACCTCCGTAGGAAAAAATTCCTGTGGAGGTTTTTTGTATGTAAATTTGTTACAGTTTAGTTGTTTGATTTAGCAAACACCTCTTCCAAAATTTCTAAACTACTCATGGTAGGTTCTTGAATTTGTAAAAGGTTAGACAAAGTTGGGGCAATTTGTGTAATGTTAACGGGGGCTTTTACTTTTTTTCCTTCTGCAATAGCAGCACCGTAAAACAAAATTGGTATGTGAGTATCGTAATTGTACCCAGTTCCGTGGGTGGTTCCTGTGCTTGTTTTTGCATTTCCGCTAATAATAGACGGAGTTAACGTTATCAAAATATCTCCAGAAATTTTTTGATTGTACCCAGCTTGTAACAAGCTTAATGGTGCCTTGTGAAATTCTGCTCTTTGCAATGTTTTAGCACTTACAGCTTTGTAGACCATAGGATAGTCAATCAACTCTTCAACCAATTCATTTTGTACTTTTTCCAGTGAAAGTCCTAAAGTTTTTATTTCAGCATGATTTAAAAACACTTGATAGTTAGACACATTTTCTATGATTTTGGTCGTGTTGTATTTTTTAAAGGTAAAATCAATCAATTGCTCGTAAATAGCTTTTCCATTAATGTACCCAGCTGGCAACTTATTTTCTATCAAATGATGAGGTACGTGTACTACTCCGTGATCTGCTGTTAGAAACAGTACATAATTATCGTTACCCACTTTTCTGTTTAAGTACTTTACAAAATCATCTAAATCTTCGTTTAAACGGATGTAAGTATCCTCAATTTCTTTAGATGCTGGTCCATATTTATGTCCGATATAATCGGTACTAGACAAGCTAATTGCTAAAAAGTCTGAGTATTCTTTATTTTTTCCTAAGGCTTCATTTTTAATAATTTCTTTGGCAAAATCCAACGTCATGGTATTTCCGTGTGGAGTGGTTTTAAGCAAACTATAATTTCCGTTTTTTTCTTTTAAAGCAGGCAAATTATGAGGAAATACAGGAGCTTCTTCGTTTTTAAAAGTGCCTTCAAAATGCTTGTTGTCCAGCGTGCTTTCGTGGTAATGTGCAAGGTTTTCTTGCGTTACCCAAGGACTGTTTAAATACTCGTCCAAAACCAATTTGTTTTCCTGATTGTATTGTTGTACCCACTTTGGTAAATCCTTAGCATAATAGGTGCTGCTAACCCATTTACCTTGGTTACCACCATCAAACCAATATGCGATATCCGCTGCATGTCCTACAGGCAAAATTGCAGAACGATCTTTAATAGCTACTCCAATGGCTTTTCCTTTAAAGTTTTGAGCCAGTTTTAATTGATCGGAAACTGTAGAAGCAACCAATCTTTTAGGCGATTTTTTTCCTTCGTTAGAAGAACTTCCAATCGTTTTGTAATTCTCATCATCTACTACATAAATAGATTTTTTTAATTCTTTGTCGTACCAATTGTTTCCAATAATTCCGTGATCGCTGGGGGTAGTACCTGTGTATACAGAAGAATGTCCTACGGCTGTGTAGGTTGGAATGTAGTTAAAATGTCCGTTTTCAAAAAGTGTTCCTTCAGAAATCAGTTTGTTAAACCCTTTAGAGCCAAACTTATCTTTAAAACGTTGGAGGTAGTCATAACGCATTTGATCTACTACAATTCCTACCACTAATTTGGGTTTTTTCTGAGCATTTACAGCCATAGCACAACTGAGTACACAGTAGGCAACTAATTTTTTCATGATGTTATTTCTGTTTTTTATCGAATCAAAAGTAATTAGAATAGACTACTTAATTGTTAAGGATTTGATATTTTAGCTAAAAATCTAAGTGATGACATACATAAAGAGTATAGGAGCGTACGCAATCATGTTGACGAGTGTTTTTAGAAGGCCCCAAAAACGACAAATTTTTAGAGAAGCAGTATTTAAAGAAATAGACGATTTAGGAATTAAGTCTATTGGAATTGTTGCATTTATCTCTTTTTTTATTGGAGGAGTTGTGGCTATTCAAACAGCATTGAACTTAGAAGATCCTATGATTCCTAAAGATTTGATTGGTTTTGCAACCAAAAGATCGATGATCTTAGAATTCTCATCTACCTTTGTAATGGTTATTTTGGCAGGTAAAGTAGGTTCTTACATCACATCTAGTATAGGAGCCATGCGTGTTTCCGAGCAAATTGATGCTTTAGAAGTAATGGGAATCAATTCGTTAAACTATTTAGTGCTTCCCAAAATTATAGCTACCGTTTTGTTTTATCCCTTTATTGTGTTACTAGCAATGACTTTAGGTATTTTTGGAGGATGGGTTGCAGGTGTTGTTACCGGTTTGTTTGAACAACAAGACTACGTTTCTGGAATCCGAATAGACTTTGACCCCTCGCTAATACAATACAGCTTGATAAAATCTGTAGTGTTTGCTTTTTTAATAGCCACCATTCCTTCCTATTTTGGCTATTATGTAAAAGGAGGTTCTTTAGAAGTAGGTAGGGCTAGTACCAATGCTGTAGTTTGGACTATCGTAATGATTATTATTTCCAACTACTTTTTAACCCAAATGCTGTTAAGCTAAATAACAATTATGATAGAAATTAAAGGATTGCATAAAGGATTTGATGGAACCCCCATCTTAAAAGGAATAGATGCGGTTTTTGAACCCACCATTACCAGTTTAATTATAGGACAAAGTGGATCTGGAAAAACCGTTTTTTTAAAAACGATGCTAGGTTTGCATCAACCCGATAGTGGAATTATTTCCTTTAACGGAAAATCTACTGCGGATATGTCTATCAACGAAAAAAGGCAATTAAAACAAGACATAGGAATGGTATTTCAAGGTTCTGCCTTGTTCGATTCCCTTACGGTAGAAGAAAATGTAATGTTTCCGCTAAAAATGTTTACCAAACAAAGCAAAGAGGAAATGTTAGAGCGTGTTAACTTTGTGCTCAATCGTGTTAACCTAGTGAATAGTAATAAAAAATTTCCTGCAGAACTTTCTGGAGGAATGCAAAAAAGAGTTGCCATTGCAAGAGCCATCGTAACCAAACCTAAGTATTTGTTTTGTGATGAACCGAACTCAGGACTGGATCCAAGAACAGCAATTGTGATAGACAATTTGATTCAGGAAATTACAGATGAATACAAGATTACAACCGTAATCAATACCCATGATATGAACTCTGTGATGGAAATTGGAGAAAAAATTATTTTTTTAAAAGATGGTTACAAAGAGTGGGAAGGAAACAGTAACGATATATTTAAAACTGATAATGAAGCGGTTGTAAATTTTGTGTACAGTTCTAATTTGTTTAAAAAAGTAAGGAAGCTGTATCAAGATGAATAAAAACTGAAAAATGTTTTGTGTAAACGTAGAAAAGTCCTATATTTGCACCCGCAATAACGAATGGTATTTTTGACCTGGTAGCTCAGTTGGTAGAGCATCTCCCTTTTAAGGAGAGGGTCCTGGGTTCGAGCCCCAGCCCGGTCACAATACAGGAAAAGTGAAAGCTAAGTTCTGATAAAAAATACAGCTAAGATAAACAAAATAAGTTTTGAATAGCAACAAATAAAATAGCATTTTATTGCATGGTGAGATACTCAAGTGGCCAACGAGGGCGGACTGTAAATCCGCTGACTATGTCTTCGAAGGTTCGAATCCTTCTCTCACCACGGACGACCTGGTAGCTCAGTTGGTAGAGCATCTCCCTTTTAAGGAGAGGGTCCTGGGTTCGAGCCCCAGCCCGGTCACAAAAGCTTCTCTATCTCAGAGAAGCTTTTTTATTTTCTTTAAATTCGTACTGTAAGCAAATAACTGTTGATACCACCAAACTCGAAAACTCGTAATAAATGGTAGAATTTCTTTTCGTAATCAAACTAGTGGTAGCTATTGCTTTTGTGTTAGGTTTGTCTTACCTAGCCGAAAAAGTAAGCCCTAAGGTGGCAGGAATTTTAGCTGGGTATCCCACAGGATCGGCTATAAGTTTGTTTTTTTTTGGCTTGGAAGTCAGTCCTGGTTTTGCTGCCGAAAGTGCAGTGTATAATATGATTGGTTTATCAGGGTCTCTTACCTTTGCTTACGTGTATTATTGGGTGTCGGTTAGGCTGTCTAAATACAATGCTTTACTGTCTTCTTTAGCGGCCATAGCATCGTACTTTGTAGTGGTTTGGTTGCTGCATTTTGTATCAATTAACAAATATGTGGCTTTCCTGATACCTGTAACTTTTGCTCTTCTCTATGCTTTTTTGTTAAAAAAAGTAGAAAATATTCAAATTCAGAACAAAGTAAAATTGAATGGAGGGATTTTATTTGCTAGAGCTTTTTTTGCGGCATTAATTATTTTAGCAATCACCACATTGCCTAGATTTGTTGGGGCAAGTTGGGCAGGTTTGTTTTCTGCTTTTCCTACTACCTTGTATCCATTGGTGCTGATTATCCATTTAACTTATAGCAAACAGCATGTGCATACCATTATCAAAAATGTACCTATGGGAATGGTTTCTCTAATTATTTATTCTTTGGTGGTTTCTTTAGTGTATCCTTTGTTTGGTATCTATTACGGAACGTTAATTGCTTTTGCTGTTGCTACCTTGTATTTGTTGCTATACAGAGCTTTTAAAAGGAACTGACAGATTAGAAAAGATAAAAAAGAGCCTTGTTTATATAAACAAAGCTCTCTGTGCTATAAGATTAAAAAAAGAATTACTGAATAGACAATCCAAAGTTTCCTTTGTGAATTTTACCATTGGCTAAGGTTACATACCATCCATAAGCAGGAACTACCAGTCCTTTTTTTGTTTTTTGAGCTACGGGTCCCATGTTTACGATAACTTTAGTTCCAGATGCAAAAGTTGATTTTTGCAAATTAAAGTTTTCACTTAAATATTCGTGATGTATTAATTCTGCAAAAAAAGTTTCTTTATGTACTGGGCTTACTACTTTGTTTGCCATCTGAATCATTTCTTTCATTCCATCAAACTCATAAGGGGAAAAGAAGATGGTAGTTCCTAGTCCGTACAACATATTGCGCAAGGATTTTACTCTAAAATCTCCATTGATAGAAATTTGATTGTCGGGATCTTGAATTTTACCAAAAATAGCAATCGCATCATGATAAACCAAGTTGAACAAAGGAGCTCTATGAGAAAATTGTCCGAGAGGGTGATTGGGTAAATAGGTCAGCCCTTCAAACATGTCAAAGTATGGAATAAATTGTTGTTGTCCGTGCTCTGTACCGTTTACCAAGTTTAGGGAGTCTATATATTTGGCTAAGTTAAACAGTCCTACATTTTTTTCGGGTTTGTCAGACAACCTGGCAAAAGAAATATCAGTAATATCGGCTTCTAGTCCTAAAGCGGCTATTTCTTTGTGCAAGCTTTTTTTTGCCAATCCTAGTTGTTTGTTGGGGTCTATATTTGCCCATCTACTTCCTGTATTGATGAGTTTTCCATCTTTTGTTCTGTCGAACAAATCGGTATTAAAATCAGGATCATTTTCTAAGGTGGCAGAGTATGCATGATATGAAGAATATAAATAACCGTATTTTTTGGTCAAATCAACGGCTTCTTTCAAACCTTTTACACCTCCAAGGTTTTCATTAATTGGCCAACAGTTGGGTACAAAGTTAGAAAACACTCCCCAGGCATGAAAAAAAGCGTTGTTTACCCCTAGTTCATCATGAGTTGTTTTAATAATATTGCTTAATTCTTTAAAGGTAAAAGCCATTCCTGGCATTTCAACATAATGTGGGTAACCTCCGTAAAGCCCCATATAAATAGCTCCTTGCAGTTTGTTTACATCAGGATCTCTTTTGGCTTTTTCTTTTAGCGATACAAAGTATCCGTCTTTAATAGCTTGTTTTCTATAAGCTTTGGCCATTTGTACATGTGTTCCTCCTGGAATAAATTGGTAGGTAATTATTTTGTTTTCGTTAGCTCTGTTTAAATCCCAAACAGGGTCTAAGAATTGAATTCTTTTGTACGGAGACATTTTTCCTTGACTGTTAAACAAGTATTGACCGTTGTTGTTGATGTTGTAAAACATTTTGGGCAAAGCAGATTTGTCTACAATTCCAACCACGGCAGATTTTTCGTTATGTGTGCCCCACCAAGGCATGGTTAGGCCATTTCCGTTGTTAAATAAAGGAAGTTTTCCACTTGTTTTTGTGTAATAAGTAGCATCGTCCCACATACAAAAACTACCTCCGTTCATAGGAAAAATATAGGAAGGAGAAATAATTCCTTGTTTTTGAGGAATTACAGCAGCACCTCGGTCTACATCGGTTTCTAAACTGAATGCTCTAGATGGATATCTTAATTCGGTAAGGTTGTAGTTGCCTTTGTTTACAGAAACGACCTCTACGGCTAGTTTGGCAGCTGTTTTGTCTAATCGTAATTCGGTTACAATTTCTACGTTTTTGGCAACAGTTCCGTTGTTAAAAACAGGATTCTTAAAAACAATCGTTACTTGATGTTTGTTTACAGGTGTTACGGTAATTTTTTGACTTTTAGAGAGGTTTACATCTTCAAGTTTTCCTTTTTCTTTAAAGGTGAGTAATCCTGCAGCTCCTTCCCAAGGATCGGGTTTCCATAATTGATTGGATTTTTTTTCTAAAACGGTAAAAGTTCCTTTTTGAGTGTTTACAGTAACTTTTATCCAGTTGTTTTCTAGCACTAGAGTGTTTTGGATAGGGGTAAAAGCAAAAGAGAAGAACAAGACCGCAAGCAAAGCAAGGGGGGGGATTGCCTTTAAAAAAGATTTGAATTTTTTAAGCGTAAATAAATGATTCATAGAATGTATTAAATTAATGATTATCAGAAGAAAAAGTCTCTCCAGAACAACCGCATCAAATTCATGAATTTTTGAAGAATAAATAAATACTATTTTGACATAATTAAGCTGTAAATAATATAGGGTTTTTAACCATTACTTAGAAATGGGGTGGCAGTTTGCAATTTTTAAAGTGACTTTAATTGTACTTTAAGTCCTTCTTGTTGCATATGTCTTGCCATCAAATACATTTGGCTTTTTTTATACAGTATTGGCTTTGCTAAGACTTACATTTTAGTTCCTACAGCATGCATTTGCATTGCTATGGGCTACATTTGTATTGCTTCTTATTGCAATTGTCTTGCTATGTTTTTTTTTACGAAAAGAGGTTTAACAAGTAGTAATTTTACGTTTTCTTGCAGCACTGTGTTATGATAAAGTTTGTGTTATATTCTTAGCCATATCTATTTTATGCAAAGACTATAAACAACTGCTACACTTCTTCCTTTTCTAATAAAACCAAGGCGATTTTAATTACAGCATAGTCCATTTGCTCATTAAAATATTCATAATAGCTTTTTAAAGGTGCAGGGGTGCCTAGTTCCGATTGTGCTTGTTTAACAGCTGCCAATTCTTTGTCGCTTACAAATTGTTTTAGGTTGATAGGCATACCCTCTTGGAACAGTTTTACAAAATGACTGTGAATGGTATTTACTGTCAAGCCACGATCTTCGGCAATTTCTTCGGGAGACAAGCCTTGTTGATATGCTTCGTAAGTAACCAATAAGGTGTTTTTTTTATTTTTTTGATGGGTTTTGTAGGTTTTATTCGAACAGCCTTGTCTTTGTTAAAACGAATGATTTCACTGATAAAATCGTAACCATAATCTTCTAATTTTTGTTTTCCTACTCCATTAATAGCCAAAAAATCTTCGTCGGTTATAGGACGTTCGTTGGCAATATTTCTTAAAGTAGCATCGTTAAAAACAATATAGGCAGGAACTCCTTTGGCAGTTGCTAGTTCCAAACGTAAGGCTCTTAGTCGTTCAAACAAATTGTTATCTGGATTGCTTGTTTTTTGTACTTCTGTAGGGGCAACTTTGTTAATTTCAACAGGCTTGCTTAGCTCTACTTTGTGCCCGTTAAACAAAACCTCTTTAGACAATTCGTTTAGTTTTAGAGAATTGTTTTGGTGAAAGGCAATTTCAAAAAAACCTTGGTTTAGTAGCTGTATGCAGTAATGCTGTAAATCTTTCCAAGCAATGTCTTTGGCTACTCCGTAGGTTTTTAGCTCTTGGTAGTTTTTATCCAGAATTTGAGCGTTTTGAGAGCCTCTTAAAAAGTCAATCAACACATGTAAAGGTTCGTTTTCTTGTAGCCTGTAAATTCCAGACAGAATTTTTTGTGCAATAATAGTTCCGTCAAACAAGGTAGGAGGGTGGTTGCAAACATCACAATTTCCACAACTATCGGTGGCAGGTTCTCCAAAATAATTCAGCAAAATATTTCTTCTACAATGGGTAGCTTCGGCATATTGTAACATTCTATCTAGTTTGGCCATTTGCACTTCTTGATTGCCTGAATTTTCTGCAAATTTTCGGAGTTGAACGACATCGGCATAAGAATAAAAAAGCAGTGTTTCTGCATCAAGTCCGTCACGACCAGCACGACCAATTTCTTGGTAATATCCTTCTATATTTTTGGGAAGATTGTAGTGTACAATCCAACGCACATTCGATTTGTCAATACCCATTCCAAAAGCTACCGTAGCACAAATAATGGGAGTTGTATCGTGTATAAAATCTTCTTGAATCTTGCTTCGTTCTTGGCTAGGCAACCCAGCATGGTAAGCAGCAGCTGCATAGCCATTTTTTTGTAGTCGTTCGGCCAATTGTTCGGTTTGTTTACGACTTAAACAATAAACAATTCCAGACTCGTTTGGTTTAGATTTTAAAAAATCTAACAATTGTTTTACACGCTCTTGTCCGGGTCTAACCTCCAGACTTAAATTGGCTCTGTTAAAAGAACTAATGTTTTGTTGTGCCTCTACAATGTTTAGTTGTTGTACAATATCTTCACGTGTTGCCTTGTCTGCTGTAGCAGTTAAAGCTACCAAAGGAGTATTGGGCAATTGTTTTTTTAGAAATGACAATTGCGTATACGCAGGTCTAAAATCGTGTCCCCAAGAAGAAATACAATGAGCTTCATCTATGGCTATCAAACTGATAGAGGTGATTTGTGTTAACTGCTCAAAAAAAGAAAGACTTTCGGGAGCCAAATACAACAGTTTGATGCTGCCTTGTTGCACACGGTCTAGAATGTCTCGGTTTTCACGATCCGATTGAGAACTGTTAACATAGGCTGCCGAAATTCCGTTGGCATTTAGGGCATCTACCTGATCTTTCATCAAAGCAATAAGAGGAGAAATCACTAAAGTTAGTCCTGGTAATAATAGTGCAGGGAGTTGGTAACAGATTGATTTCCCACCACCAGTGGGCATAATAACTAAATTGTCTTTGCCGTTTAATAGACTGGTAATAATTTCTTTTTGTAAGTGTCTAAACGCTTCGTACCCAAAATAATCTTTAAGGGTTTTGTACAAAAGTGCATCGGAATTTGTGGGACTCATAGCTTAACGGTATACATCTAGTGCCAACTCTAAGACTTCAGAAAGCAATTGCACATCAACGTCTTTGTCTACAGGGATGGGGAGAATTTTAATGGTGTTTCGGTTTCCTGTTACCAATGCAGGATGCTCCATTAAAAAGCCTTTAGCAAATCCCAGATAAGGTTCTTTTGTTTTTTTGTCTTTCCAAAGATAGCACAGCGGTTTTTTTTGATAATAAAGATACGGTAATTTCCATTTGTAAAACAAATCAATCTCTGGATGGTAATTAAGAATGTAGTCTTTTAGAAATAAAAACACACTTTTATTGGGTTCTTCTAATTTTTCAAAAAAAAGTGTGAGTTCGTTCATTATTTATGGTATGGTTTTTTTTTAGGAAAAAAGAATTTTTTACCTAACTACTATGCAACATAATAATCCAAAGCTTCTTCTATTAAATCTAAAGAAACCTTGCAGTCAATCTTGTAGTGTTCAATGTTTTCTAATAACACAAAATTTACCTGTCCGTTTACGTTCTTTTTATCGTGTTTCATGTAATCCATAATGGCAGGATAATCTGCTTTTAACACAGGAACTTTTCCAAAAATACGCAAGATGGTTTGTTTGATAACTGTTACATCTTCTGTAGGGAAATTAAATAATTTGGATGAAATATAAGCTTCGGTAACCATTCCTACAGCAATAGCTTGTCCGTGTGTTAAGGTTTCTTTGTCTTCAGAATCTAAAAAATAAGACTCTACTGCATGCCCTAGGGTATGACCGTAGTTTAATATTTTTCTTAAGTTCGATTCCAAACGATCTTCTAAAACCACCTCGTTTTTAATTTCAATAGAACGATGAATCATGCCAACCAAATCTACATTTTCGGTTTCTAAAAACTGAGACCAAAGAGATTTGTCGTAAGTCAAACCATATTTAATGATTTCTGCCGTACCCGAGGTAATTTCTTTTTCGGGCAAGGTTTTTAAGAATAACGGGTCTACAATTACCATTTCGGGGTCAGCAAACAAACCAATCTGATTTTTAAGCACACCCAAATCTACACCTGTTTTTCCTCCCACAGAAGCATCGACCATACTCAATAAAGTAGTAGGAATGTTGATAAACTGGATTCCACGCTTGTAACAAGAAGCCACAAAACCACCCATATCCGTTATCACTCCACCACCAATGTTGATGAGTAAACTTTTTCTATCTGCTCCTAAGTCCGTTAACGCTTGCCATAAACTCATACAAGTTTGCAGGTTTTTATTGACTTCTCCAGACTCAATTTCAATGATTTCAAACACAACATCGGCTGTTAGCTCTTGCTGTAAAATAGGCAAACAATATTCGTGAGAATTCTCATCTACCAAAACAAAAACAGTTTTAAACTTTTTTTCGATGATAAAATCATTCAACGCTTTGTATCCAGTTTCTTGAAAATGAACAGGGTATCCTGTAGAGATAATTGTTTGCATGTTTACGATAGTTTGGCCTGCAAAATACAGGAATTTATTTTTTTTTCATAGCCTATTTTGCAATTAAACCAAAGCCTTTACGTCTACATAAAAAATAGTACTTTTATCACCCAACTTTATCAAATTTATGATCCGTAGAATTTTAATTTTTGCTGCCATTTTACTGGTATTAGACGTATATGTATTTTCTAGTTTTCGAAATTTTTTTACCAACCAACAACTTAAACAAGGTTTCAAATGGTTTTACTTGATAAGCATGTTGTTGAGCTATGCATGTTTTGCGTTGATTGTTGTAAAGTTTGACAACCGACCCACACAAGCTTCTTTATGGATGAATTTATGGTTTGGTTATACATTTGCCTTTGTGGTGCTAAAAATAGGTTTGGTGTTAACGGCTTTGTTTGACGATATTGTTCGAATTATTGAATTTGTAGGACGTTTTGTATGGCGAATATTCTTAAATCCAGAATCAGAAGTAAAATTTAGCAGTCGTAGAAAATTTATAGGACAAGTAGGGTTGGGCTTGGCAAGTATTCCTTTTTTGTCGATGTTGTACGGAATTACCAAGGGAAAGTACAATTACAAAATAAAAGAAGTTGCACTCACGTTTAAAAATCTTCCCAAAGCCTTTGATGGATTAAAAATAGTTCATATTTCAGACATTCACTCAGGAAGTTTTGATGATTTTAATGAGGTTAAGCACGGAGTCGAATTGATTCAGGCACAAAATCCAGATTTGATTTTATTTACAGGAGATTTGGTGAATAACGAAGCACAAGAAATTGTGCCATACAAAGATTTGTTTGCAAGTTTGCAAGCTCCCTTAGGTAAAATATCCTCATTGGGAAACCACGATTATGGAACTCATAAGCGTTGGAACAGTGCCCAAGAAAAAGAACAAAATCTATTGGAATTGTTTGAACATCAAAAAGACATGGGCTTTCAATTGTTAAACAATCAAAACATTAAACTAGAAAAAGAAGGAGAAACGTTAGCTATTGTAGGGGTAGAAAACTGGGGAAAACCACCTTTTCCTCAAAAAGGAAATTTGGACCAAGCCTTGCAGGGAACACACCCCGAAAACTTTAAAATACTACTGTCTCACGATCCTACTCATTGGGATGAAAAAGTAATTCCACACGCACAGCACATAGACCTAACTTTGTCTGGCCATACCCACGGAATGCAGTTTGGAGTAGAAATTCCGGGAATTAAATGGAGTCCATCCAAATACATTTACAAACGCTGGGCAGGATTGTATCAAAATAACAAACAATATTTGTATGTAAACCGTGGTTTTGGTTTTTTAGGTTTTCCAGGTAGGGTTGGAATTTGGCCAGAAATTACCGTACTTACATTAGAAAAAGAAGCATAGGTAATGAACGAGCAAATCTTTCAACAAAACTTAACTTATTGGTATAAAAAATCAAAAGTAGCTTTAAAGTATCGAGAAGATAAAGATCGTGAGTTGCACAAAAGAAAAGAATTGTATCAATACGCAGAACCCAACCCAGACTTTAACTTAAGTATGGTAAATGTTTGTGGTGTGTATGAAGTTGTTGGAGGTAATCCTGATGTAAAAGATAGTTTTTATACTGGACTTTTGCATATAGATTTAATTAGCAACCAAATTGAAGCCCATTGGCTAATAGAAGGTTCACAAACCCAAACGGGGTATGGATTTGTGTTTAACGATACGTTGGTGCTTCATTTTAATTATTGGGCTGAAGAAGAGTTGTTTAATGGAATTGTAGCCTATCAGTTTGTGACTCCAGAAATTGTTATCGGAAAATGGACCGAAGAAATAGCTTTGGAAAATGCCTTTGAAATGTGCAGAAAATTAAGTCCTAACGAGTTAGGGGAAGCACATCCTGAAGATTTTTTTAGTGCGAATTAAAAGGTTAACTGCTTGTTTGTTAGGTTTTTGAAGGTGG
>NZ_AFPK01000003.1 GCF_000220525.1 Ochrovirga pacifica | reverse complement strand
CCGTTGGGTGTAATTTGGAAAATATACCACTTTTTGGTACTTTTGAGTAAATATTTGAATTATGAGTAAAAACACATCAATATCACTCGGAAATTATTTTGACCAATTTGTGAGTAGCCAAGTTTCTGCTGGACGATACAAAAATGTAAGTGAAGTAATTAGAGCTGGACTTCGACTTTTAGAAAACGAAGAAAGTAAAGTTATTGCTTTGAGGAACGCAATTCAGGAAGGAATTGACAGCGGAATTGCACACGATTTTGACCCCAAAAAACATCTTCAGGAATTAAAAGCTAGACATAAAAAGAATGGCTAAATATGAACTGACCAACAAAGCGGTTGAGGATTTAACTGGAATTTGGCAATATACTATTGAAAAGTGGTCTGAACAACAAGCCGACAGATATTACAACTTACTATTAGATAGTTGCCAAGACATTGCTAACAACCCTGAATTAGGAAAAAATTATGCTGGAATAACCAATGATTTATTTGGACTTAAAACCAGTCGACACATTATTTTTTACCGAAAACGAATTAACCAACCGATTGAAATTACCAGAATTTTACACGGACAAATGGATTTAAAAAACAGAATAACTGAATAAAAAACTACACCCAACAATGTATAACCGCAATTACGGCGGATTCGACTACGTCCGAATCCACTCGGAATTGCTAACGTCAGTTCTTAACCGAAAATCATTAACTTTAAAACCGTAACTGACGGTTATACTAGACCGTTG
>NZ_AFPK01000004.1 GCF_000220525.1 Ochrovirga pacifica | reverse complement strand
TTTAGGAACGTTAATGTTTCTTTGAATCCTTATTTATTTTTTCTTATTTTTCTTTTTTGCCTGTTTAGCTCGTTTTTTTGCTTTTAAGGCTTTTAGCTTTGCTTTTTGCTCGGCTTCTTTTTTCTCTATTTGCAATCGATGTTTTTCTAGTAAAGGTCCGTGTCTTTCTTCTTCAAAGGTATTGAACTTAGGCAAAACCTTCTCAAACAACTCTTTGTCTTTTAGTGCAGCTCCAGACAGATTATTAGGTTGCTTCACCTTATCAAACGAAATCAAATCCGATGGTGTTTTGCTTACATCGTACCACTTGTCGTAACCATCTTTCATCAAGTGTTTTCCTCTTATGATCTGCATTCCGTCTTTGTAACCATAAATCCAATCTCTGTGTTCTTTTTGCTTAGTCGTTAAAAACGGCCACAAACTCACCCCATTAATTTCATAATCTTTTGGAATTTCAACCCCGCCTATTTCGGCAATAGTAGGCAATACATCTGCTAAATTTACCAATACATCTTGTTCTCCTTTTTTGGTTAAACCCAATCCTGGTGCATAGACTATAAAAGGCACATGTGTTCCTTTTTGTGCTTCAGCACTATTTTTACCATATCCGCTAGTTCCGTTATCGGCACAAAAAATCACTAAAGTATTTTGGTCTACTTTTAACTCTTTTAGTTTTTGTAAATACAACCACATTTGGTAATCTAAATAGTTGATATGGTTATGAATTCCGGGTTCTGTAACAGTCCCATACGTATTGTATACCCCTTTGTCTCCAGTTACACGAGGCTCGGTTCTATGGTATTTTCCATTTTCCCATTTCACCACAGGAGTACCAGGCCATTTTGTTTTTGTTTCTGGGTGAAAGAAGTCAAAAGCATCGTGTCCTAAGTGAGTGGTATGGTACACAAAGAAAGGTTTCTTCTCTTTGGTTTTTCGCTCCATAAAATCAAAAATAAAATCCAATTCTACGTCGGGTCCATAAGTTGTTAAACCATATTCTTTTTTTGACTTTGCTGTGTTTGGCCACCATTCAAACTGTTTTTTTGACGATGGATGATTCATCAACATCACATGTGGTTGCCAATACCATCCCGATTGAGGAAATGTAAAAACCTCTTCTCCTGTATCATTATTAATGATTTTCTTTTTTCCATCTACTTTTTTTAGTTCCACCCTAAAATCGGTATAAGGATTGTCTCCTCCTCTTGTAGATTCTCCAGGTGTAAACACACCTTCATCAAAGCCATATTTTTCTAAGTTAGGATTACGCATCTGTGATTTTCCAGACCATAGAGTAGCATAACCTGCTTTTTGTGCTACCTGACCTAAGCCTAAAGGAGAACTTTCGTAAAAAGGATAAGTTGCTGGTTTTCCGTTTTCATCAGTATATTTTCCTGTGGTTTTATTCCCCCACCATTTATGTAAATGAGCATACCTCCCTGTCATCATCATAGCTCTACTTGGCGAACAAACCACAGCAGCCCATGCAGTTTTTACATACAAACCTTCTTTGGCTATTTTATCTAGAACTGGGGTGTTGGCTCGGTATTTTAAATCTTGCGTATCTCCTCCTATTGGTGGACTCCATGTATCAGATTGATAAATGGGCATTTCTCGTGCACTGATATCATCAGCTAATACAACTATGATATTTGGTTTTTGTTTTTTCTGTGCTACCAGCAAACTAGTTACTAATAACAAACTTGCTACTATTTTTCTCATCTCTTATTATTTTATTTATTACTTTACTTTTGGTATTAAATTTTTAGGAATTACTGCTTTTTTATCATCTGCACCAAGTGCAAAAGTGGTTCGGTTGTAATCGTTTTTTTGCTGCCAATTAGTTTCAATTCTTCCATCACCAAGAACTATATTCCCTAACTTATTTCTAAGCCAATCTGCCAATTTTATGTATTCTTTATCATTGGCTACATTGTTTCTTTCGCTAGGATCTATGCGTAAATCGTACAAGGCCATTTCTACTTTGGCTCTTGGTGCTTCTAATCCCCATTTGATATTTTTATTAGGAGCAAATTTGTTGCTTGCTTTCTGATTCGTTTCTCGTGTTCTCATAGAAAAAGCAAAATCTTTGGTACGTAAGTAAGCTCTTGGACCTATTACATGATTCAGCTCTGCAATTACATAGTCTCTGTTTTTTTCTTGATTAATTAGCACTTCTGCCAAATTATATCCATCTAAAAAATCAAACTCTTTTGCGTTTACATCTACTCCTCCCGCAGCTAAAATCGTAGGCATGATATCTACATACTCTACAAAACCTTTGTAAACCTTTCCTGCCGGGTATTTTGTGTGATCCGATGAAACCACAATAGCAGAAGTATGGTTAGAAGTTTCCCAAGGTGAAAATTTAGTTTCTATGCCTTGTTCTCCCAATTGCCATCCGTGATCTCCGCATACATAGAATATTACATACTCCTGCTGGTGTTTTTTACTATAGTCTTTAAAAGCTTTTACGGCTTTCCCTATTTGAGCATCTCCATATGCACAAAAAGCATAATAATCTCTAATGGCTTGTTGTTTCTCTTCCGCTGTTAACTCATCAATTTTACCTTTACTGTATAGCTTTTTCAATTGAGGAGGTAACTTTTTCAACTCTTCTTTGCTAAACACTGGCACTTTATATTTTTTCCCTTTGAATTGATCTCTAAACTCTTTGGGAGGCATCACAGGGGTATGTGGAAAATGATAACTTAAACTCGTAAAGAAAGGCTTTGAAGAATCTACCCCTTGCATTTTTTTCCCTACTGGAGATTGATAACTTTTATTTTCATTTTTTAAGTAGTCTAAAAACTCTCGGGTTATATTCCCATCCAAGGTTTTGCCTGCTGGCATGGAATTTTGTCCACCAATAATCAAATCAGAACTACTGCGAGTGTAAGCATAAAGTATATCTAGTTCCTTTTCTACCTCCTCTTTTACTTTTTTCTCATCAGTAGTAATTTTATCTGTTCTAGAAAAAGATTTGTGCACACCATTAGGATAATAAAAATTGACTCTAGAATCTAACTTGGTATATTTGCCATCAACAGTACCCGCTACCGTACTATTGTCCCAATCGGTAGTGTTTTTATTTCTTCTTAACTCATTGGCCATTACCATTTGATCGTAGAAATTAGGAAAACCTCTAATCTTCCCTTTTTTATCTCGATTAAAAATATAGTAGCCTTTTTTACCAAACATACTCGTCTGATAGCCTGAATCTTCCATAACCTCTGGCAAGGTTTTGTTAAAATAATCTACTTGATTGTGAGTTTTTTCAAAACCATAAATACCTGCATGATGTGGATATTTACCAGTTACTATACTTGCTCTAGAAGGTGCACAAGCAGGGGAATTGCAATAAAAATTGGTAAAAACAGCTCCTTCTTTTGCTAAAGCATCTAAATTAGGTGATGATACATACCCTAGGGGACTGTCTTTTTTTCCTGTGGTAATTTGATTGTAATACCCGTTAGAATCTACACGCTGATCGTCTGTTAAAATCCACAAGATATTGGGCTTTTTTTGCTGAGCTAGGATTTGTAAACTCGTACAAATCCAAACCATTATAAGTATTATTTTTTTCATTTGTTTTGGTTTATTTATATTTTGATGGTAAGAATACAATACACAATCAAAGTTTAAACAAGCCCTTAATTAAGTAAGACACATATGTTACCAAGCACAACACATATGATTCACCACACACAAAAAACACTGAAAAACAACACATTAGAACTACTAAACAAATACATAAAAAAAGTCCATACAAAAATGTATGGACTTTAAAACATGTAAGAATATCTTATTTCAAACCAAAAGCTGGCTTATTTAATTACCCAATCTTTTCTTTTAAGTTTTTTTCTATTTAAAAACAAATTTTCTACCTGATGATGACGAACATCGTCTAAAACCAAAGCTGGACGTTCATCTTTATTAACAGTGTTTATGTGTATATTATTTAAATAAAACCCATCCATATGACGAGCATAAATTCCCGAAGCAGGTATTGGAACACCTACTTTTTTAAATTCAGGCCACCAATCACCCAAGGTTTCTAAAGTATATTCTTTCAATACTCGTTGAGCATCATTTTTAGTTCCCCCACCAGCAACAGTCATTTGTACATTATGAAGCTGCACATCTGTTATGTGATGATTGGGCATTCCTGTAATAAAAATAGCTGTGTTTACATCTAATGCTCGATTGTCTGCAATAATTCCATCAAAAATAAAATGATGCATGGCTTTCATAGGAGTCATCTCTTTGGGTGCATCAACCCCAGCTCTTTGCTGACAAAAGGTCATAAAAATAGGACGTGGAACATTGCGCATAACGATATTAGAGAAAGACATGTTCTTCATTTCTCCCCCTTCGTTCATCTGAATTTTTAGTCCTGAGTCTTGTATGTCATGAAACGTACAGTTGCTTACTGTAACACCATCAAAATCTCCACGAGAGGCCAAACCAATACGCATAGCTGCCCATTTGCTTGTAAACACACAGTTGCTGATGGTAATATCTTTACAAGGCTTATCGGGACGAGACGTTTGCAAACAAATAGAATCGTCGCTGGTATCAAAAGAGCAATTGCTAACACGCACATTGGTACAACCGTCAAAATCCAATCCATCTCCATTGTGATTTATTCTACTCTTAATTTTTATGCCATTTATCGCAATTTGATCACAATACAACCAAGCCGAAGTCCATGCAGCAGGATTTTGTAGCGTAACATTATTCAACCGTATATCACTACAATCCATAAAACGTAATAACATGGGACGTCCATTGTCTTTTTTTCGATTAAAATTTTTGACACTACCATTGCCATCAATAACACCATATCCCTCTATTGCAAACGATTTGGCTTTGTGGGCAAAAATAAGACAACGATCCATGTGAGGTTCGTTTTTATACGTGTTTTTATGTGTGTCTGTAGCGTAATCTTTGTAGTGAGGACTTCCTAATAAAACGGCACCATTGGCCACATGTAGCGTCACAAAATCTTTTAAATAGATGGTACCAATTACAACTGTTTTACCAGCAGGAATAAGCACTGTACCTCCGCCATTTTCAGTACATGCATTAATAGCAGCTTGTACTGCTTGGGTATCTTTAGTCAATCCATCCGCTTTGGCTCCAAAATCTAACACATTAAAGGTTTGTGCAAAAATTGAGGTTTGAAAAACAATAAAAAAACAAAGAAAAAGAATTCTCATAGGTTTGTGGTTTTAGGATTTTATGCAATAAAATTAAAACAAAAAATCCCTCTTATAAAACACAAAAAGTGTTGAAAGCCCCCATAATAGAGGCCCTCAAACACTTAACTTATTAACAAACAGCTATTTAACAACAAAACACACTTCGTTTTATTTAAAAACTAAGGGTTTTATAATCATTTGTATTGTCTATAAATTCATTTGTAATATACTTACATGCGTTATTTATAGTAATTCTATTGGCAAACAACCTCAAAAATGGTTGCTGGCGTAGTAGCCGATGGATGTTTTACCTCTATAACAATTCCCTTTGTCGTGACAGGTGTTTTTAATTTCCATTCGTTGATAGTTTGATAATTTCCTATTTGGCTTGCTAAAATTTCTCCTTCTACCGTTTTAATGGTATAGTCTTGCAAACACTGTGGTACAATATCATCATAATGTCCAAACTGTACTGATTCCATAGCATGGTCATAATCTCCGTCTAAAAACAACTTGATGCTAGAGATGGTTTGCTTTTCTGCCCAATCTATTTTTAAAGTTGGATGTGTATCTTTTAAATCTGCTGTCCAAGAATTGGCGGTTCCCCACGGACGTACATATCCATTGACTACGTTACTTGCCTCATACACAGAAACGGCAGGACTGATTTCCATCGCAATGTTTTTCCCTGCGGGACGACGGTAAGGAATCCAGAACTCAAAAGTATCTACACCCAAACCTTCTGGTGGGGTTTGTTTTCCTTTGTTGGATACTGCTTTGTTCACTCCATTAAACAAAGAAACAACTCCAGAGTATAATTCCTCACTCTCTTGTATACTCACCTTTTCGTTCGCCATAAAACACACAAACGCATATTGCTCTTTTTCTAGAGTGTTGTCAAAGGTAAACGTCACCTTTTGCTCTCCTTTGTTGATAGCTATTTTTTTACTTTCTAAAGTATTATCAGGTGTATAGTTTTTCTCTTTTTCAGCCACTCGAAACTGCACTTCCAACTCCGTGGCTTCGGTTGCATTCACGACCACCGTAAAGGTATATTGAGTTTCTTTTACCAAAGGCAACAACATGGCAGCAGAAGTCGCCAAATTTAACCAAGTTTCTCCATAAGCAATTTCTTCCAAATCCAATTGAGAAGAAGCACTAATGTTTGCTTTACTTGCTAAATTACTTGCAGACATAATAGGTACATTCGGAATGCTTTGTCCGTACAAATTCAATTCGTTTTGCAACTCTTTGATGACACCATTTTCTAAAACCTGTGCAGGTGTAATGTTTTTATCCAAACACATATGTGCAGCCATACCAATGGCTTGTGCAGTAAATCCAGTTGTGGCCATTACACGAGTAGTTCCAAACGCAACATGAGATGCACTAATGATACGTCCTGCTAAAAACAAATTGTTCAAATCTTTAGGAATTAAACTACGGTAGGGAATATCGTAAATTCCTTTGGAGTGCCATTGGGTACAACCCGACTTTTCACTATACACACCATCTGCAGGATGTAAATCGATAGCCCATCCACCAAAAGCAATAGCATCGTCAAATCTTTGTTGCCCAATAACATCTTGTTGTTTCATCATGTACAACCCATCAAAACGACGGCTTTCTCGTTTTCCAGGAATGGTTCCTGCCCATTCTAAGGTTAAATCGTCAACGTCTTCAAACTCTCCCGAATTTTTTATATAATCCCATACTCCGTAAACTACTTTCCACAATTCATATTTAATTTCTTCCGTATCGTGAATAGTATCTTTTCTACCTCCGTATTCCAGCCACCAAAATCGACAACCTGTATCATCTTTTTCTATGACTTTATATCGAGGGATAGACTGAATGTCTTTTAAAGCAAAATCAGGAGCAACATATTTTACAGGTTTGGGAGCACGTTTGCTGTAAAAGAAAATAGAATGTCCTAACAATTGTCCGTAAGATTCGTCTGGAGCAAACAGTTCACCAAACTCTTCTTTACTTTCTGCTCCAATTCTAAAACTTGCACCTGCCTGAAAAGCCACAATCCCATCCCCCGATGCATCACAAAATAAAGGGGCAGAAATATGGTAATGTGTTGAGTTTTGAGCATTGAAAGCTTTTACTGCTTTGATATTTTTTGCATCTTTTTTTTCAACTTCGTAAACTGCTGTGTTAAGCATTAAAGTAATGTTCTTTTCGTTCATTACTTTTTCTAACATTACGGTGTCAAAAATAACTGGATTTCCTTCTTTGTTTCTATATAAGTTCTCTACAAAAATTTCGTTTACTACTCCACCTTCACGAGACCAACGGTTATTATTACCCATATGAGAGGTAGCCCCTAGAGCCCATAAACGAACCTCGGAAGATGCATTTCCTCCAAGCACTGGTCGATCTTGTACCAAAATAGTTTTGGTTCCTTTTCTGGCTGCAGTAATCGCTGCACAAACACCGGCCAAACCACCACCTATTACAACAAAATCAGCGTTGAGTTCTAGCGATTTATTTTTTCTTATATCTTGGTTAAAATCTTGTACAATCATGATTTACAATTTGGTTCTGTCTATTTTTTATTTGTCTTTATTTTTGTTGATGATAACGGCACCTACCAACAGTACTAGAGCTCCCATACAACCTACTAATAGTGCACCATTATTGGCTATAAAAGATAAAATGACAATCAGCAATCCCGTAGCTCCTACTCCAATACCTATCACTCTTCCTCCTCTTTTGTTTCCTGAACTTGGTTCTTCATCATCAAAACCAGTTTTTAAGGCTAATTTTTTTTCGTAAGCGATGTATTGTGGATTTTCTTGTTGAGCTGCATTGGCATACAATTCATAAATAGTTAGTAACACAATAGGAATTATCATACCTACTCCCATTTCTGTGGCTGTGCTTAATTTGACATCAATTAAGCTAGGAGCTAAAAATTTAAAAAAGGCATTAATAGCTAATGAGGTTAAGGTGATTGATAACACACTTTTACCTGTTTGAGATTTTGAAAACAAAGCCCATAGCGGTGGCAAAAACATAGCTCCTCCCGTTAGTGCTGCCAAACTCATCACTACTTCTACGATTCCCCCAAAATAGGGAACTAGTAAGGCAATGATAATCGTTAAAATTCCCAAACCAATAGTAGCTGTTTTACCTACACGCACCAATTGTTTGTCGCTTGCTTCAGGTTTGATAGCTTTAAACAAGTCATTGGCCATCACCCCAGCCGAAATATTCAAGGTTGTGTTCACCGAACTAGAAGTAGCAAACACCATTCCTCCCAACATCAATCCTAACATTCCAACAGGTAGTACCTCTTTACACATCAGCAAATAAGCTCCTTCGTCTGCCAAACCGGACAACTCTGGATTTAATACTCTATAAATCATTGGAGGCAACATCCAAATCAATGGGCTTATGGTGTACAAACCACCAAACAACCATCCTACTTTTTTAGCCTCTTTTGGGCTAGCGACACTGGTATAACGTTGTACGTATGCCCAATTTCCTGCTATAAAAAATAGGTTATACAAACCAAAAGCGACTAGAAACCCAGATGTGTATTCTTCATTTACGAAATTGAAAAAGTTATCTGGAGCTTGGGTAATAAAGTTGTCAATTCCTCCTATTTTATTAAAAGAAAGTGGTACTACTATAAGTACAGCAGCAGTTAACACTACAAACTGTAAAACATCGGTAACAATTACTGCCCATAAACCTCCAACAGTAGTATAAATAAGGATTAGAATTCCCAAAAACACAATACTCGCCGTGATTGGAATACCTGTAGAAACCTCAACAATTTTAGCAACAGGATACAAAAAAGCTCCTGTTGTAAAAATAGAAATCCCTAAAAATAAGTAGGTATAGATTTTTTGAGTTTTTACCCCCAAACGATCGGTTATAAATTCTGCGGCTGTTAAAGCTTTGGTTTTTTGCCATTTTGGAGCAATAAAAAAACCAATAATAATTCCGGCAATACACATGGTCCACTGAATAGCAATTGCGACCCATCCGCTCTTATAAGCTATAGACCCCCACACAACAAAAGTTCCGGCTGAGAAAAAACTCATAAATAACGACAATCCACTCATCCACCAAGGCAAAGCACCTCCTGCAGCAAAATAGGATTTCATGTTTTTACCCGATTTGGAAAAACTCATTCCACAGATAAAAACCAACAATGTAAAAATTAAAATAACCGAAATATCTATACTTCCCATGACTTATTGTAACAATTTAGAGCAAATTAAACATTCCAAGTCATACAGCCTCTCTTCAAAAAAAAAAGCAGGCTCGATAACGTTTCCGAAACACAAATATTTATCGGAAAGGTTTTCGGAAGTTGTCGGAAACTTTTTTTTATTGTAATATTATCCAATGAAACACATCACTATAAAAGATTTAGCCAAAGAATTAGGCGTTTCCATTTCTACCGTTTCTAGAGCTTTTAACAACAAATACGACATAAAACCAGAAACTCGTGATTTGATTTTAAAAAAAGCTGAGGAATTAGGATATAGACCTAACCCAATTGCCAGAAAACTGATTCAGCAACGCTCCTACAATATAGGTGTGGTGGTGCCAGAATTTGAAAACAGCTTTTTTCCGAAGGTCCTAATGGGGGTTCAAGAAGTAATGCATGATAAAGGCTATCAAGTACTAGTGATGCAATCGAACTACTCTTGGGAAATGGAGAAAAAAAATGTAGAGACTTTGGTCGATAATATGGTGGATGGACTGATTGTTTCACTAACTTCAGAAAATCAAAACATTGATTATTACAAAAAGTTATTAACGCAAAATATTCCCATTGTATTTTTTAATAGAACAGTAGAAGACATTGCCGCTTCTAAAGTTTTGTTTGACGATTTTAAATGGGCATTGTTTGCCACAGAACACTTAATTTTACAAGGTTATCAACATATTGTTCATTTATCTGGTGCTCCTCACCTAACACTTTCTAAAAATAGACTTAAAGGTTTTAAGCAAGCACACACCAAACATAGGTTGGAACCAGGTAAAGTGATTCAATGCGGTTTTAGAACTGAAGATGGAGAACGTGTTGCTAAAGAATTGATTGAAAAAGGTGAAATTCCTAGGGCCATTTTTGCTGCTAATGATTCTTCTGCCATTGGTGCTATGAATGTGTTTAAACAACACGGGTACAAAATACCACAAGACATTGCTATTGTTGGGTTTACAGAATCTAATCTAGCCAAACATATTTACCCTACACTAACTTCTGTAGAACAGCCTACCCAAGATATAGGCCAAACAGCTGCTACTTTGTTGCTAGAGCAAATAGCAAATAAAGGTGTTTTTGTACCACAAACTATTGTTTTAAATGGTCGTTTAAATGTAAGAGAATCTTCTATGAATCCTCAATAAAAAAAGAGTTAACATCTAGCTTGTTAACCCTTCTTTTTCTTAAAAATTTGTAAAAGTAACTTATTTTACAAACTTTAAACTTCCTTTTGCGGTTGCAAACATGTAAACTCCACTTTTTAAATCGCTTACAGAAACTTCTCTAGTTACATTTCCTTCTTTTACTTTTTGCCCCAATACATTAAAAATTACAAAATCACCTTGAAAATTTTGACCAACCATAACAGCTTGTTTGGTTGTATTGTAGTAAGCTCCATCTAACTTGCTTTTTGTTATTTTTACAGCACTTAAAGTAGGTCCTTCTACAACAATAGTTGGAGGAACCGCTCCCGCATCACTAGATACTTTAAATAGCGAACGTTGGTTTGAAGAGTTGTCTACCGTAACTTCAATTTCTATCAAAACTTCGGTATCGCCTGCATTGGCTCTTTCTTGCAGATACGATAAAATATCTAAAGTTTGTACTCCTAACGCATCAGTAATGGAAGCATCGGCTGCTACCGTAAAAATATTGCCCAATGTTGTTTTGGTAAACCCAGAAAAGTCGTAAGAGTATTTTGGAACTCCTGATGATGGCAAACCTGCTCCATGATAAGCATTGGCCAAAATTGTAATTCCCTCACTACCTGCCGTTGCCGATGAAGAACTAGAAAAATTTACTTTTAACGCTCCCGCAGTTAATGTTTGTCCATTAATAGCTGTAAGATTAAAATGCATGTACACCTTACGAGCGTAACTTGGTGTTAGACTGTAATATTCCTCGATGTCTACTTTTAAGTTTAGCTCTGCAGAACTTTGCTGATTATCAGAAAACTGAACAGTATTATTAACTCCACCAGAGGTAACTGGCAATGTAGTTTGTGCCAACATCCCAAGATGACACATAAATAAAGCTAATACGCTTCTTTTTAAAATGTAATTGATCCTCATAATTATTTAAATTTTAGAGTTAAATTACTTTGATTTAAAGAATAGCTAGCTGTTAAAAAAACGGAAACGTTATCGGTATCGTTTTTATTTTTTGAAAACGTTCTCGAAAATGAAATTTTTACCACAATTAGAGCCATAATTTACAAAGAGTATCTTGCAATATTTCTATTTTTGTAAGCACAAAAAACAAAAAAACAATGATATTGCTAACAAAAATGCAATAAGACAAAATAAATACTAAAGAAATTAAACTTTATTCTCTATTTTTCATCTTACTTGTCGTTAACCATTACAATGACCAAAGCAACCTGTAGATTTATGCAACAGTCTTACTTATCAAACTTAATTTTTAAAGTTCTTTTTTTTCTATCTATCAATACGTTTTCTCAAGAGCGTTTTACCTTTTCTCATATATCCGTAAATGACGGGCTGTCTCAAAGCGATGTAAATGCTATTTATCAAAGTAAAGATGGATACATGTGGTTTGGAACCCATGATGGATTGAATAAATTTGACGGTTATCAGTTTAAACACTACAAACCATCTGAAGACAAAAACAGTCTTAACAGTAATTTAATTTTTAGAATTACAGGTGATGAAAACAGCAATCTTTGGATAGGAACTACAGGAAACGGACTTAATTTTTTGAATACTGCCAACGAAAAAGTTACACATTACACACACAATCCACTAGACAGCACCTCTATTAGAAACAATTATATTGGTGCTTTGTTACTTGATCGCGATCATCAACTATGGATTGGGACCAATGATGGCTTGGATTTAGTAGATTTAAAAGCCTCCCAAAAAAAGTTGGTATTTCAACACTTAGATTTTCCTATTCCGCTGAACAATAAAAAAGTAAACGTAATCTATCAAAGTAAAAAAGGAGATTTATTATTAGGAACCAACAAGTATTTGTTTCAAATTATAAAAAAAGGAACGAATTACGTTTTAAAACCCATTAATAAAGAATATGGAATTCCAAATGGTGCTGTAAAAGTAATTACAGAAGATCTAAATAACCGTATGATTATTTCATCAGCTAAAGGTTTGTATGTAGAGAATATTGTTCCTAAGATTAAGAAGAAATTTATCCGTTTTCATGCCAATATGTCTACTTCTGGCATTGCTATCGACAATCAAAATAATATATGGGTTGGAACTAGCCGAGGTTTGATTCATTTTGAAAACAACATCCCAAAGCCCGTAAAAATTAATGTTTACAAAGACAACCCTGACGATCCTAATAGTATTAATAAAAATATTATTTCGTCTATTTACAAAGACAGTACAGGTATTATGTGGGTTGGAACCAATGGTGGTGGAATTAATATTTTAGATCCAATTAAAAAACCTTTTTTACACATTAAAAGTAGTTCTAATCCAAAGAGCTTAAGCTACAACAAAATTAGAGCTATTTTTAGTGATAGTAATGAAACATTATGGATTGGAACCGAAGGAGGAACCCTAAATAAAGAGATTAAAACCAAAAACAAGTACAAAAAATTTTTGCATTTGTTTAACAATACCAAAACGTTTGCTATTGCCGAAATACAAGCAAAAAACAAGAAATTTCTTCTGTTCGGAAACGAAGGAGGCATTTCCTTATCGTACATAGACATTACTGACAATAACAAAAAAGACTACGTTAAGAAAAGCATTCCATTACCTGTAAGAAGCAGTGTTTTTAGTCTTTTGGTAGACCATAAAAATCAAGTATGGGTAGGTACCTACAGCGGTGGAGTTTTTATGATTGCATTAAACGAAAAGCAAGAATTTGTAGTAAAAAAACATTTTAAACATCAGCCTGATAACCCTAACAGTATTGGAGGAACTATTATTAGAAACATTTACGAAGATTCTAAGAAAAATTTATGGTTTGCAACTGGTACAGGATTAAGCAAACTAAATTACCAACAAATAGCACAATCATCTCCTAAATTCATCAATTACAAACATCAAGAAAACAACCCTAAGAGCCTAAGCCTAGATTATATATTGTCTATTCACGAAAGTAAAAAAGGAGAATTATGGATTGGTACTTTTGGAGGCGGACTAAACAAAATGATTACACCCATTGATGAAAACGAAGCTCAATTTAAAACCTATACCAAAAAAGAAGGTTTGCCTAATAATGTAATTAAGGGAATATTAGAAGACAACAAAGGAAATTTATGGATCTCTACCAACAACGGAATCTCTAAATTTAACCCTGAAAAAGAAATCTTTAAAAACTATAATATATACGATGGTTTGCAAAGCAATGAGTTTCAGGAACTGGCTTGCTTTAAGAGAAAAGATGGAGAAATGATTTTTGGAGGAATTAATGGTTTTAGTGCCTTTTATCCCAACAAAATAAAAGACAATCCCTATGCTCCTAAAACAGCTATCACTAAAATTTCTTTATTTAATAACGAGCTTAAACCTGGTGAAAAAGTTGAAGAAAGAGTTATCTTAAAACAAAGTATTGACAAAACTAAAAAGTTAACTTTTACTTATGACCAAAACAGTATTTCGTTTGAATTTGCTGCCCTTCAATATTCTTCTCCTTTAAAAAACCAATATGCATACAAATTAACTGGTTTTGAAAATAGATGGAATTACACCCAGTCTAACAAACGCTTTGCTACCTATACAAACTTGTCTCCAGGTACCTATGTGTTTCATGTAAAATCTTCTAATGGAGATGGTGTATGGAACAATGATGCCAAAAAAATTGTGATAGAAATCACTCCGCCTTTCTGGAAAACCATGTGGGCCTACATTATATATGCATTGCTAATTGTATTGTCTTTATTAGGTTTTTGGAAGTTTACATTAATCCGATCTCATAAAAAACACACTTTAGAACTTCAAAAAATTGAGCAAAACAAATACCAAGAATTGCAACAAATGAAAATGGAATTCTTCACCAATATTTCTCACGAATTTAGAACTCCTCTTACCTTAATTAAAGGGCCGCTAGAGTACTTGCAAAAGAAAGGTGAAAGCCTTGATTTTAATGCGGTAAAAAATCAATATACTTTGATGGAAAAAAACACAGAGTATTTGCTAAGGTTGGTAAAGCAATTATTAGATTTTCAAAAGTTAGACAAAGGGAAAATGGATTTGGTTGTTTACGAAAAAAACATTGCCAAATTTGTAAAAGAAGTTGCTGAGCCGTTTAAATTTATTGGCGAGAAGAAAAAAATAAATTACACCGTTCGTTCAGAGTCTGATTCAATTTACAGTTACTTTAGCCCCGATGCCTTAGAAAAAGTAATGAACAACTTACTCTCTAACGCGTTTAAATTTTGCCCCGATGGAGGAATTGTAGATGTTTACGTGTACGTAAAAAAAACTTATCATTCCGACAGGTTAACCAAAGGAGCGGTTTACAACAGAGTGGTAATTGAAGTAAAAGACTCTGGCTCTGGAATTTCTGAAGCTAAAAAACAACGAATCTTTAATCGTTTTTATAGCAACTCTGCAAAAGAACTGGCAAACCCTACGGGTACCGGGATTGGATTAAGCTACACCAAAAGTCTTATAGACTTACACCAAGGAAGCATTGCCGTAGTAGATAACGAGTACGGAGGTACTACCTTTGCTGTAAACCTACCACAAGAAAAACAAGCCTATATAGACAAACCTAATATCAACTTTGGAAACCAAGAAGATGGAGTTAGTGGTACATCTGCATATGTTGCATCTGCACATCAAGTAGCTGTAAAAGATGAGGAAGAGGACAAAGAACAAATCATAAAAAAAAGACCAGAACTACCTATGGTTCTTGTCGTTGATGACAATTCTGATATCCGACAATTTATCCGACAATCTTTGCAAGAAAATTACAACATTTTGGAAGCCGAAGATGGTAAAAAAGGTTTTGAAATTGCACAAAAACAAATCCCAAATATCATTATTAGTGATTATGTAATGCCCGAAATGGACGGGGTTGAGTTTTGCATAAAATGTAAAGAAACTTCAGAAACCAGTCACATCCCTTTTATTTTGCTAACCGCTAAAACCTCTCAAGAAAACGAACAAAAAGGGTTAGAGAGCGGTGCTGATGATTACATTACCAAACCTTTTAACTTAGAAGCACTACAGTTAAAAATAAAAAATATCATTAGCAAACGTAGTCATTTAAGAAAACGTTTTAATCAAGAAATAATTCTAAAACCCGAAGAAGTAACTGTTACCTCTGCTGATGAAATCTTTTTACAAAAAGCTATGGATGTGGTAGAAAAAAATATGATGAATACGGAATTTAGTGTAGAAATGTTGGTAAAAGAGATGAATGTAAGTCGAAGTAATTTATACTTAAAACTAAAAGAAATCACAGGATTGTCGTCAAGTGAATTTATCCGAAGCATCCGTCTTAAAAGAGCTGTACAACTTTTAGAAACTAGCGATTTATCTGTAAAAGAAATTATGTATATGACTGGATTTAACAGTCCTTCTTATTTTGCTAAGTGTTTTAAAAAACAATTTGAAATGACCCCGAGTGAATACATCAGCAAAAACAATATTGACATTAAAAAATAAAAAGTCTTATTTTTTTGACACACATCATCAAAAAACATGTAATTATTCCTAAATAATTGCATGTTTTTTTTCATTAAAATAAATAACTTTACAAAAAAACACATAGTTTAATATGAAAACTAACCGAATTTATTTATGGTTTGTAATGTGCCTTACATTACAGCTTAGTTCTGCACAAATTACAAGTGTAAAACACAAAAACAACAAATCTTACAACATTCCTAAATGGGAGGTAATTGATGTGGTGATTGAAACAAAAACTCGATTAAAAAATCCTTTTGTAGCAGATTTTGGGGCTACTTTTCTGCACGAAAATGGAACCATTCAAAAAGTACCTGGCTTTTACAACGGCAACAACCAGTGGGTATTACGATTTTCTAACTCTCTTCAAGGTACGTGGAAATTTACCACCTATGGAGAGGATAAAAAATTACGAAACAAAAAAGGAACCATTATCGTAAATCCTCCTAAAAAAGGAAAGCACGGGGCAGTAACTATTAAAAAAAATGATAAAAAATTTAGCTACGAGGATGGCAGTCCCTATTTTTTATTAGCCTTTGAATGTGATTGGTTGTACGCTTTAGATTATCATAACAACAAGTCCATTCCTAAAACCGAACATTTGCTAAATTTAATTCAGGAAAACGGATTTAACCAAGTGGTAATGAACGTATTTTCTTACGATGTGCGATGGAAAAAAGACAAAGAACTAGCCAAACATCCAGAACATGAATTTGGTGCTCCAAAAGATATTTTTCCATTTTTAGGAAACAATGAAAATCCTGATTTCTCCTCGTTAAATGTTGATTTTTTTAAAAAATTTGACAGAACCATCAGCTTAATGAACGACAAAGAAATTGTTTCGCATTTAATGATTTATGTGTGGAACAAATTAGTGGCTTGGCCAGAAATGTATTCTGAAGCAGATAATATGTATTTTGATTATGTAATTAAACGTTATCAGGCTTTTCCGAACATGTTATGGGATATTTCCAAAGAAGCTTTGTATTACGGAAGAGCCGATGCTAAATACATTAAAGAAAGAATTGAACGCGTAAGAAAATTAGATAGTTATAACCGCTTATTAACCGTACATGACTATGGTTTTTGTAATAAAAATCCAGAAACAGTAGATTTTATTTCTAGTCAAGACTGGTCGCATAACATTTATAATAAAATGCTAGATGCTCATCAAAAATTTACAAACAAACCTGTTTTTAATATTGAACACGGTGGTTACGAAAAATCTCCCTATGTAGTATTTACAGGAAATTATGACAATGCCGAGTCTTGTTTACGAAGAAATTACATGTGTTTGTTTGCTGGTGTATATACAACCTACTACTGGCAAGGAACTTCATGGAACGCTATGATTTATAACCCTTTTGAACAACCCAAAGGTGTTTACAAACCCAAGTTTGAATATTTTAAACATATGAATCAGCTATTTCGAAACATAGATTTTAGTCAACTAGAGCCAATGCCCCACAGAAACGCAGGAACTTACAACCTATCAACCAAAGATTTAAGCACAGTATTGTTATATATTCCTAAAGAATGTCACAGCATGCGTTCTTGGATTTTTAGAAAAGACGTAAAACAAAGAACATTTGAATGGTTTAATACACTTACTGGAGAAACACAAACTTACAACGGCCCTGTAGAGGGACAATACTACAACCCTTGGCAAGGAACCGCAGATGCTATTCTAATATCTAAACTTAAAAAATAATTCATGAAATTTTTAAAAAATCTAGGACTCCTTATATTTTACATTAGCATTGTTGGCTGCTCTAGCAAACACCCTATACAAACTGTTCAAAAAAACATACATCGCAATGTTTTGGTATTTAGCAAAACAGCAGGTTTTAGACATACTTCTATTCCCAAAGGAATTGAAATGTTTAAAGAGCTGGCAACAAAAAATCAATGGCAAATAACCTTTAGTGAAGATGCTAATTTGTTTACCTACGAAGAGCTTAAAAAATATCAAACGGTAGTCTTTTTAAATACAACTGGAGATATTTTAAACAAACAACAAGAAAAAGCGTTTGAAAAATATATGAATAACGGAGGTGGTTTTACAGGAATACATGCTGCTACTGATACGGAGTTTAACTGGCCTTTTTATGAACAAATGGTGGGAGCACAATTCAAATCTCATCCGCCAAGACTAAAGGCAAGATTGGTAAAAAACAAAGATTGTAAACATCCTGCAACCGATCATTTACCCGATAGTTTTTACAAGTTTGACGAATGGTACAACTTTAGAAAACCTGTAGCAAAACACGCCAATGTTTTATTGTATTTAGACGAAACCAGCTACGAAGGAAAAAAAATGGGCACAGAACATCCCATTGCATGGTATCACACTTACGAAGGAGGACGAGTTTTTTATACAGGAATGGGACATACCGAACAAATTTATGATGATCCAGATTTTGTTACTCACGTAGAAAAAGGGATTCAATGGACTTTGGGGAATATTCATGAAGAAATTCCAAAGGAGGGAATTAGTATGCTTGATGAAAATTTATCAAAATGGGATATTTGGATGGGAGTACCCCACACTACGGTTAAAAATTTAGAGCCCCCTAAATTTGATAATGTAATGAAAGGAGGAATTCCATTGGGTTTGCATAACGATCCAAAAAAAGTGTATTCTGTTATGAAAGAAAATGACGAACTGGTACTAAAAATTACAGGAGAAATTTACGGAGGTTTGACTTCTAAAAATGAGTTTGGCGATTATCATTTTTCTGCTCAGTTTAAATGGGGAACAAAAAAATGGGAACCAAGATTAAAAACCAAGAGAGACAGCGGAATTATTTATCATGCCAAAGGTCCACACGGAGCATTTTGGGATACTTGGATGTCTTGTTTAGAATATCAAGTACAAGAAAGCGATTGTGGAGATTTTTTCCCTTTAGGTAGGTTGCGAGGAGATGCTCCTTTTAGAAAAGAAACTAATACCCAAGGAAAAACTTATAAAATATACGACCCTAGTCAAAAACCTGCTCCTACTGCAGGACATGTAGCTAAATCAAAATTGTACGAAAAACCTAACGGGCAATGGAACACTATAGAAGTATATTGTTTGGGGAACGAGAGCATTCACTTAGTAAACGGTTATGTGGTAAATAGAGTGATGAATGCAAGACAAATAATAGACGGAAAAGAGGTAGCTGTTACTAGAGGTAAAATTCAAATACAATCCGAAGCTGCGGAGGTGTATTACAAAAACATTCAAATCAATCCAATTACTCAATTTCCCAAAAAGTACAGAAATCAATAATCATACTTTATTAGCAAATACAAAAAAAGCATCTGAAATAAATCCAGAT
>NZ_AFPK01000005.1 GCF_000220525.1 Ochrovirga pacifica | reverse complement strand
AAGGATTTTTTATTTAATAACATCCCGATTCTATAAACAGAATCGGGATGTTTTTGTTTGGATACCTGTTTTTATACTCTTAAAATGAAAAGCTTGAACAGAGGAACAGTTTTATAGCAGTACTTTATAAGCTATTATTTATGCTTAATACTAAATAGATTCAATAACTTTGCTATCATTATTATTAAATGTTTTGTTGGTTATGTCTTTAGATTTTGATTTGAAAGAAATTGTTACTGCTACCATGATTTTATTTGCAATAATTGATATTGTAGGTAGTATTCCTATTATTATTGAACTTAGAAAAAAGACGGGGCATATACAGTCTGAAAAAGCTACAATTGTCTCAGTTGTTTTAATGATATTATTTTTATTTGTTGGAGATAAAATTCTTGATTTGATAGGAGTAGATGTTAATTCTTTTGCTGTAGCTGGATCTTTTATATTTTTATTTTTAGCAATGGAAATGATATTAGGAGTAACTATCTTTAAAGAAGAGATTACTGAAACAACTTCAATTGTACCTTTAGCATTTCCATTAATTGCAGGAGCAGGGACGATGACAACGCTTATATCTCTTAGAGCAGAATATCAGTTAGAAAATATTATTGTGGCAATAATTATCAATAGTATTTTTGTTTATTTTGTTCTTAAAGCCTCCAAAAAAATAGAACAAATTTTAGGGGCTGTTGGACTGAATGTTTTACGAAAAGTTTTTGGAATAATTTTGTTGGCTATTGCTGTAAAATTATTTGCCACCAATGTAGGGGCTTTATTCAATTAAAATGGAGGGTATATTACATTTACCATTTTTTGTTTTTTCATCTTTTTTGTTGATTATAACACCAGGTCCTGATTTTATTTTTGTGGTAAATAAGGGAATATCTGAAGGAAGAAAATCAGGAGTATTGGCTGCTTTGGGAATAGGTATTGGTTTACTTTTTCATACTTCATTGGCTGCAATAGGAATTTCTGCTATCATTAAAGCTTCAGAGGTACTTTACTTAGCGGTAAAGTTTATCGGGGCTGTTTACATTTTGTATTTAGGATTTAAAGCTTTGAAGACGGTTAAAGAAACTAAATTACAGACTTATCAAAGTAAAAAAAAGAGTAAATCGATACAACAAGGTATTGTGACCAATTTATTCAATCCTAAGACAATTCTTACATTTTTAGCATATTTGCCACAATTTGTAGATTCGGATATTCACAATACCACTAAGCAATTATTTTTATTGGGAATTATTCTAACAATATTAGCTGTTATTTGGTTTTTATTGATGGGATTTTTTGCAGGCAGCATAGGTGTGTATGTTAGTAAAAATAAACAGTTACAAAAAATAATCAATACAATTAGTGCAATTACAATGATTTTATTAGGGCTGATTATGCTATGTTTTTAAAAATAAAAAAAGAGCCTTAAAAAGGCCCTTTTTTTATACAGAATCAATTGATATTAGTCATTCCAATGTGCATCAATCACTTTTTGAATATGTGGATATTTATCACCATCTTCTTCATTTAACTCTTTACGTTTTGCCTTTAACTGCTCTTTTAAATCTGCAATAATTCCTTTGTATTTAGGATCGTTGTAGGCATTGTTCATCTCTTTAGGGTCTATGGTTAAGTCATAAAATTCCCACGCCACAGGTGTATCCATGGTAAAACGATTTCCCCAACTTTTTTTGTTCCAATCAGCTCCAGGCTTGTTTACATCTACCCAGTATTTACCGTAGAAGAAAATCAACTTGTATTCTTTAGTTCTTATACCAAAGTGTGCTGGGTTGGCATGAGCATGTGCCATGTGCATCCAGTAGCGGTAATAGGTAGATTGTTGCCATCCTTTAGGCTCTTCTCCTTTTTTAAGAATTTTCTTAAAACTATGTCCTTGCATTTTTTTAGGAACTTGTCCACCAGCCAATTCAATCATAGTAGGGGCGAAGTCTGTATTGTTAATAATAGCATCCGTTCTGGTTCCAGGATTTATTTTTTTAGGATATCTTACAAAAAATGGCATACGCATAGATTCTTCATACATCCAACGTTTGTCTATATAGTCGTGTTCTCCCAACATAAATCCTTGATCTCCTGTATAAATAATGATTGTATTATCGTACAAACCTTCTTTTTTAAGATATTCTACAATTCTAGCCACGTTATCATCTACACCTTTAACACAACGTAAGTATCTTTTTAAATATTCTTGATAAGTTGCATGAGTATACTCGTTTCCTTCTAACCATTTGGCAGATTCAATATCTAGTTTAGAATTGTTTTTTTTGATGTATTGATTGCTCCACAAGCGCATTCCCATGTGGCGAATGGTATTTCTTTTGGAAACCGAAGAACCAATTTCTTTGATTAACTTATCATCTTGCCCTCGTGTAGCAATAGAACCATTGTTTCCGTTGTGATACAAACTTGCAGGTTCTGGAATATGAACATCTTTTAAATAATCTTTGTAACGAGGAGCATATTCAAAGTCATCATGCGGTGCTTTAAACTGGTGCATTAAAAAGAATGGTTTTTTCTTATCTCTTTTATTTTCTAACCAATCTAATGTAATATCAGTAATTACATCAGAGCTATGGCCTTTGTAACGTTTTCCTTCGTAGTCTTTACTTCCGTATTTTGCATACTTCATTCCTGTTTGTGTCATGCTAGGATCAAAGTAGGAACCTTGTTGACCATGTTCCATAAACACGTTATAATAATCAAAGTTGGGTTTACGTCCAAGGTGCCATTTTCCTACCAAAGCAGTTTGGTATCCTTGTTTTTTAATTTCTTCTGGTAAAAACTGATCGTTGGTGTTTAGATGTCCTTCCAAATCTAACACGCCATTTGCCTGACTATATTGCCCTGTAATGATACTGGCACGGCTAGGTGTACAAATAGAGTTGGTTACAAAACAATTATCAAAAATAATTCCCTCATTAGCTATTTTGTCCAATGTTGGAGTAGGGTTTAATACCGCCAATCTACTACCATAAATTCCAAAAGCCTGAGACGTATGATCGTCTGACATAATGTAAAGAATGTTTGGCTTTTTTTGTGCATTTGCCTTTTGGGAAAGGCTAAAAAAGGCCAATAATACTGCAAGGCCTAATAACAATGATTTTGTATTCATTTCTATATTTATTTTGATATAAAAGTATTAAGATAGATTTGCTTGGACTAAAACATATGTTTTTTTTAATGAGACTATCTGTTAAAACTAAAAAAGCGACCCCTAAGAGTCGCTTGATTATTAAAAGTAAAGTTGTTGTTATTTCTTAATTACTTTTTGATACTGTCCATTATCAGTCAATAAAATATAGACACCCGAAGCCAAATCAGAAATATCAATGCTATTTGCTGCTTTAAAAGATTTTAATTTTTGACCTGTTAAGCTCAAGATAGAAATGTTTTTAATCCTATCTACATTTGCAATATTTAAAACTCCTGTTGTTGGATTTGGAGAAATCCCTCCTTCTAATTTTTTATAGCTAGACGAACTTAAAGTACCCACAATAGTAAAGTCTGCCGACCCTGGTATTACTTGAAAGTTAGGATCTGTACCCAGTACGCTTCTAAACATAAAAGTGTAAGTAGTTGCAGGTGTAGTTGCGTGATTTACATAATTTTTTCCAGCATCACCTGCATTAGGATCCCAATTAGCTCCTAAATCAGAACTTAAGTAAGCAGTACCAGTTGCAGAGTTTATAGCGTTTGCAGGAACATTGATATTTATAGTAGTTTCTACATTAGTACCCGCTGGTAAAATAGTAGTGTTAGTAAAAACTCCGTACCATATGTCAGAAAAGATGTTGGTTTCTGATACAGTTCCTCTTGTTTCTGTCCACATGGCAAATTTAATTCCACCTGCAGCAATATCTGTATCAGAAGTGTATTTAATAGGTACGTCTATTGTAGTTCCTGAAACAAATTCTAAATTGTCACCAAACACCCAAGAATCTCCAGCAATAATATCTATGTCTTGTGAAATACCTGTTCCCCAAGCCTCACCTATTCTGTAGTTTGCTATAAGTTTGTAGTCTGCATCCGGATCTAAAGTTGAAGGGATTGTAAAAGTAGTTGTTGTATGTGTACCAGAAGCAGTAGGAGTATTTAACGGAATATTCTGTCCATATTTCCAAGTATTTGTTCCTCCAGTTACATCTCTTAACTCATAATAAGCATGGGTTGCTTGTTCTGTAGAACCCGTATCAAAATTGATAGAGACAGTAATAGTTTCTCCAGTTTCTGCACTTGTAGGTGCCGATGTAAAGGTCGTAGATTGACCAAACGAAAATTGTGCTGCAACAATAGCAACTAACGAAAGTAATTTTTTCATCATTAAATTGGTTTAAGTTGTTAAATTTTTATGGTGATAAAACTAGGGGATAAAATATTTTTTTGTAGTTGTAGATGTCTTAATCGTTACATCAGAATGATTTTGCGTGCTATTATTTTAGTAACAGATGTTTTTTTTCTTTGGATAATAGTTCTATCATTAAAATAATTACTTTTAACAAAAATGAAAAGAAATAGTTTATGCTTATTGATTGTTGTAAAGTATGAAAGTAACTAGTTTGGTGTCTTTTTTTAAAGAAAATTGTTTTGCAATCATGGGGGTGTTGCTAATGTTTGCCATGTTTATATACACAGCAGATGTACCCTTTTTTTGGGATGCAATAACTAAATCTGAAAGAGCAACTTGGTTTTACGATCATCACTTTTCTCAGTGGGTTGTACCAACAAAAATCAATTCAGGACATCCACCTTTATGGACTTTATTGCTTGCTTTTTCATGGAAAGTATTTGGAAAAACCTTGTTGGTAAGTAGGGCTTTATTGCTTGTTGTAAATTGTTTGGTCGTTTTGCAGTTGCATCAATTTATAAAAAACTATGGTTCTAGAAACTTAGCCAATTCTGCATATTTAATCTTATTGTTAGAACCCACTTACTTAGCACAAACCACCATATTAAACAACGATGTTTTAATGCTGTTCTTTTGTTTACTAGCAGCCAATTCCATTTTTAAAAACAGAATCCTTTATGCTGTAGCTATTACAGGAGTTTTGTTTTGTAACCTAAGAGGGATTTTATTTTTTGGTGGATTTATGCTATGGGATTTGGTGGTAAGATTTCTAAAATTTTATCACAAACAGAGTAGACTTTCTGTGGTTATTTCTTATGTAGTTCCTACATTGATTTTTTTAGCATTTCTAGGCTACCAATACCAAATCTTAGGTTGGATTCTAAAATCGCCAAGTCCTAACTGGCAGACACAAAGGGAAGTTGCAGGAATGGTAGCAATACTTAAAAATGGTATAGCAATGATTTGGGTGTTTTTAGATTATGGTAGATTTAGTTTTTGGATTATAGGAGCTTTGTTGTGTTGGGTTTGCTACAAAAACAAGAGAAAATTAAATGCTAAAGGAAAAAAAATGATTGCTTTGTTTTTATGTGTTTTGGTAGTTCAAACACTTCTTATTTTTTCTACCAATCCCATTGGGCATCGTTATTTAATGTTTTTATATCTTGTAGGCTTATTTATTGTTATCAATTTGATGCATATTGTTTGGAGTCAAAAACAAGCAATTTTGGTAAAAACGGGTGTCGCTTTCTTTCTAGTTTCGGCTCATTTCTGGATTTATCCATCTAAAATACCTCAAGGCTGGGATAGTTCTTTAGCCTATTTAAATTATTTTGAGATAAAACGTAACATGTACAACTACGTACTAGATCAAAATTTACCGATGGACCAAATAGGAACTAAAACCAGAAATCCGTCACCAAGTATAGAAAGTTTGTCTACAGGATTTCAACCATACACCTATTGCAACCAAATCAAAGAGGTAAAATATTACCTGTTTTCTAATATAGAAAATAGTACATTGGATGATGAAATTGATACTTTGGAAAAAGATTGGAAACTGGTAAAGGAGTTTCAAAAAAAGGGTGTTTTTATACGCTTATACCAAGCACCCTAACGATTTTAGGCTCTAAAACATGTGAAAAACTGTTGATAAATCCTACATAAGGATTCTTTTTTTGTAGGTTTAATATTTTAATTTTAGTGTTTGTAAACAAATTCCCCAAATGAGTCAAGAAACAAAATACACAGAAGATAATATACGTTCGTTAGATTGGAAAGAGCACATTCGTATGCGACCAGGAATGTATATTGGTAAGTTAGGCGATGGTAGTTCTCAAGACGATGGAATTTATATTTTAATCAAAGAAGTAATAGACAACTCTATTGATGAGTTTGTAATGGGAGCCGGAAAAACCATCGAAATTTCGGTAAAAAACGATACCGTAAGCATTCGTGATTACGGACGTGGTGTGCCTTTAGGTAAAGTGGTGGATGTGGTGTCTAAAATGAATACAGGAGGTAAATACGATTCTCGAGCCTTTAAAAAATCTGTAGGATTAAACGGAGTAGGAACCAAAGCAGTAAACGCACTTTCAACCCAGTTTACAATTCAGTCCTATAGAGATGGACAAACCACCGTAGCTGAATTTGAAAAAGGAAACCTTATTCAACAAACCCCACTAGAATCTACTACGGTACGACGAGGAACTCGTGTTGTATTTAAACCTGATGCCAGCATTTTTGTAAACTACAAGTTTCGCAACGAATACGTTATTAAGATGATTAAAAACTACGTCTATCTTAACCCAGGATTGACGATTGTTTTTAATGGCGAAAAATTTGTGTCCAAAAATGGATTAAAAGATTTATTAGAAGAAAATATACACGAAGATAGCATGGCTTATCCCATCATCCATTTAAAAGGAGAGGATATTGAAATAGCCATGACTCATAGTAAAACTCAATACAGTGAGGAATACCATTCTTTTGTAAACGGACAGCATACCACACAAGGAGGAACACATCAAAATGCATTTAGAGAAGCCATTGTAAAAACCATTCGCGAGTTTTTTAACAAAAGCTTTGATGCTTCCGATGTACGAAAGTCTATTGTAGCGGCAGTATCTATAAAAGTCATGGAGCCTGTGTTCGAGAGTCAGACCAAAACCAAACTAGGTTCTACCGAAATGGGAGGAGATTTGCCTACGGTTCGTACTTATATCAACGACTTTGTAAAAACAAAATTTGACAACTTTTTACATAAAAATTCCAATGTAGCAGAGGCCATTCTTAAAAAGGTAATGCAGGCAGAAAAAGAACGAAAAGAATTGTCAGGAATTCGTAAAATAGCCAGAGAACGTGCCAAAAAGGCCAGTCTGCATAACAAAAAACTACGCGATTGTAGAATTCACCTTGGCGATGCTAAAAAAGAAGGACATTTGGAAACTTCTTTGTTCATCACCGAGGGAGATTCAGCCAGTGGATCTATTACTAAATCTAGAAATGTAAATACACAAGCGGTGTTTAGTCTTAAGGGGAAACCTCTTAACAGTTACGGGTTGACCAAAAAAATTGTGTATGAAAACGAGGAATTCAACTTGTTACAAGCGGCTTTAAACATAGAAGATGGTATTGAAAATTTGCGTTACAACAACATCATTATCGCTACCGATGCCGATGTGGATGGTATGCACATTCGTTTGTTGTTGATTACCTTCTTTTTGCAGTTTTTTCCAGAAGTAATTAAAGAAGGGCATCTGTATATTTTAGAAACCCCTTTGTTTAGAGTGCGAAACAAAAAAGAAACCATTTACTGTTATTCCGAAGAAGAAAAGCAAAAAGCCATTGTGAAACTAAAAGGAAAACCAGAGATTACTCGATTTAAAGGATTGGGAGAGATTTCTCCAGACGAGTTTCAGCATTTTATTGGCGAAAACATTCGATTAGATCCTGTGATGTTAGACAAAGAGCAATCTGTTGAGGCTATGTTGGAATTCTACATGGGAAAAAACACCCCCGACCGCCAAGAGTTTATTATTGATAATTTAAAGGTGGAGTTGGATGTAATTGAATAGTATTTCTAAATATCCTAAATCAAAAAGACAAAGCATAAGGTGAATAGCATATATGCGTTCATTCACAAAAATAAAATAGTTCTAAAAGGCAAGCCTGAGATAAAGTATGCAAGACGATAATAACAACTTAGAAGAAAATCAATTCGAAGAAACCCACGAAGAAGGTAACCAAGAAACCATTACCAAAGTAACGGGAATGTACAAAGAGTGGTTTTTAGATTATGCCTCTTACGTAATTTTGGAACGTGCAGTACCTGCCATTGCCGACGGTTTTAAACCGGTGCAAAGACGAATCATGCAGTCGATGAAAGATTTGGACGATGGTCGTTACAATAAAGTAGCCAACTTGGTAGGACATTGTATGCAGTACCATCCGCATGGAGATGCTTCTATTTCGGATGCCATGGTGCAAATTGGTCAAAAAGAGTTGTTGATAGACATGCAAGGAAACTGGGGGAATATTCTTACAGGAGATCGTGCAGCAGCATCAAGATATATAGAGGCTCGTTTGTCTAAATTTGCTTTAGAGGTAGTGTTTAACCCCAAAACAACAGAATGGCAAGCTTCGTACGATGGACGTAGAAAAGAACCCATTCATTTGCCAGTAAAATTTCCCATGTTGCTGGCACAAGGTGGAGAGGGAATTGCCGTAGGACTATCGACCAAAATATTACCTCATAACTTTAACGAATTGATTGATGCCTCTATCAAAATACTTAAAGGCAAGTCTTTTACCTTATATCCTGACTTTTTAACAGGTGGAGAAGTTGATGTGACCAATTACAACGATGGTGAGCGAGGTGGAAAAGTACGTGTACGTGCAAAAATTAGCCAGCTCGATAAAAAAACTTTGGTGATTACAGAAATTCCTTACGGAACGACCACATCTACATTGATAGAATCCATTTTGAAAGCCAATGACAAAGGGAAAATCAAAATTAAGCAGATAGAAGACAACACGGCAAAAAATGTAGAGATTTTGGTGCATTTGCCACCAGCAGTATCGCCAGACAAAACGATGGATGCCCTCTATGCTTTTACCAATTGTGAGGTGTCTATATCGCCCTTGTGTTGTGTTATTCAAGATCACAAACCTATCTTTTTAGGAGTATCCCAAATCTTAAAAATATCAACCAATAATACGTTGAACTTGTTAAAGCATGAATTAGAAATTCAGCTAAACGAGCTAGAAGAACAATGGCATTTTGCAAGTTTAGAACAAATTTTTATTGAGCATCGTATTTATAGAGATATAGAAGAAGAGGCAACCTGGGAAGGAGTAATTTCGGCCATAGATGTTGGTTTAAAACCCCACATTCAACACCTAAAAAGAGCGGTAACCGAAGAAGATATTATCCGTTTGACCGAAATTAAAATCAAACGTATTTCTAAGTTTGATTCTGATAAGGCAAACCAACTTATAGAAAGTTTAGAGGATAAAATTGCACAAGTTCTTCATCATCTAGAACATTTAATAGATTTTGCCGTAGCGTACTTTAAAGAGTTAAAAGATAAATACGGAAAAGAAAAGCAAAGACTTACAGAAATCAAAACATTTGATGATATAGAAGCTACTAAAGTTGTAATGCGTAATGAAAAACTGTACGTAAATAGAGAAGAAGGTTTTGTAGGAACAGCTTTAAAAAGAGATGAATTTGTTTGTGATTGTTCGGATATAGATGATGTAATTGTGTTTAGAAAAGACGGTAGCATGCAAGTTAGTAAAGTAGCTCAGAAGAATTTTGTAGGGAAAGACATTATTCATGTAGGTATTTTTAAAAAAGGAGACAAACGCACTACTTACAACATGATATATCGTGATGGAGCCAAAGGGCCTACCTATATGAAACGTTTTAATGTAAGTGCCATGACACGTGACCGAGTGTACGATTTAACAGCTGGTAACAAAGGTTCTATGGTGTTCTATTTTACAGCCAATCCTAATGGAGAAGCAGAAACGGTAAGCATAGAAATTAAACCAGTTGGAATGGTAAAAAAACTAAAGTGGGACATCGATTTATCCGATTTAGCAATCAAAGGAAGAGCGGTTCGAGGAAACCTAGTCACCAAGCATACGGTTAAAAAAGTGAGCTTTAAATCAGCAGGAACCTCTACGCTTAAACCTCGTAAAATATGGTTTGATGATGTAGTAAATCGTTTGAATGTAGATGGTAGAGGGACTTTGTTGGGTGAGTTTAGTTCTAATGATAAATTATTAATTGCCACCAAATCTGGAAAAATAAAAGCAGTAACACCAGCACTTTCTATGCATTTTGATGCTGACCTAGAGGTGTTAGAAAAGTGGGAACCTAAAAAACCCATTTCAGTAGTCTATTACGAAGGTGAAAAAGAACGCTATTACATCAAACGTTTTTTAATAGAGCAAACAGACAAAGAAGAGAGCTTTATTAGCGACCACGAAAAAACACAGCTAAAAATTATAGTTACGGACTACAGGCCTCAGGTAGAAATTGTCTACAGCAAAAGAAGTCTGGAAAACGAGTTGGTAGATTTGGAAGATTTTATTGCGGTAAAAGGAATTAAAGCTTTGGGGAACTTGTTAACAGAGGAACGTATCAAACAAGTTAATCGTTTGGAGCCTTTGCCTTACGAATTACCAGAAGAAGATGAAGACGAAAACTATCAAGAACAAACAACGTTGTTTTAGAGTACGTTACATAGTTAATACCATTAAAAAGTGCATTTTTTTTACCAAAAAAATGCACTTTTTAATTTTAAGTAGATTTTTATATAGAGAAATAGGAAACATTTTACTTTTTTACTTAGTTTTGTTTTTAAACTATAAGAATAGTAATTTTAACAACTAATATTTAAAGATTATGAAACATTTTTCACGTATCTTTTTATTGTTTGTATTTTGTGTGCTGGTCTCATGTGCCGATGAATCAAAAAAAGAAGAGGTAAAAGAAACCACTTCCAAACAGAAAAAAGAGCCTAAAAAAAATCCTTTAAATCCTTTTGTCTCCATTGAATTAAAAGATTTATCAGCGTTTAAGCCTACAGGAAAAAACTGGATTGTTGTGGGGGATGTCATTACTGATAGAACCAAAAAGAAAAGCATCAATTCAGAATCGGGTACAGGCATTTTGTTAAACACCAATGATCAAAAGCAGAATAAAAACTTATTTACTATTTTTCAACACAAAGATATAGAGTTGGAGTTGGATGTAATGATGCCTGTAGGATCTAATTCAGGAATTTATTTTCAAAGTCGTTACGAAGTACAGTTATATGATAGTTGGAATGTAAAAAAGCCCAAATATCTAGACATGGGAGCTATTTACCAACGATGGGACAAAACAGCTCCTAAAGGGCAACAAGGTTACGAAGGACATCCACCAAGGGTCAATGCAGCCAAAGCTCCTGGTTTGTGGCAACATCTAAAGGTGATTTTTCATGCTCCTAAGTTTGATAAACAAGGAAATAAAATAAAAAATGCTTGGTTTGAAGAGGTATGGCTAAACGGTGTATTGGTACATCAAAATGTAGAAGTAACAGGACCTACAAGAGGACCTTTTAACGATGAAAAAGCAATCGCTCCATTAATGATTCAAGGAGATCATGGTCCAGTAGCTTTAAAAAATATTCAATATCGTTTGTACGAGGGGAATAAAATTAAAGTAAGTCAATTGGTCAGAAAAGAATTTAACGAGCAAAAAGAAATAGGAGATGTATCGAAGTTAACTCCTAAATCTGAAACAGAAACAACGGTTTTTTCGTTGGTGGATGTGGCAAGCCAGGTAAGTCCTAAAATGGTTACTTATGAAGGGATTTTAGAAGTACCTGTAGATGGAAAATATGCCTTTGAAATTCGTCCAGGAAAAGGAAATGTTGAGTTGCATTTAGAAGGTCAAAAAGTACACAAATTAAAAAGTACACAGGTTTATCGAAGAAAAGTGTTTAATCTTAAAAAAGGAACCATCAAGTTTCAGCTAATTTACAATCATATTCAGGGTAGAAAGCGTTGGTTAAACAATTTTAGTTGGTTTGTAGAAGGTGAACAAATGAAAAAATATGCCCTACAAGATGGTGAAGACGTTAATGCAGAAAAGTTCGATCCTTTAAAAGGGATTATTATAGAGCCAGAACAAACTGTAAGAACCCAACGTAGTTTTATAGCACATAAAGGAGAAACACGTACGCACTGTATTTCGGTGGGTACACCAGAGGGAACACATTATTCTTACGATTTAGCTACAGGAACTTTGTTAAGAGTTTGGAATGGATCGTTTTTAAATACTACACATATGTGGTTAAGCAGGGGGTACAAACAACAAGGAGAACCTGTGGGGTTTAGTGTAGAGTTACATGGCGATTTAGAATTTGCTGATTTAGAAAATGAGCAAGCAGCATGGCCAAAGCCTTTAAAAGAAAACAAAGGAGTTAAACAATTGGGCTATACTTTTGATAAACACAGAATTCCTACATTTACTTACCAAATTGATGGGGCCAAAATATCAAATACCTTTTATACACATCCTAAAAAACGTGAAGTAAAAAAAGTTATCAAAGTGCATAGTAAGAAAACTCTTTGGCATAAAATTGCAGAGGGAGAAGACATTAAATCTTTGTCAAACAACACTTTTATCATCAATAACGAAAGCTTTTATATTGATTTTTCTGAAAATAAAATGCTACAGCCTGTGGTAAGAGCTCATAACGGAGTTCAAGAGTTGTTGGTAAAAATACCAAGTGGAACACATAAGGTAAGTTATAAGATTATTTGGTAAGCTTAAAAAGATAAAAAATGAAGTTATTTCACAAAACATATGCATTAACAGCAGTTCTCTTCTGTGGATTGATAGGAACTGCCCAAAATAAAAAAGAAGCAGAATATTACAAAATTGTAGATGTACCTATTCCTAAAGAAATTAAGTTAGAGGTAGGAGGATTGGCATTAACAGACAAAGATCAACTGGGAGTTTCTACTCGTAGAGGAGAAATCTGGGTCATCAATCAACCTTATAGTCAAGAACCAAAATATCATCTTTTTGCACAAGGAATGCACGAAAATTTAGGTCTAGGTTATAGAGATCATGGATTTTATGCAGCACAAAGAGGAGAGTTGACTCGCTTAGAAGATCGCGATGGAGATGGAGTAGCGGATTTGTACAAAACAGTAGTAAGTTGGCCATTGAATGGGAATTATCACGGATATTCATACGGACCTAAGTTTTTTGACAATGGCGATATGTTGTTGACATTGAATTTAACATGGGAAAATGGAGGGAAAAGCCCTGTACGTTGGAGAGGATGGATGGTAAAAGTAAAACCCAATGGAGAACTGACTCCTTACGCAACAGGATTACGATCACCAGCGGGGTATGCTATAAGCCCTGAAGGAGATGTGTTTTATTCAGAAAATCAAGGAGATTGGGTAGGATCTGGTAGGATTACACACTTAGAAGTAGGTGATTTTGCAGGACATCCTGAAGGATTGAAATGGACAGACGATCCCAAATCACCACTGAACCTAAAACCAGAAGATATCAAAGACAAATCTGGGATGACCTTGTACGAATATGCTAAAAAAGTACCAGCTCTAAAAGCACCAGCTATTTGGCTGCCCCATACAGTCTTGGGAGTTTCTACTTCTGATATTTTGTATGATACTACTGGAGGAAACTTTGGACCGTTTGAAGGACAGCAATTTGTAGGAGACCAAGGACATAGTAAAATATTTCGTGTGGCTTTAGAAAAAGTAAATGGAGTATACCAAGGTGCTGTTTTCCCTTTTGTTGAAGGTTTTTCTTCTGGAATTTTACGTATGATTTGGGGATCAGATAATAGTATGTTTGTGGGAATGACCAGTCGTGGATGGGCCTCTAAAGGGAAAAAAGAATTTGGATTGCAACGTTTGGTTTGGACAGGAAAAACACCTTTTGAAATCAAAGCGATGAAAGCTTTAGACGATGGTTTTGAAGTAGAGTTTACCAAACCTATCAACAAACAGCAGGCAGCCGATTTATCAAAATACAAAGTAACAACGTTTACTTACAATTATCACAAAAAGTATGGAAGTGATATCATAAACAGACAAAATGCAATGGTACACAATGCCGAAGTTTCTGAAGATGGAAAGAAAGTAAAACTAACCATTCATGGAATGCGTTTGGGATACATTCATCAACTAGCTATTAGTGGATTAAATTCTACTAAAGGTGATGAATTGTTGCACAACACAGGCTATTATACACTAAACGAAGTACCTTCTGGGTTTATTAAATCTCCAAAAATGGAAATGAAAATGCCTACTAAAAAAGTGGAACAGCCAAAACGTGTTACTCTGATGCCAGAGGCTTGGGGAGAAGAAGGTGCCGATGAAAAAATTGCCATTGGTACTGTGCCTGGTTTAAAATACGATACAGAATCGATTACCATTAAAAGAGGAAGTAGAGTAGCACTTACCCTAAATAATAATGATGATATGATTCACAATGTGGTGGTAACCAAACAAGGAGCAAACACACCGTTAAAGGTAGGAGAAATGGCTTTAAAGCTAGGTTTAGATGGACCTGACTTAAATTACGTGCCTTTTACAGGAATGGTAATTGCCCATACAGGAGCTGTAGGGCCTGAAAGTACTGAAACTATTTACTTTGAAGCACCAAGTGAACCAGGAACTTATTGGATGGTATGTACTTTTCCAGGTCACTCTAACACAATGAGAGCTAAGTTAATTGTAAAATAAGTTGTTAGCTCATAAACTTAAATTTATAACAATAGGCTGTTCTTGTAGAGCAGCCTATTTGTATTTTACACCTGCTCGTATTTCTAGATCCAAATGATTGTTTTTTGGAGGAATAGGACATACGTATTTTTCATTGTAAGCACAATAAGGATTGTAAGCTTTATTAAAATCCAATGTAATATATCCAGTAGGTTCGGCCGGAATGGTAGTGTCTAAATAACGACCGCTTCCGTAGGTACTTTTGCCATTACTATTGTCTGAAAAGGGGATGAATAGGTAATTTTCAAATCCTTTTTGCTTCATCAGATTAAGGCTTTGATAAATGTAAAGAGTACATTGTTTATCGTCAATTTTAAAAGTAGCCACAGCATACTGTTGATAGGCTTCTGTTTTGCCATCCGTGTTGGCAATGTATTGTATGGGAGCGTTAAACGTATAAGTCATTTTGGCCTTAACTTTGTATTTTTCATCCACAGGGAAAAAAGGCAATCCTATAAAATTTTTGATTTTTTTCTTAGGCAGTGGACTGCTTTTTTTGTCTTTAAAATGCTTGTTAAGCTCTTGTCTGTGTTTTTTAATTTCTTCTAAGTATGATGGTGTTTGAGCAGTACCAAATTGTACGGCAAGCAATACCATCCAAACAACATATTTCATTTTATCAATCTTTAGTTATTTTGGCTAAATAATCGTAATGTTCTCCTTCCTGAATCAGTTCACATTGCAACCCGTTATATATTGCACAACGTTGTAAGGTGTTATAATCTACATACAGCCAATCAAAGGTTTCCGAAGTTTGGTTTTGGTAGCTCATAGTAAACGCTACTTCTCCGTAATAAGCTTGGCTGGCATCAATCCAGTGTTCTCCGTTTTCATCTTCATACATATAAATAATGTCAGAAGAATCAATCAAAATTTGTCCGCCAGAATTAAGCAACTCAGCTAATTTTAGCAAAAAATTTGCCAAGTTACTAAGCTTGCCACAAATTCCCGTTCCATTCATCAATACCAAAACGGTATCAAATTTTTCATCCAAAAGGGTGTTTAATACATCTCCTTTTATTACATGTCTAACGCCTCTTTGTTGCGCTACGTTTGTAGCACCTTTAGATATGTCTATGCCAGTAACCTTAAAACCTTTGTTTTGCAAATATAAGGCATGACATCCTGCGGCTAATCCCACATCCAATATATTTCCAGAACAGAGTTCCAAAGCTTTTTGTTCCAAAGAAGGCATTTCATCAAAAGTTCTAAAAAAGTAAGAAACAGGCATGCTGTCCTTTTCTGCAACAGAAGAAAACGTGATAAGGGTTTGGTCTTTGGGTTGCTTGTAATAATCAATTAAAGCATTGCCTAATACGTCGTGACTCATAAAATAGATTTGTCCAAAATTACGTACTAAGACCGAACTCTACAAACTTTGCAATCGTCTATGTTTTTATGTTCACCTTTTAGATGGCCATTTTCATCCAAAGTATAATTACAGCAATCCATATAACTTTGTTTTAGGAGTTCCTTACCTCTTAGAATTCTCGATTTTGTGGCGGCCAAACTCAGGTTTAGTTTTTGTGCAATTTCAGCTTGTTTGCATCCTTGCAAGGTTGCTAATAACAATACTTGTTTGTAGGTGTCAGGAAGTTTTTCAATCAGTGGTAGTAAGCAGTCTTTTGGGGAATGATTGTTTTCTTTGGGGAGCGTGACGGAAGTTTCTACTTCGGTAGGAAGTTCCTTTTTTTGTGTTTTGAAAAAATCCAATACTGTGTGATGAGCAATACTAAAAAGCCAACTTTTTAAAGCACTTTGATTTTTGAGTTGCGTTTTTTTTAGATGTATTTTTAAAAACACATCTTGAAGTAAATCTTCTGTTACGGATGCATTTTGAGTTTTGCTAAAAATAAATTTTTTTAGATCGGTTGCGTACTGATCCCAAATAAGTTGTGTGCTCATACGATCTTGGTTTGTACAGAAAAGTTCGCTAAACAAACTAACGAACTTTTCTAAGATATTTTACTTGTTATAAAGTTAACAATTACAGTTTGGACAGGTACAGTTTTCACAAGTGCAGTTGTTGCAATTTCCTTTTTGGCAACTGTTACAACTACAGGTACATTGATTTGTGTTCATAATAAATAGATTTATAGGTTTGTATATAAGACGAACAAGGGTTTAAAAAGATTCATTTTTTTGTCTTTTTTTTCGTTTTACATAATCAAGCTTGCTATTTTTGACAATGTATGAACAGAATAAACATTCCTCCTGAGGAAGGAGATTACTACACTAACGAAATGGGCTTTCGAGTTTTTACAGAGCAATACCACTTAAAAAGAGGATATTGTTGTAAGAGTGGATGCAAACACTGTCCGTATGGATACGACAAAAAAACGGATACAATCAAAAGATAAATTAAATATTTATGAAAAAAATATTACTTATGGCAAGTGTTTTACTTATGGTAAGCTGTGCCGAACTAAAAAATATAGCAAACAATTTGCCTGCTATTTTAGAACAACCAGTTAGTAATTTAGACATCGCAAACGGTCTAAAAGCTGCTTTGGATAAAGGAATTGACAAAGAAGTAGCTAAATTGACTCAAAAAAATGGATTTTATAGTAATGAGTTGGTGCGTATCGCTTTGCCAGCAGAACTAAAAAAAGTTGATGAAACCCTACGAAGATTTGGGTTGGGAGATTTGGCAGACAAAGGAATCAAAGCTTTAAATGCAACGGCATCAGATGCGGTAAAAACAGCCACCCCTATTTTTGTAGATGCGGTTAAAAATATAACTTTTAATGATGCACGAACTATTTTGATGGGAGATAAAAAAGCTGCAACAACTTATTTAGAAAATACCACAAGTGATAAGTTGTACGCATCATTTAACCCAGTCATTAAAAAGTCTTTTGACAAAGTAGGGGCAGATAAAATCTGGACTCAACTGATTACCAAATACAATCAAATTCCATTTATCACCAAAGTAAATCCAGACTTAACAGATTATGTTACTCAGCAAGCGTTAGATGGTGTATATACTATGATTGCTATCGAAGAACAAAAAATTAGAACCGATATAGGAGAGCGTTCCTCTGCATTGTTGCAAAAAGTTTTTGCTTTGCAAGACAAATAGTATCGATTTTAGAAATCGAACAGTATTCCCTCAGCCTGTTTAGGTTGAGGGATTTTTTTGTTGGGTGAATAGTGCAAATCGTGATTTTTCTATTACAAATCAACAATGTCAGATAAATTCAGTTTTAGTCTATCTATCAGATGGGGGCTAACAGTCATTATATGATTAGGTTTGAAGCTAATCGTAAATAAAGTAAAGGGTGAAAAAAATAACAATTATTTTTGGCTTGATGAGCTTTGTGTCCAATGCACAAGATTCGGTAAGCGTGTTGGTAAATTTAGAAGCCAAACACCAAGTTGGCGAAATTGACCATTTTGATAGAGAAAAGTTCATTACCGTACACTCTACTCAAATGGAGCGTGATTGGGATGGCGACAATAAAATTTCTGATTTGAGAGATCATTTTCTGAAGGGTTATGATGTGTATTTAGGACGTGCAACAGGAGGCATTACAGGAAATTTAAAGAACATGAAAGAAGATTCAGGTCGTCCTGGATATGCAGATCCTACTGAAATTGCCCAAAAAGGGGCAAGAACTCGTAAAAATTATGCATCTAAACAGCATTTGCACACCTACGAGAGTAGAAAGCAGAACTTTATTGTTGGTGCACAATTGCATCCATTTTGGACAGGAGAAAGTCAAAAACCTACAAAAAAGGGATGGAAACTAGCCAGCCCTACTGCTGTAGGAGAATACATGGGACGTTATTTAAATGCCTTTTTTGGAGGAGAAGGAGAACCAGCACCCGCTTGGGTAGAAATTATTAACGAACCTGCTTATGAAGCACTTGGCGGAAAGAAAAACTTTACCAACTCGTTAAAAGAAATTGCCGAATACCACGTTCAAGTGGCTGATGCTATTAGACAGCAAGCTCCGCATGTAAAACTTGGTGGTTATACGGTAGCGTTTCCAGATTTTGAAACGGGAGATTTTCAGCGATGGCTGAATAGAGATAAGTTGTTTATTGATATAGCAGGAGAAAAAATGGATTTTTGGTCTTGGCATTTGTACGATTTTCCAGCCATTGGTAACCGAGTAGATTTGCGTTCGGGAAGCAATGTAGAGGCAACCTTTGATATGCAAGATCAATACAGTTTGTTACGACTTGGAGAAACAAAGCCTTATGTAATTTCTGAATATGGAGCGCAAACGCACAATTACAACGGAAAAGGTTGGAATGCTTACAGAGATTGGTTGTTTTTAAGAGCCCAGAATTCGTTGTTGATGTCTTTTTTAGAAAGACCAGATGCTATTGCAGTGGCACTTCCGTTTACCGTGATTAAAGGAGAGTGGGGGTTTAACAAGAAAAAAAATGATCCTTATCCTGCTCGCTTGATGCGTAAAGAAAATGAACCAGAAAGTTATACAGGACAGTGGATTTATACCCATCGTGTAAAGTTTTATGAGTTATGGGAACATGTAGAAGGGACAAGAGTGTTTTCACAATCTAGTGATTTAGACATTCAAGTAGATGCTTATATGGATGCCAAAAAAGGATATGTTATTGTGAATAATTTGGAATTTGAACCCCAACAGATTGATTTAGAATTATTGGGTGGAAAAGCAAAAAAGATAAAAGAAGTACGTGTTAAACAATTGACTCTTGAGACTGATGGGAAAACTCCCGTGCTAAAAGAAGAGCTACATGATGGCAATCTTTCCAACTTTAGGATTGATAGTGGAGCTACCTTAATTCTAGAATACACTTTTACTAAGAAAATAAAACCGCATAAAAAAGTAGAAGAACACAAGTATTTTTCTGACCGTTATTTGCAGCCAATTATAGCCAATAAAACGGTTGATTTTAAGATTCATCAGGTTGTAAAATCAGGAGAGTATGGAGCTGCGGTGCTCAGAGTTAGTTTAGGAAGAGATCATGGTAAAAACCTGCACCCTAAAGTTTTATTTAACGGAAAAGAAGTAAAGGTGCCCACAGATTGGCGTGGGTACGATCAAAAGACCAAAGGGCGTTTTTTTGGAACCTTAGAAATTCCCGTGCCTTATAACTGGATCAAAGAAAATAACAAAGTTAGCATCTCCTTACCTGATGATGGAGGACATGTAAGTACTGTGGTATTGCAAGTGTTTGACTTTAGTCATCCTCTAAAAGAATTGTAGCATTGGAAAACAAGCAGATGTTTACAAAAATGAGTATATGTTTTAGCATGTACTCATTTTTCTTTTTTATCAAGCAAAACAAATGTGGTCTCGTAAGATTTACGTTGCCAACCGGTAACTTTAAACAAGGCAATAAAATCGTCCTTGTCACTTAGTTGATGTGTTTGGTAAAACGACTGAAGTTTTTCAGTATCGGTAAAGTTTTCTAGGGCTTGTATGCTCCCTCCGTCTTGGTCCGATAAAAAAAAGCGCATTTCGTTTCCTGAGGGTAAGGTGATTTTTGCAACTAAGGTGTAATCCGTCATTTTTTTATCGTAGGCAATCACGTCTTGGTACACGGTTTTTTTGTTTGTGTTGGGATGGGTATAAAAAATCTTTTGGCTTCCGTATTGAAATTGAGGAAAGTATTCTGTAAGGATGTTTTTTAGCTGTCCCATGGCTTTGGTTTGCCCTACATACACCACATTTTCTTTGTTAAGTTTAGACATGCTCCATTCCGATACTTGACTCAGTTCAAATGGGTATTGATGCTTTGACCAAAATTGAGTCATCAACTTACTGCCATAAGGAGCTGCCCAGTTAAAATAATGATGCCTGCTGGCTCTAAGTTTTCCTTGAAATTCAGGGTGTGTTTCTAAAAAGACTTCCAGTTCTTTTTCCGTGTTGATTTCATAGTCTCTCATGGCACCAATATCCCGAGTGGCAATAGGACCTTCTATGGTAAAGTAATCTCCAAAAATCAGTGTAGTTGTTTTTTGATTTTTCATCAACGTGTGCCAAAACGGATGTAATTCTGGCTTTTGTAAAAACCAAACCAATCCCGCTATCAAAACTAAAACTGCCATTGCAATAGGCAAAACATACAAAGTACGTTGCGGCTTAATCTCTACTTCTTTTTCTTTTATAAACGGAACAAACTGTACCAAATATTGACCTTTGGCGATTTTAAAAACAATTTCATTTTCTTTTGCCTCGTTGCTATAGTATTCTTCTAATTTTTTTCGCAAATGATATACATACACACGGACTTTATTGTCTGATTTTATAGGGTCGTATTTTTTACCAAAAAAAGCTGTACCTATGGTTGTTTCTTTTACGTCTTTCTGTTCCAAGGTAGCATGTACCAAAAAGGTCAACAATCGAACATTGACTTTGGATCGAGAGAAGTGTTTGTCTGCTACAATTTTTTCTAATTGCGCAAGAATGTGTTTTTTGGGATACTCCATTTTTTGAATTTGCTGATACAAATGTAGGTAAAATAAAGAATTTTGTAGTTTTCCTTTTTTAGTAGAGGTGTTTTGTAAGTCATTGTTTTTTAGTTGTTAAAACTGTTTTTTAAACGGTTAAAAAACGTAATTGTTTAGTGTTGTTTCTGTATTTAGGAAATAGGAGTCTTATTTTTAAGCTCACGTTTTTAGTCAAACGTAGGATTGGAAAATAAATCGAATTAAAATAGAAATTATGAATTCATTAATGAAGTATTGGCTTGCTATTGGGTGTTTTTTGATGTTTACAACCTTATATGCTCAAGTTGATTTTCCACTTTTTAAAGAAGGGAAAGTGGCAACTATTTATGTTGCAAAAAACGAAAGTCCGCAGGTGCTAAGGGCTGTAAAAGATTTGCAAAAAGATATAGAAACAGTCACGGGTAGTTTGCCAGCAATTGTACATCAAATAAAAGATGTAAAAAATAAACACGTAATTGCTATTGGTACACATCAAAGCAAATGGGTTACAAAATTTCACAAAGAAAAGTTACTAGATGAGACTAAAGGTTTGGAGGCAATGAAGCAGTCTTTTTTACTAAAATCGGTAGCATCTCCTTTTAAGAATACAGACAATGTGCTTTCTGTGGTAGGAAGTGATCCTTTAGGGGCTGTTTATGGTATTTATGAAATCTCAGAACGCATCGGAGTGTCTCCTTTGTACTGGTGGTGCGATGTAAAACCTCAAAAACAGTCAGAAATTGTTTTGAAAAAGGTTTTAGAAACTCCTAAAGAGCCCTCGGTGGAGTATCGAGGAATTTTCATCAACGATGAAGAAGCACTAACGCAGTGGAGTAAAAATACATCTCCCAACAAAACCAATACACATCCGAGTCCTGCAGTTTACAAACGTGTGTTTGAGTTGTTGTTACGTTTAAAAGCCAATGCTATTTGGCCTGCGATGATGCACAGAAGTTCTTACTTTTTTGAGGCTAAAGATGAAAATGGTGTTCCCATCAATCCAAAAAATGCTAAAGAATATGGCATTTGGGTAGGTGCATCGCACTGTGAGCAAATGGGACGTAACAATTACGATGAATGGTATGATTGGGCTGCTGCACATAAAGATATGTACGATGCGGTGGGAGAACCTTTATGGGATTATACCGTTAATCCTAAGGCGATAGAGGCTTACTGGCAAGAACGTTTGGACGAATCTAAAGACTTTAATATGATTTATACCATGGGGATCCGTGGCGTACACGATTCACCTTTTCGATATGACAATATGGAAAATCCAACCTTAGAAAAAAAAGTGGCTTTGTTGCAAAAGGTAATCGATCGTCAACGTGAAATGATCAAAAACACCTTTGGAGCAGAAGATGCTGTGCCTCAAATTTTTGTGCCTTATGAAGAAACAGGTGAAATTTATAATGGGGAAAGTAAAGATGGAAAGGAAAAGTGCAAAGGGTTGGAATTGCCCGAAGACATTATGATGGTGTGGACAGAAGACAATTTTGCACACGCACGTCAGTTGTCTACCCCAAAAGAGCAACAACGTAAGGGAGGAAACGGAATTTACTACCATATTGCTTACCAAGGTTGGCCAACAACTTACGATTGGTTGTACACGACTCCGATGACGATTATGCAAGAAGAGTTGAGAAAAGTGTACAACAACAATGCTCGTAAATTTTGGATTGTAAATGTAGGAGACATTAAACCTGCCGAAATGGGCTTACAGTTTTTTATGTCGTTGGCCTACAATATAGACTCTTATGACAAAAATGAAACCAAAGACTTTTTAACAAAAAGTGCACAACAGCAGTTTGCTGTTGCTGAGGATCAGGCAAGTGAAATTGCAGATTTAATTACCGATTTTCAACAATTTGCTTGGGCGAAAAAACCTGAAGTGTACATTCCGTTTTGGGATTGGGAATACAAACCAACCTGGATGTATCAATTTCATAGTCTATTTGATTTTGGTGATGAGGCTCAAAAACGTATGAAAAAAATTGCGGCTTTGGAGCAAAAGGCCAAAGCTATTTACGACAGTTTGGATGCATCGTCTAAAAATACTTTTTGGCATTTGGCTTACTACCCCATTCGCTCAACACATTTGATGTTTAAAAAAGCGATTTATTACCGTAAAAATGTCGCATACGCCAAACAAGGAAGATTTGCCAGTGTCAATGCTTATGCTGCTTTGTCTAAACAAGCAGAGGCAGCTATTCAAACAGATTTAAAACATTACAAGCAGATGGTAAATGGTAAATGGAATGGAATCATGGACCCTTATGCAGATTACAATGAAGAAGAGCGTGTAATAGATGTGGCCAATATCCCAAACAATTTGGTCTATGATGAAAAGTTTTTAGAAGAAGCTGTAACGGGAATTGGTGCTGTTTGTGAAGGGCAAGAAATCGGACATGAAAAAGTAACCTTGCAGTTTTCATCTCTAGAAGACAATCAGCGTTTTGTAGATGTGTTTAACAGGGAGCTAAAAGCTAACGATTGGGAGCTTAGTAGTAATGTAGACTGGATTCAATTTACCCAGCAAAAAGGTCAGGTGGTTGTTGAGCAGCGTATTTGGGCTTCGGTAGATTGGAACAAAGTAAAAGTGGGGAAAAACAAAGCTACCATTACAGTAAAAGATGCCCGTGGTTTTAGCAAGTCTTTTCCTGTGTTAGCTACGAAGTTCGACCTTACTCCTAAGGAAAAAAGCTATGTTGAAGGAAATGGGTTTTTAGCGGTAGAAGCAGAGAATTTTGCAGCTAAATTTGATGGAGAAAAAGGAGCTAAATGGCAAGTATATAATAATTACGGGCACAACAAATCTTCGGTGTTTGTTAAAGGAGGTGCTAAGGTAGAGAAGGATATTGAAGACAAAGGAGCACGTTTGGAATATCGCGTGTATTTTGAAAGTACAGGAACCTTTTACGGTGAATTGTACAGGCTACCAACGCTAAACGAAGGAAAAGGAAAAACCTGTGAGGTAGCGATTGGTGTTGACAACGAAACCCCAAAAGTATTGTCAGGAGTACGTAACAAAGGTGGTAGAAAATCTACTCAACTGAGTGACGGAAAAACAGTACATTGGAGTTGGTACAAAAATGTATTGGCCTTAATGGAACGTATTCCATTTGAAATCACTGTGGACAAACCAGGGTATCACACATTTAAAATTTATCAAGTAAATACAGATATCGGAATCGATCGATTTGTAATTTGTACCAACCAAGAAGCAGCAAAAATACAAAGAAACAGCTTATTGGGAGCCACAGAAAGCTACAACACGTTTGATGGGGTGAAGGAGCCGTTAGGAGAACTACCAACCATTGTAGCAGAGCAAGCAGCGGTAAAACCTTACCCAAAACCAGCACCTTTGACAGAGGCAAAGTTAAATTTTGCTTTGTATGCCATGGTCGAAGATTACGGATTTACACCTGTTAACCAAAGGCATGTGTTCAATCCAAATAAAAATCAGTTTGGATGGAGAGCTCAAGATGTAAAAAAAATTGGTATTCATCACGATGAGTCTAGCAACCGTGTTCCGTTTTGGCAACGAGATGGATTGACGGGAAAAAAAGAGGCAAAGTTTTATGTAAAACTTAAAAAAGGAACTTATAAAGTGAAATACTATATGGGGGATTCTCGTAATCGAGAGGAAGAAATTTACAGCAAAGCCAAAAAGTTTACCATAAACTTTAAAATAAATGGTAAGACGTTGTTGAAGAATGAGGATACAGTTCCTGGTATTGGTCAACAGATTATAAAGAATACTATAGTAAACGTTGGAGATGATGAGTTGTTAGAGGTGGTTATATCTGGAAACTGGATTTTGAATGCGCTAGAGATTGCTAAACAATAAATATTTACAAATTTATAAAAAGCAAGTACGATGAAAAATATTATAAGTTGTATGGTCTGTGGACTTTTACTGCCCTTAGTTTCTTTAGCTCAGCAAGTTTTTTTAGGTCAAGGAATTGTTGCAGGAGAGGTTACCGATAGCTCTGTAATTTTACAGTCTAGGTTAACGGCATCAACAAAAAAAGTAAATGGTGATCTTAAAGGGGCTAAAGGTTATGGAAAGTTTGAGTTGGCTTTGGATGCTGATTTTGAACAAGTAATTGGCACAAGGTGGCATAGTGCTTTACCAGAAAATGACTTTATCATCAAAGCATACGTAGGCAATTTAATCCCAGGGGAAAAATACTATTATCGGCTAAAATATGGGATAGATAAAGAAAATATCACTGTCAGTGATATTGGTTCATTCCAAACCTTATTCGGAGCAGAAAAAGAAGGAGATATTTCTATTGCATTGACTACCTGTATTAACTATTACTTTTATTATTACGGTAGGTACAATCAAAAAAAAGCTTACAAGGGTCAAGATAAAGCGTTGGGATATCCAGCGTTAAAAGCTATTAAAAAGTTAAACCCTACTTATTTTATTGGAAATGGAGACAATGTGTATTTCGATCATCCTAATGATTCACAATACCAAAGAGCACTAAAAAAAGGAGAACAACCGCACCCAGGAGATTTTGGAGGTAAAGAAGTAAAGGATGAGGCAGGAATGCGTAAAAAGTACCATCAACAATTTTCGCTACCTAGATTTCATGATTTGTTTAAAAACACAGGAACTTACTGGACAAAAGACGATCATGATTATAGAGCAAATGATGCAGATACAATTATGAAGTTTCCAATTTCTCATGCTTTAGGGATTAAGAATTTTAGAGAACAATTACCCGTAACACATCCCGAAGGAAACCAAAAAGAAACCTATAGAACTCACCGTATGAGCAAAGATGTACAAGTCTGGTTTTTAGAGGGAAGAGATTACCGTAGTCCTAACAAACAAAAGCCTGGACTTAAGAAAACCATGTTGGGAGCTGCTCAAATTACATGGTTAAAAACTACGTTGTTGCAGAGTGATGCCACCTTTAAGTTGATTGTGTCTCCCACCCCTATTGTAGGGCCTGATGACGGATATAAAAATGACAATTTAGTAAATGACAAAGGGTTTAGGTACGAAGGAGAGGCTTTAATGCAATGGTTTAAAGATCAAGGATTGCTGGAGAAAAACCTGTATTGGCTAACAGGAGATCGCCATTGGCAATACCATGCACAGCACCCTACAGGATTGGAAGAATTTTGTTCGGGAACTTTGGATGATAACAATGCACGCAAAGGACGTCTGGCGGGCGATTCAAAATCATCCGATCCTAAGGGACTTATCAAGCAATTTTACATTCAGGCTGATGAGGCTTCTGTTAGCGGAGGATTTTTGTTCATCCACCTAAAAAGAAAAAAGAAAAAGGCAGTTGCGTTATTCGATTTTTATGACGAAGAAGGAACATTGTTGTATAGCATTCAAAAAAAGGCAAAGTAACTTTAAGCAACATAGTTTTGTAAACTCGTTGAGTTTTTATCTAGAAATTAAGAGCCAATTTTTAATTTACTTTTTGTGTTTATTGAATGGTAAAATAAACTATGAAGAAATTAGAACATGTATTGGTCTGTTTTTTAGATATGTGTGCTAGTACTCTGTTTTTCTGAAGCTATTATAGTTGTGGTAATCTTATAGATTTAGGGTGTGTAATTTTTAAATCCGATTTTATGAAACCTAGTTTTTATCTTATGTGTTTAATTCCTTTCTTGTCTTTTGCACAAGAACATACAAATGTTACAGTCAACTTTAATGTGAATCATATTGTCGGAGGTATAGGAGCATTCGATCGATCTAAGTTCATTACAATCCACGCCAATCAAATAGAAAATGAATGGGATGGAGATAACTTTACGGATGATTTACGCAAAGATTTTCTAGAAGGCTACGATGTGTATTTGGGAAGAGATACTGGCGGAATTACCTGGAATTTAAATTATATGGAAGAAGATCCTGTAAGACCTGGTTATGCAGATCCAGCCAGAATAGCCGTTAAAGGGAAAAACTCTAGAAATAATTATGCTTCAAAAACGCATTTGCACAAATACGAAAATAGAAAAAATCACGTTGTGGGTGCGCAATTGCATCCTTTTTGGACCGGAGAAAGCCAAAGAGCTACCAGTAAAACAGGATGGAAATTAGCTAGCCCAACAGCAACAGGAGAGTATATGGGGCGATACTTTAACGAGTTTCATGGTCAAAACGGACAGCCTTTGCCTACATGGGTAGAAATTATCAATGAGCCTGCATACGAAGCATTAGGGGGAAAAAGCAACTATACCAATTCGCTACAAGAAATAGCCGATTTTCATGTAGAAGTAGCAGATGCTATAAAAGAACAAAATCCAAACTTAAAAGTAGGTGGATATACAGTAGCATTTCCCGATTTTGAAACGGGAGACTTTCAGCGTTGGACAAACAGAGACAAATTGTTTATTGACGTTGCAGGAGAAAAAATGGACTTTTGGTCATGGCATTTGTACGACTTTCCTGCCATAGGAGGTCGTGTAGATTTGCGTTCGGGTAGCAACGTAGAAGCTACTTTTGACATGCACGACCAGTACAGTATGTTAGCACTGGGGCACACCAAACCTTATGTGATTTCTGAATACGGTGCACAAACGCACGATTACAATATTACCGACCATGGACACCTTACCGTGACTGGTTGTTTTTACGTGCTCAAAATTCACTGATGATGTCTTTTATGGAAAGACCCGATGCCATTGCCATAGCCATTCCCTTTACCATTGTAAAAGCAGAGTGGGGGTTCAATCATGATAAAAATTTACCTTATGGTTCTCGATTGATGCGTAAAAGTAACGAGCCTGACAGTTATACAGGAGAATGGGTGTATACAGAACGTGTTAAATTTTATCAACTCTGGAAAAATGTAAAAGGAAAACGTGTAGACTCTTTTGCAAGTGATTTGGATGTGCAGGTAGATGCCTATGTTGATGGAAAAAATGCCTATGTAATTTTAAATAATTTAGAATTTCAAGATAAAACCATTCAGTTAAACCTATTGGATGTTTATGGAAATCAGTTGAGTAAAGTGCTTCAGAAACATTTAACCATAGCAGGAACCAATCCTGTTTTAATAGAGAAGGAATTGCCTTTGCCAGTGTCACAAATTACCTTGGGGCCAGGAGCAACCATGATTTTGGAATGTGCTTTTAATAACGAAGTAATTATAGACGAGACTTCTAAGGAAACAAAATTTTATGCAGATCGTTATTTGCAGCCTATTGTTGCCAATCAAACAAATGAATTTCAAATTCACCATGTCACTAAAACTTCCGAATTTGGCGAAGGGGTTTTACGAATAAGTATTGGTCGTGATCATGGTGCTGAGCTCATTCCAACAGTAATTATGAATGGAGTTGCCTTAAAAGTCCCTGAAGATTATCGAGGGTACAATCAAGCTGATAAAAAGCGTTTTTTTGGAACTTTAGAAATTCCTGTTCCCTATCATTTAATTCAAGAAAGCAATAACATTACAGTTCAGTATCCAGACAACGGAGGTCATATTAGTAGTGTTATTTTACAAGCATTTGATTTTAGTGCAAACATAAGAGCTATAGATTTAGCCAATCTACCCTTAAATAATTACCAAATAAAAACTACCACACCCTCTTGTTCCGATGAGAGTGATGGTGTTATTGAAATTAACACTCAAGTAGCGGTCCCCTATCAAGCTATTTTTAAAGAGAATGGAGAAGAACGTGTTAAGGTCTTTAACTCTCAATTAAGAATAGAAAATTTAGCTGCGGGAGAATATGAGCTAGTGCTTGCCCCAAAAGATCTGTTAACACATCAATCCGTCTTTAAAATAAGAATTCATGAAGCAAAAGGACTTTCAATTAAAAGTACTGTTAATCAATTACAAAATAAAATGCAGCTTTCACTAGAAGGTGCAGAACGCTATTGGATAAAATTAAACGGAAAAGAACATGCTTATACGAGTAACAAAATAGAGCTAAATTTACTAAGAGGTTTAAATACACTAGAGGTTCGCTCCGATAAACCTTGCCAAGGCACTTATAAAAAAGAAGTATATGCAGGGCAAGAGTATGTTATTTCAAGAACAAGTAACAATCGACTAAATGTACGGTTAAATCCAAATAGAGTTCCATCGACTCTTACTTTTTTTAATGTGATGGGACAGCAGATAAAACAAACTTTGATGACAGGTAGTGAAATAAGCCTACAAACTTCTGATCTGACCTCGGGTATCTATTTTTTAATATTCCAGCAACAAAACCAAGTCTATGCAAAAACAAAGTGGTTTGTGCCCTAGATGTTGTAGTTGCTAAAATATGCTCTTTTATTTTAGATAATAAATCCCTGTTTACTTGGTTGTTTTTTGAATGAAATGTATGAATGTGTTCTAAGTTAGTTGGTTTATTGTTTGTGTTTTTACTGTGGAAAGGCAGAAATATAAAGATGAATTTTCTATAATTTTGGTGTATATTTAGACCCTGTGAATTCAATTTTTAATTGTTTTTTACATTTAAAAGCAAGCAAATTATACAATAATATTACCGTTGAGCCCCTTAGAAAAAACATTTAAAAATCATTATAAAGAGTTTTGCTTGCTGTCTTTTCATTACACACAAGATATGAGCGAGGCAGAAGATGTGGTACAAGATGTATTTGTTAAAGTGCTAGAAAAGTCGGAAGACATTACGCAATTGAAACACTACTTAATGGTTGCTGTAAAAAACGCAAGTTTAAAACGTATTACAAACAAATACGCTTGTGTTGAATTAAAAGAACAATCATTAACCGAGGGGTCACTTTTTTCAGAAACAGATAAAGAACATGCCTTTAAACGAAAAGTGCAACTTTATAAGCAAATAGATTTGCTACCTACTCAATGTCGTAAGATTTTTCTTATGTGTGTGCTAGAAGGTTATAAATATCAAGAAGTGGCAGACCGTCTGGGTATTTCGGTAAATACTGTTAAAACTCAAATGAAAAAGGCTTACAAAATTCTCCGCATCGCTCTAAAAAGCCTTTATTTACTCATTATTACTGCAGCTTAAAAAAAAAATATTTTTTTTTAAAAAAAACATCACCCTATTTTCTTCTTTTAGGTCTTATAATAAAATGCTAGTCTAAAAGTAATAATCAATAAGGTGAAAAAAAGAGATATTTTATTTAAGAAATTAACTTCTCAACTACAGGATCAAGAAGAAGAAGCTTTTCAGCAATGGCTGCAAAAATCAGAAGAAAACAGCCAATTGTATGAAAGCTTAACATTGCTGCAAAAAGAAAAAAAAGAGTTCAAAGCTTATCAACATTTAGATGTTGATAAGGCATGGAAAAAAGTTCAAACAAAATCTAAGAGCAAAAATCATCTACCCCTAAAACAAAAAGTTAAAAAGAAAAGTACTTTTTGGATGATGGTTGCTTGTATTGCTTTGCTTGTAGGTTCTGTAACAGGTTTGTCGTTGTTTACTGCATCGTCCACAACACCGATAGAGGCAAACAAACCAACCAGTATACAAACCGGATCGGACAAAGCAGTGTTGACTTTGGCAGATGGTACACAGGTTACTTTGCAAAAAGGCAAACAGTACCAAACCCAAAGCTTACAATGCAACGGAGAGCAATTGGTTTACAAAGAACCTGTAAAAGATCAGGTGCAGTTTAATTACCTCACAGTGCCAAGAGGTGGGCAATTTTTAGTGCAGTTGGAAGATGGAACCAAAGTTTGGTTGAATTCTGAAACGCAGTTAAAATATCCAACCGTATTTGTACCAGGCCAAACCAGACAGGTAAGCCTGGTATACGGAGAGGCCTATTTTGATGTATCACCAAGTGAGAACCATAACGGAGCTGCTTTTGTAGTAGCTCATAAACAGCAACTCATAAAGGTTTTGGGTACAGAGTTTAATGTAAAAGCATATAAAGGCGAAGCGTACGTTTATACTACTTTGGTAGAAGGAAGTGTGAAGGTTAACATACAGGAAAAAGAAAAAGTTTTGATTCCAAATCAGCAAGCAGTTTGGTCGCTTCAGGATAAAACTTTAGAAATGGCTACTGTTGCTGTGGAACCAGAAATTTCTTGGAAACAAGGCATTTTTCATTTTGAAGGAAGCCAATTGCAAGATATTATGAAAGTGCTAGGTCGTTGGTATGATGTGGATTTTGAGTTTGAAAATCAAAAACTTAAGGAAACCAAATTTGTTGGGCTGATTAAAAAAAGTTATCAAATAGAAGAAATTCTGATGTTGATGAAATCGGCAGATATCATAACCGAGTATAAAATAAATAAAAGAACAATTGTTTTAAAATAATAATAGATGCATCAAAAAAAAAGTTGCCTATGAAGAGAAAAGAATAACCAAACCTAAATGATAGCAAATAAAAAAAGGAGGTCATAGCCTTGAACCCTAGGAAAGTTAAATAGACTATTTCCCCCGATTCTTTGTTTGCACGTCAGTAATGAAAAAATCACTAACTATTGAACTGCAAATTTATGAAAATTAATTTGACCCGAATTCCTTTTAATCAAAAAAAAGGAGGGCTGGCTTGTATGTTGTTTGTACTAGTCACGCTATTTTACACTTCGGTACAAGGAGCTTCTTATAGCCCAACAATCAGCCCAACCTTGTACCAAACAACTAAGATTTATATAGAAAAAGATCAAACTATTTCTGTGGACGAAGTGTTTAAAATCATCAAAACACAAACCCAAGATTTTATGTTTATCTACCGAGAAGATTTGTTTGTGAATACACCCAAAGTAACACTCAAAAAAGGGAGCTATACCCTAGATGATCTTTTAAGCATTAGTTTGCCTAAAGACAAGTATAGCATTACGATTACTGAAAACAATACCATTGTTATCAAAGAAAAAAAGAAAACATTGCAACAACCCAAAAGAGTTATGGGAAAAGTAATGGATGTTTCTGGAAATCCGTTGCCAAGCGTGTCTGTGGTTGTTAAGCAAGAAGCAATTGGTACTAGTACGGATGCCAATGGAAATTATCGAATTTTGGTGCCTAGTAGCGAGAGTATTTTGATCTTTTCTAGCTTGGGTTTTGCCACACAAGAAATAATGGTAGGCAATCAATCTACTGTTGATGTAAAACTGGAACCTTCACTAAATGAGTTGGATGAGGTGGTGATATCTACAGGGATTTTTAAAAGAAAGGCAGGAAACTATACCGGAGCTACTACTACCGTTAGTAAAGAACAACTTAAACGTGTAGGAAATGCAAATTTATTTCAAACCTTAAAAAACATAGACCCGTCGATTGCTATTTTTGATAGTTTTGAATTGGGTTCTGATCCCAATGCTTTGCCCGATGTGCAAATAAGAGGGGCATCTTCTTTTCCTGTTGAAAATAATGAATTGAGTGCAAGTTTGAGGGGAAACTATTTAAAAAGCCCTAACCAACCTTTGTTTATTCTAAATGGTTTTGAAAGTACTATCGAACAAATTTTAGATTTAGACATCAACTTTATAGAGAGTGTAACCATTTTAAAAGATGCAGCTTCCAAAGCCATCTATGGTTCCAAAGCGGCCAATGGGGTAGTGGTTATCGAAACCCAAAAATTGAGTAAAGAAAAGGTAAGAATTACCTACAATGCCAATGTTGATTTGGAAATTCCAGATTTAACCAGCTACAATCTTACCAATGCACTCGAAAAAATTGAAGCAGAACGTATTGATGGCGTGTATTTGCCTACTGTTTTTTCTGATGCAGACGATTTGGTACGATTGGAGCAGTTGTACAACTACCGAAAAAAATTAGCCTTAGAAGGTTTGGACACCGATTGGATTTCGAAACCTTTGCAAACAGGAATAGGACAACGTCATTCACTTTCGGTAGAACTAGGAGGTAATGCTTTGCGTATGTTGGCCAACTTATCTTACAACGATGTAGCGGGGGTTATGAAAGGATCGGGGCGAAAAATCTTGAGTGGAAATGTCAATACTTTTTATCGTGTAAAAAATGTGTCTTTTACCAATCGTACTTTTATTACGCAAAACGATGCTAGCGAATCTCCTTACGGAACGTTTAATGAATATGTAAAAATGAATCCCTATTGGCAAGCGGTTAATCCAGATGGATCTATTCCGTATTATGCAGAAATTGCCCCTGATGGAACTCGCTATACCAATCCGTTGTACAACACAACCATCAACACAAAAGCGACATCATCATACCTTAATTTTTTAAACAACTTATACGTGCAATGGGATATATTGCCAGAATTGAGAGCAACTACACGTATAGGAATTGATGTAAAACACAGTGATGCAGATATCTTTTTGCCTTCGGATCACACTAGTTTTGATGCTTATGTTAGTGATGAAGATTTACAACGCAAAGGTTCGTACCAAGTAAATGACGGAAACAGCAAACGTGTTTCGGGAGATTTTAACTTAATGTACAACAAGACTTTTGGTAAACACACTTATTTTTCTAATGTAGGGTTCAATATCAGCGAACAAAAATACCAAGAAATCATTCACAAAGTTGAAGGCTTTCCTAGCGGTAGAAACCACATTACTTTTGGTAGAGATTATGTACTAGGAACAAGACCTTCTGGAATTGAAGGAGTTTCCAGAGATGTAGGTTTTTTAGCTGTAGGTTCTTACGTTTACGACAACCGTTTTTTATCTGATATTACACTTAGAACCAATGCATCTTCACAGTTTGGAGAGAATAATAGGTGGGCTAATTTTTGGAGTTTAGGATTGGGATGGAATTTACACAATGAGTCTTTTTTAAAACAAAATTGGTTAGATGTTTTTAGACTTAGAGGAAGTATAGGATCTACAGGAAATCAAAATTTTAACAGCAATGCATCTATTGCAACGTATTCGTATTATTTAGACAACCTGTACCAAGGTTTTAGCGGATCGTATCTAAACAATTTGGCCAATCCTAATTTGCAATGGGAAGCCAAAATGGATTACAATGCTGGTTTAGATTTACAACTAAAAGGGCTGACCTTAAAATTTGATGTTTATCAGAGTATTACCGAGAATTTAATCACCGATTTAACAGTGCCTACCTCTACAGGGTTCAATAGTGTGAAAGAAAATATAGGTCGTGTTAAAAATTCAGGGATAGAAATCAACGCTTCGTATTTGGTATGGTCCAACAACACCAGTTTTTTGTCTTTAAACTTTGGAATTCAAACCAATAAGAATGAAATTGTAGAACTTTCTGATGCCCTGACAACTGCCAACGATTTGGCCAAAGAAAGAGCAGCAGACAGAGGAAACAACCAGCCCGTACTCATCTATGAAGATGGTCGATCACTCAACGCCATTTGGGCGGTACCTTCTTTAGGAATAGACCCAGCTACGGGGAATGAAATTTATGTAGACAAAGACGGAAACACCACGTTTGAATGGAGTGCAGATGATATGGTGGTGGCTGGAAATAGCAATCCGAAATACCGAGGAGTTTTAGGATTAAACGGAGAATACAAAGGTTTTGGTTTTGGAATTACAGGACGTTTCCTTGGTGGAGGTCAGTTGTACAATCAAACCTTGGTAGATCGAGTAGAAAATGTAGATATCAATTACAATGTAGACAAACGTGTGCTAACTGGGAGGTGGTTAACTCCAGGGCAAGAAGCTTTGTACAAGCGTTTGGGAGATTACAACCGTAGCAACGGAGATGGTACTGTAACAGCTTATCAGGAGCTTACACGTGCTACTACACGTTTTGTTCAGGATAGAAATGAATTGGACATTTCGTCCATTAATTTGTATTACAATTTTCAAGATAAGTGGATAGAATCTATGGGCTTGGATCGTTTGAAGTTGAGCTTTAATATGAACGAAGTTGCCAAATTTTCGAGTATAGAAATAGAACGAGGAACCAGCTATCCTTTTGCAAGAACCTTATCTTTTTCACTTTCTGCTACCTTTTAATAACAATAAAAACAGATAAATTATGAAAAATACCATCTATAAAATACAGAAAAATATCTTGCTGTTTTTGGGACTGTTTTTATGTGTTTCCTGTGAAGATTTTTTAGAAGAAACATCATCAGCTACCATTACAGCTTCTAGCCAGTTTGATACCGAAACAGGGTTTAAAGATGCGTTAATAGGCGTGTATATAGGAATGACACAACCAGAGTTGTATAGCAAGGACCTTAGTTTTAATTTGATTGATATTCTAAGCAGGCAATACGAGCCTTTAACGAGCAATGCACTTTATAGTCAAGCGCAAAATTTTAATTATCGAGGTACTTTAGCAACTGCCCAAATAGATGCTTTGTGGATAAAATCCTACAATATCATCGCTAATATCAACAGTGCATTAGAGGCAATAGACAACAAACAAGACGTATTGGGTACTGTAAACTATGCTCTTATCAAAGGAGAGTTGTTAGGCCTGCGTGCTTTCTTACATTTTGATTTGTTGCGTTTGTATGGACTTGGAAACCTTAATAACAGATCGAGTCTTGATGCAGAGTTGACTATTCCTTACGTACAGGATTTTAGTAAGAACGTAACCTCGCCTAAAAATTATACCACTACTTTTCAATTGTTAGAACAAGATTTAGAAGAAGCATTGATGTTGTTAGAAGAGGATCCAATCTACACACAAATTGAGCGTTCGGATTCGTACTACACAGAAGTCAACAGAACAGGTTTTTACAATCATAGAGAGTTGCGTATGAATTATTACGCAGTAAAAGCTCTACAAGCAAGAGTTATGTTGTGGAAAGGAGGAACGGAGGATCTTGAAACGGCACGTTTGGCAGCAGAAGAGGTGATGCAATATGTTACTACTGCTTTGATAAATGCACAAACGTACCCTGTAGCATCTGATCCTTTGTTGTATCCAGAAATTTTGTTTGGGTTAAATGTTACAGATTTGGGAACGACCACTGTTGGAATCTTAAATGCAGCGACAACGGATACCAATTACAACGCTTTGTATTTGTCTCAAGGAACTGCAGACGAGGTTTATGAAACTAGCAATGTAAACATTGGAGTGGCTGATATTCGTTACAACACATTGCTAGAAGGACAAACTCGTGGTTTGGTAAGTACCAAACTTATACAAAAGTCAGGTATTTTAAATCCTGAAATAGTACCTCTTATCAAATTACCAGAAATGTACTATATCGCTGCCGAAGCACGCATACAATCAGGCTCTGATTTAGCAACGGCTGTAAATTATTTAAACACCGTACGCAGCAGCAGAGGAATTATAGAAGAAATTCCAGCATCAGCTACCCAAGAAGAGTTAAAGTTAGAATTAGAAAAAGAGTATCGAAAAGAATTTGTGGGTGAGGGACAATTGTTTTTCTACTACAAAAGATTGGGTTATACAACGTTTCCTGGAATAGGGGATGATGTTGTAGTAGACGATGCTATTTATGTATTGCCTTATCCAGATACAGAATTGTAGATAGAATGCATTGCAAATTCATAAAAAACACAAAAGATGAAAACAATCAAATCAATCATAAAATACGTAACGATGGGGATGCTTTGCATAGTTACCCTGGCTTGTGCTAAAGATGAAATAGAAGCTTTTAAAGGAGCGGATGGTGTAACTTTTTTGCCGCAATCCGAAACCAAACAATACCAATCTACTTATTCCTTTTTGGGTAATGAAACAGGAGAGTATTTGCAAGAGGTACAGGTACAGGTTATTGGTCAGGCAGCAGAAATAGATCGTTATTTTCGTGTAGTTCCTGTTTTGGGTGATGAAACCACCGCAGACGAAAGTTTGTACGAAATTGTAGAAGGTGTTGTGAAAGCAAACGAGTATAGCGGAGTCTTAAAAGTAAAATTACGAAATGCTACGACCTTGGCCAATCAAACGGTTTCTTTACAGTTGCAATTAGAAGATTCGGATGATTTTAGTGCAGGTGTGGTAGAGACCAACAAATTTACTTTGTCTTGGACAGATCAAATTGTAGTACCTGCCTGGACTTATATTCGCTTCTTTTTTACACCAGTAGCCAGTACGGCAGCCTATAGGGTGTTTGTAACCTCTACTGGGCTTATGGAGTTTGGTAGAACGGAATATATACAGGTAGGTAGTGCTGGTGCTGTTGCCTTGGGAACCAAGTTTGGAGATTACATCAAACAATGGAATTTAGACCATCCAGACAATCCACTTTTACACGATGATGGTAGCTTGGCTGGGCAGCCTATAGTGCCACGTTACTACACCAAATCTAAATACGATTAATGTATCATTTTGTTGCTTTTATATCTTAATAGTAACAAACAAAAAACGATATTCAATGAAAAAATTATATACCACCTTGTTATGTTGTTGCCTGCTACTTTTAGGGCTCACAACCTCGTGTTACAAAGACGATAGTCAATTGGCAACACGTAAAATTACGGCAGTTTCTATAGATACTACTGGGATGAGTACCTTAAGTGTACGTCAATTTGAACACCTGAAAATTACTCCAGATTTGGATTTTGGAGATTTAAATCCAGAGGATTTGTCTTATGAATGGCAAATTAATTTTGAGCCAGGAGATGAGTTCTTTGATGTTATCAGTACAGAAAAAAACTTAGATTATGAAGTGCGATTGCCTCCCAATAGAGTAGGGAAATACCATTTGGTGTATTACAAAGTTACCGACAATGCTACGGGACTTGTGTATAGTACATCTTGGCCCTTAACTGTGTTGAATAATATTGGCGAGGGGTTGGTAATTGCTGTCACTCCCGATGGTGTTCATACCGATTTTAGCCACATTATGTCGCCAGAAGTTACACAAGACGGTACAGAAGTAAGTGTAAAATACAACGTGTATTCTGCCATCAATGGTCAAATGCTTAATGGTTTAGTAAAACAAATGCGTTTTACCACCATTTACGGTGTAGATGCTTTGATGAGTATTACAGATCAAGATATTTACCGAATCAATACATTAGATTATACGTACGAGGGAAAAAATGATGATTTGTTTTTCTCTGCCAAGTCTACCTATCAGCCTCAAGCTTTAGGTGCTGTTGTACAAGGAGATGTGTATGTAGGCGAAGGGCAGTTGACAGCCACTTACTTAGGCGTTTCTCGTAAGTTTGGCTTGCCATTCGATTTCAGTTATCAAGTTCCTGCAGAACTGGCTTACAATGGTTTTTCTTATTACCCACTTCCTGTCCGATTTAATTTTTACGATGAGCAAAACGAACATTTTGTGTATTTGCCTAGCATTCAGTTTGGAGACACCAATATGCATCCTGTACCCGCAAATACAGAAGGAGTGTTTGATCCGATGAATGTGCTTAACAAAGAAAACGTAGCTGCAGGAGTCAGTACTACAGGAGATTTTAGACATTTGCTGAAAGATAAAGCCACAGGAGAATTGGCTTTGTATGTGTTTGATGGTGGCGGAGATCAATACCCAAGCCCAATTCCGCCAGCACCAAAATCATATTACAGTTTGGTTGGTGCTCCGGAAATAGATCAGGCAAAGTTTTTTGTGTTTTTGGTAGATCAACGCGTGATGTATTACGCTACAGAAACCAAAATTTATGCTATGTTGTACAGTACAGATACACCTAGTTTTGAAGAACGATATACGGTGCCATCAGGCGAAACAATCACAACTTTGCAGTTGTATCAACAATCGGGTTACCCAGACAAATACAGTTCGGACAACATTGCGACCAATAACAAGCAATTGGTAATGTCTACGTATAACGGTAGTCAGGGAAAAGTGTCTTTATTGCCTATCACCAATATTGGCTTAGGTACTGTTGATGAAGCGAACATAAAAACCTTTGACGGATTTGACAAAGTCGTTGCCATTGCTCCTCAAAAATAAAGATGTACTAACCTACAAAATAAGTATCTTGTTTTGTAGGTTAGTACTACTCTTTGTCTCATTTTTAACACATCAGTATATAGCTGATTTTTATATGCCCCCTTTGATATCATGAAACAAATCATAAGAATTGCTAGAGTAGAACTAAGTATTTTGTTTTATTCTCCGGTAGCTTGGTTGTTGCTCATTGTTTTTGTTGTTCAGTGCGGTATTACCCTCACGGAATTGTTAGATGCAAAAGCTGCAAGCCAAGAACTAGGTAACCAATTAAAAGGATTAACTCAGTCTGTGTTCGGAGGACACAATGCTTTTTTTAATTCAGTAAAAAATAAAATACACCTTTACATTCCTCTTTTAACCATGGGGTTAATGAGTAGAGAATTAAGCAGTGGTTCCATCAAATTGTTGTATGCTTCCCCGGTTACCAATTTACAGATCATTTTAGGGAAATACGTAGCCATGATGGGATATTGTTTTCTTTGGGTGCTTGTGTTATTAACAGCGGGTTGTGTTGGATATTTGTATATAGATGCTCTTGATGTTTGGTATGTCTTATCGGGAATTTTAGGAATTTATCTGTTGGCTTGTGCTTATGCAGCCATTGGGTTGTTTGTGTCCGGACTCACCTCGTATCAATTGGTTGCTGCTATGGGAACTATGGCTTTGTTAGCCTTGTTGAATTTTATGGGGTCGGTAGGGCAAAGTATCGATTTTGTAAGACAAGTTACCTATTGGTTGTCTATGGCAGACCGTGTTGATAATTTTAGAGTAGGTCTTATAAGTAGCAAAGATGTGTGGTATTTTGTGCTAATTGTGTTTTTGTTTTTGAGTTTAAGTGTACTAAAACTAAACTACAACCGAAGTGCACAAAGTGGCATGATTAAAAAAATAAAATACCTTGCAGTAGTAATGCTGGTATTAGCTTTGGGGTATTTTACATCTTTGCCAAGTATTAATGGTTATTTAGATACTACGAGGAACAAAACCAATACCTTAACAACACAAACGCAACAAATACTCAATCGTTTAGAGGAACCTTTAAAAATGACAGTTTACACAAATGTGGTGAATTATTTTGCACATGTTGGAGCTCCAAAATTTAGAATGTATGACTTGCATCAGTTTGAAGAATATACACGCTTTTTACCCAATTTAGAGATAGACTACATTCCTTATTACAATTACACACTAGACAAGAGAGATGCACAACTAAAAAGTTTAGATGACAAAGCAAAACGATCTGCTACAGCTTATGGATACGATTTTGATAAAGTATTACGACCCAAAGAAATTGAAAAAATAATCGACCTTTCTGATGAAAAAAATGGATTTGTTAGAGTGCTTAGTTACCAAGGTAAAACCGCTGTATTACGAATGTTTTTTGATATGATAGGATACCCCAAAGAAGCAGAAATAACAGCAGCAATTCAGAATTTATTAGAAGCTCCTTACGAAATTCAGGTGCTAAGTGGTCATCAAGAAAGAAGCATAGCAAAAAAGGGAGACAAAGACTATTTAACCATTTTAAACACCTTGAATTATAGGAGTTCATTAATCAATCAAGGGTTTCAGTTAAACGAAGTTTTAGTAGATTCGGTTGCTCTAGAGCCCAAAGAAAACAAAGTTTTGTTAGTAGCTGATCCTATGGAGGCTTACGAACCACAACAGCTAGAAAAAATAAGAACTTATTTGCGTAATGGTGGCCATGCTATTTTTGCTACAGAGCCAGGGAAAATTAGCTTGTTGATGCCTGTTTTAAAAGAAATTGGAGTTCAGGTGTCTGAGGGAGTGGTTTTGCAAAAGTCAAAAGATTATAAGCCGGATTTGGTTTTAACGCATTTAGATACTGCTGCTTTTTCTGAAGGATTTTCTATAACATCAAAAAAAGTCATTAGCTTGTCTAGAACAACAACAATTAAGGTAAAAGATACCTTGGGGTTTCAGGCTTTTCCATTGTTAACCTCAGCTTCAGATTCTTTGTATAGGCTGCCCGATGAGCATCGTACTTTTGTTTCGGATTCTCTTGCTTTTAATCAGGCTTTAAAAGTAACCCAGCCTTTGGTATTTGCTTGGGGTCTTAAGCGTAATTATAATGGTAAATCACAACGCATTGCGGTGCTGGGGGATGCTGATTTTATGAGCAATAAAGAGGTAAATAGAGGCAATGTAAAAGCACAAGAAAATGCCACGTTTGTAAAACAATTGTTCCGATGGTTTAGTGGAGGAAAATATCCTGTAGATGTACAAAAAATTCCACCAATAGACAATAAAATTACGGGAACACAAACAGAGATACAAAACACAAAATTGCTGTTCCTTTTTGGAGGTGGCGGCTCTATTTTACTTCTAGGTTCTTTTGTTTTATGGCAAAGAAAACGTAAGTAAAGAATAAAAAATAGTAGATACGAAATAGATAATTATGGAAGAAATAGTAGCAAAAGTTCAAAACTTGTCTCATAAATACAGCAAAGATTGGGCAATAAAAAATATAAATTTTGAAATTAAAAATCGTGGAATTTTAGGTTTGTTAGGTTCTAATGGAGCCGGAAAATCTACCACGATGAATATATTGTGTGGTGTCATCAATCAAACAGAAGGATTGGCACTTATTGAAGGAATTGATATTAGAGAAAACCCCGTAGAAGCAAAAAAATTGATTGGTTTTTTACCACAGAAAGCTCCTTTGTACCCTGAACTCACTGTAGATGAGTATTTAATCCATTGTGCTTATTTGCGATCCATTCCTAAAAAAGAAATACATGCGGCAGTTTCCAAGGCCAAAGAAAAGTGTGGTATTGCTCATTTTAGCAAGCGAGTATTAAAAAACTTATCAGGAGGTTATCAGCAGCGTGTGGGTTTGGCCCAAGCCATTATTCATCAACCTAAACTGGTAGTTTTGGACGAACCAACCAACGGATTAGATCCTAATCAGATAGCTGAAGTAAGAAAATTAATCAAAGAAATAGCAGAAGATCGTGCGGTAATTTTGTCGACTCATATTTTGTCTGAAGTACAAGCAACCTGTGATACTATTGTGATGATTGAACACGGAGAAACGGTATTTCAAGATAGTTTGGAGGCTTTTAATAATTACAATCAGCCCAATGCAATAGTAGCGGTGTTTGATGAACCACCTACTGTAGAAGATTTGTTGGCTATGGAGGGAGTAAAAGAGGTAGAGTTTACAGGCACAAACCAAGTAAGGTTAACGGTAGCAACCGATGAAGGCATGACTAAAAAAATTGTAAAAAAGAGTATAGAAATGGGTTGGGAACTTTCAGAAATTCAACTAGAAAAAAGTTCGTTGGATGCTATTTTTGCTCAATTGTCTAAAAAAAATAAATAGGGATGAGAAAAATTCAAAAAATAGCACAGTTAGAACTTAGCTTGATGTTTTTCTCTCCTAGTGCGTGGATTGTGTTGGTGGTGTTTTTTGTACAAACAGGGGTTACTTTTACCGATTTGTTATACAAATACGAAACCAATCAACAATTAGGAAGACCTTTACAAGTGCTTACCAAAATATTATTTGCAGGGGAGGATGGAATTTTAACTGTAGCTCAGCAATATTTAGCTTTATACATTCCACTCATCACTATGGGGTTAATGACACGTGAGACTCATTCAGGATCTATTAAACTATTGTACTCATCGCCTGTAAAAACTTCCGAAATCATTTTTGGAAAATTTCTAGCGGTTGCCGTATATAATTTGTTGCTGGCTTTGGTATTAGTTAGTTTTATTCCTGTAGCCTATGCAACCATCGAACACGTAGACGTTTGGTTTGTTTTAGGAGGTGTGTTAGGTGTTTATTTGTTGATGTGTGCTTATGCAGCCATAGGTTTGTACTTATCTTGTTTAACCCAATACGCAGTGGTGGCTGTGGTAAGCACTTTTGCTGTGTTGGCTTTTTTAAATTTTATTGGTGAAGTAGGTCAGGCTTATGATTTTGTACGAGAAATAACGTACTGGCTATCTTTAAGAAACAGAACAGATGCTTTTGTAAATGGATTGTTGGTATCTCAGAATGTGTTGTATTTTTTATTGGTAATTTTTTTGTTTCTCACCCTAAGTATTTGGTGGTTAAAAAATCAAAGAAGAAGTAGTTCTCTTACTCAAAAAACAATGCGTTATGGCTTGCTAATTGTGGGTGTATTAACGGTGGGGTACGTTAGCAATCTTCCGCAATGGAACGTGTATGTAGATACCACTAGGTTTAAAGACCGAACCCTAACTCCCAATTCTCAAAAGCTGATTGGGCAATTTACCGAACCAATTCGCATAACAACCTATGTAAATGTTATTCATTATTCTGCACAATATGGAGCCCCGGAAAATAGAATTAAAGATTTAAAAAGGTTTGATTCTTACCGACGTTTTATGCCAAATTTAAAAATGGATTACGTGTATTATTACGATTCTATACCGTATATGAGTCCTAAAAATACCATAAAGCAAATGTTACAAAAAGCAGCTAAAGTGCATAAAATTGCATTAGAAGATATCAAAAGTCCAGAAGAAATTAGAGCTTTTGTAAATCTAAAAGCAGAAAACAACCGTTTGGTACGTTTTATTCATTACAAAGATAAGACGTTGCCTTTGCGAATGTTTGATGATATTTATGTGTATCCTAAAGAAAAAGACATTAGCTCAGTCTTAAAAACATTGCTAGAACAACCAGGCAAAGTTGGGGTGTTAGCGGCTAATGGAGAACGAAGTATAAAACAAAAAGGTGATGAATCGTATCAATTTTTGTTAAAAGGTTTAAACATTAGAGGTTCTTTAATTAACTCGGGTTTTGAGGTATTTCCGATAAACTTAGATCGTATAAATGAAATAGAGCCTTTGGATGTGTTGTTGATAAGCGATCCTGTAAAAGCTTACAATAGCTCACAATTGCAAAAAATAAACGATTATATCCAAAAAGGGGGGAATGTAATGTTTGCGGCAGAGGCAAGTTCTAGCAAATATTTAAACACCATTTTGAATCCACTTGGAGTTCAATTTATGCAGGGGTCTTTGTTACAGGAAAGTGAAGACTTTTCTCCAGATTTGATTCAGGTAAGTTTTGTAGATTCCTTAAAGACTACTCCATTTCAGTTTTATGATCAAGCAAAGATGGTACATCCCAAGGCAATTGGGATTGCTTTGTCGGAATCATCGGAGTTTACCTATACCCCAATTACTTTAACCAACAAACAAACTACTTGGGTCACCAAACAACCTGTTGATTTGGCTACACAAACTGTTGTATTTGATAGTGTTCATCAACAAAAAATAGCTGCACCAATCGCAGTTGCTTTGACAAGGGAGCGCAATAAGAAAATACAAAAAATAGTACTTGTTGGTGATGCCGATTTTATGAGTAATGAGCAGGTAGCTCGTAACAGTCCTAGGCATGTAAATATACTTTTTGCTCAAAAAATGTTCAAATGGTTTGCTAACAACAGGTACCCTGTAGCCACGGGTCGTCCCAAATCTATAGACAATGTTATTTTGGTTGATAGAGATCAGATCAATGGATTAAAAATAATTCTTTTAGGAGTTGTTCCTCTTATCATTATTAGTTTGCAGGCATCATTATTGATAAGAAGATTTAGAAAATAAATAGGTATGAAAATAAAAATTTTAAAAGTATTGTGTTTGCTAAGCTGGGTTTTGTCGGCACAAAGCCCAAATGTTGAATTGCCAACAGATAGTACTGTGGTAAAAGGGGTTTTGCCCAATGGGCTTAGCTACTATCTAAAAAGTACTCAGGCCACTAAAAATGTAGCAAGCTTTTACATTATTCAAAATGTGGGTTCTATCTTAGAGAACGAATCTCAGCGAGGGTTGGCTCATTTTTTAGAGCATATGGCTTTTAACGGAACAAAAAACTTTAAAGGAAAAGGTATTCTTAATACTTTGGAAAAGAAAGGATTAGTGTTTGGTAAAGACATCAATGCTTACACATCTTTTGACGAAACGGTATACAATATCAACAATTTAAGTACCGATGAGGAGGGAATGAATTTAGGTTTGATGATTTTACACGATTGGTCTAACGAACTGCTGTTAACAGAAGAGGAAATTGATGCAGAACGAGGAGTTATTAAAGAGGAATGGCGTACACGACAAAGTGGTGGGATGCGAATTTTACAGCAACAATTGCCTGTAATGTTCAACCATACTTTGTATGCAGAACGTATGCCTATTGGTTTGATGTCTGTAGTTGAGAATTTTGATTATTCAGCATTACGTTCGTTTTATCACGACTGGTATCGTACCGATTTGCAGGCCATTGCTATTGTAGGTGATTTTGAGCTAAAAGAAGTAGAGGAAAAAATAAAAAAGATATTTGGTTCTATTCCAAAAGTAGTACAACCAAAACCAAGAATAGAAATATCCATCCCAGAAAATAAAGAATTGGATTATGTGTTGGCTATGGATAAGGAGGTAGCAAGTTCTTCTGTAACCATGGGGATTAGACATCCTAAAAAAAAGAAGCCAACCACCACTAAAACTTTTAAGAAATCATTGTTTCAAGGGATGGCAATACATTTATTATCTAACAGGTTAAAAGAATTGTCGGTAAAACCAGAAGCGGCTTTTTTAAGTGCACGAGTTCATTTTGGTAGCCAGTCAAGAACTTCTAATGCATTAACTTTGCAGATAAGACCTAAGCCTGATAATCAGCAAATAGCTTTTGAACAAGTAATTACAGAATTGAATAGAGCCATACGTTTTGGTTTTACAGAAACAGAAGTAGAAAGAGCAAAAAAAACGTATGTAAAATCGTACCAAAATCAATTAAAGAGAAAAGACAAATGGTCTCATGCATATTGGGTAGAGCAAATAAAAAGTAATTTTTTAGAAGGAACTACCCTTACCGATATGGGACAGGAATTTGCTTTAGTTCAAGAAATTTTTAAACAATTAGCTGCAGCAGATCTACAACAAGAATTAAAAAAAATGTACACTCCATACAATCGTTATGTGATGGTTACAGGAGTCGAGGGCAAAAACAATTTGACCAAAACACAAGTGTTGACTACACTAGCAAAGGTAGAAACCAATAGTGATTTAAAGCCATATAAAGAAAAATTAGCGGGTAGTACTCTTTTGGGAGATTTAAAAATTGACTCTGGTACCATTACAACGATTAAAGAAAACGAAGGGTTAGAAGCTACCACCTTTGTGTTGAGTAATGGTTTAAAAGTACATTACAAATTTGTGAATAAAAATAAAAACGAAGTACAGTTAAAAGCCATGAGTAACGGTGGCATGTCTTTGGTTAGCAATCAAGATTTACCCTCTGCAAATTTGTTAGGTAGTGTGGTTCAGTTTTCTGGTTTAGGGGCATATAATGCTACTGATTTGCCTAAAATACTTACAGGTAAATCGGCCAGAGCTGATGTTAAAATCGGTCGTTTTTCGGAGAGTATTTCTGGAGCTTCGGTTACTGAAGATGTAGAAACCATGTTGCAATTGATGTATTTAAGGTTTATGGCACCTAGATTCGATAAACAAGGTTTTGAAGTAGTGATGCAAAATGTTGAAAACTATTTAACGCGAAAAAGCCAACGAGTAAACGATCAAATGAAAGATAGCTTGGTGACCGTTCTGTATGGAAAATCGCATCCTCGCAAAAGAATATTAGATAGTACTTTTGTTAAGGAAATTTCATTCAACTACATACAGCGTTTGTATCATGAACGTTTTGCTAATCCAGAAGATTTTGAATTTTTTATTGTAGGCGATGTACAGACAGATGTATTAAAACCATTGTTAGAAAAGTATGTGGCGAGTTTGCCAACAGAGCAACAAAAGTATGAAAAATGGAAGCCTATTACTACCCGCTGGAAATCAGATCTAATAAACAAAAAGATTGGTTTTGAAATGGAAGATCCTAAAACATCGGTTCATATTGCTTACAAACTGGAGACTCCTTTTAGCCTGCAAAAAATGTGGACAGCTCAAGCGTTAAAAGATGTTTTGCAACTTAGGTTTACAGAATCTTTACGTGAAGAAAAAGGGGGAACTTATGGAGCCTCTGTTGGAATAAATTTGACTAAAAAACCCAAAGGGCAATTAACCATGTCTGTTCGTTTTGATTGTGATCCAGACAAAGCAAACGAGCTAATAGAGATAGTCTACAAAGAATTGAAAGCCATTGCTAAAGGTGAGATAAAGTCTGAAGACTTGATAAAAACTAAAACCAATTATTTAAAAGAAAGAGAAGATGCTAAAAATTACAACCGTTATCAAATGCAAAGGCTTTTAAATTATTACAGAGAGGGTTACGATATGGATCTTCCTGAAAATTTTGAAAAATTGGTGACAGACATTCATGAAAAAGATTTGAAGAAGATGATGAAAAAAATGTTAAAAAATGGACATTCCTATCAGATTGTTTTTCATCCCAAAGCAAAGAAATAGTTGGTTAAATTAAGTTGATAAAATATCAAGAAATTGTTTTACCCCAAAAGACTCTCAGGCATTAGTTTGGAGGGTCTTTTTGTTTTTACTGATTAGGTTCGTATCAAAACGTGTGGCGAATTGTTCTGTTTTATAAGAGGTTTGTTTTGCTTGTTATTGTTTTTTTTATTTTGTTTAGTTGTTGTCTAGGGATTAAATTGCTACATACCAAAACAAAAGATAGATATTTGAGGGTTGAACATAAAACTACCAAAATGAGTAAAAAATGTATTTTGTTAATAACGATGATCTCGGTAATACTGTTTTCATGTGGGCAAAAGTCATCTGCAGACAACGTTGCAAAGACTACAGAAAATTTTAATTTGAATTGGAATTTTTATTTAAGCGAAAAAGAGATTGATTTTTCAGAGATTTCTAAAGAGCAATTTCAAAAGGTAAACGTACCTCACGACTGGGTGATCTCGGGAGCGTTCGATGAATCTTTAGGTAAAGATGCATGGGCTACAGGGTATATTCGTAGTCAGGGATATGGTTATTATACCAAAGAATTTAATCAAGAAATAAAAGAGGATGAGCTAGTTTATGTGTTGTTTGATGGTGTTTATAATAATGCAACAATCTATATCAACGGTCATCAATTAGGATTTCATCCTTATGGGTATTCTCCTTTTTATTTTGAGATATCAGAGTATTTAAACACTGATGGAGAGACCAATGTTTTGGCAGTAAAAATAGATCACTCTAGATATGCCGATAGTCGTTGGTACACAGGAGCTGGAATTTACAGAGAAGTGTCTTTAAGAACAGCTAATAAAATGCATGTGCCAGTTTGGGGAACTTTTGTAACCACTCCTAAAGTAAGTAAACAAGAAGCTGAGGTTGCTATTCAGATTACTTTGTCCAATGCTTTTGCTCAAGATCAAGAGGTAGAGGTGCAGACTTCTTTTGTTGATGAAGATGGAATAAAGATCGCTGAAACAGTAAACAAAACACTGGTAACTAAAAAAGCACAAAAAAACATACAGCAACAAGTGGTTATTGCCAATCCTAATTTATGGGAAATAGAAAATCCATCGTTGTACACAGCTATAATTAAAGTAAAAAGTAAGGGTAAAATTGTTGATACTTACAACACTCGCTTTGGGATTAGAAGCATTGAATTTGATGCTGACAAAGGATTCTTTTTAAACGGAGAAAATATGAAAATAAAAGGAGTTTGTTTGCATCACGATGTAGGTTTGGTGGGTGCAGCTGTGCCTAAAGGAGTTTGGAGAAGAAGGTTGCAAGTTTTAAAAGATGGTGGCTGCAATGCAATACGTAGCTCTCACAATCCAGCATCTAAGGTGTTGCTAGAGTTGTGTGATGAGATGGGGATTTTAATGCAAGATGAATTTTTTGATGAATGGGACAATCCAAAAGACAAAAGATACAATCGCTGGGAAGAAAAAAGTACTGATTATATTACACGAGGATATGGCGAACATTTTCAAGAATGGGCACATAAAGATCTTAAAAACGTAATGTTAAGTCATCGAAATCACCCGTCTATTTTTCAGTGGAGTATCGGTAACGAAATTGAATGGACATATCCTAGAAATGCAAAAACAACAGGTTTTTTTGATAATATGACTTGGCAAGGAAATTATTTCTGGTCAGAACCTCCTCATTCAGTAGAAAAAATAAAACACTTGATGAAAACATTACCTAGAGGAAAATATGATATAGGTGAAACAGCTCAAAAATTATCAAAATGGACCAAAGCGTTAGATACTACACGTCCCGTAATCGCCAATTGTATATTGCCATCTTCTAGTCACGAGTCTGGCTATGCTGATGCTTTGGATATAGTAGGTTATAGCTACCGTAGGGTAATTTACGATTACGGTCATAAAAACTACCCTGGTAAAGTTATTATGGGAACAGAAAATGTAGCTCAATATCATGAGTGGAAGGCCATTATGGAACGTCCTTTTATTTCAGGAACATTTTTGTGGACAGGAGCTGATTATATGGGAGAAATAAGACAAGCTTGGCCAACTAGAGTTCAGCCTTCTGGAATGATCAATACTGCTAGTTTTCCTAAAGGGTCGTATTATATGATGAAATCTTTGTGGACTGAAGAACCTATGATTCATATGGCTACACAGACCTTAGAAAAATCGTTGTATAAAAAAGAAAATGGCAACTTGATAGAAAAAAGAAGGACGGATGGAAACATTATTTGTGGCGTTGGCAAGAAGTAAATGAACATTGGAATTACAAAGAAGGAGAGTCTGTGGTGGTAGAAATCTATTCTAACTGCGAGGAGTTAGAGTTGTTTTTAAACGGATCTTCCTTAGGAAGACAAAAGTTAACTGAAACTGTTGGACATATTTATAAATGGGAAATGCCGTTTAAGAAAGGGACTTTGGTAGCCAAGGGTTACAAAGATGGAAAAGAAATAGAGTCTAGGCTGGTAACTTCAGAAAAAGCCTATGGAATTGTCTTAAATGCTGATTCTGAAAAAATCAACTCAAATTACGAAGACGTAGTACACGTAGTTGCAGAACTGGTAGATGCAAAAGGAAACGCTGTAAAGCATGAAAACAAAAAAATAGAATTTTTAGTTGAAGGTCCTGCTACTGTTCTAGGTGTTGATAGTGGTTGGAAAAATAGTGTAGAGAAATTTCAATCGAACGAAGCAACTACTCATAACGGAAAATTATTGCTCATTATACAAGCAAAAGGACAAAAAGGAAGTGTACATATTACCGCTAAAGCAGAAGGTTTGCAAGAATCTACAATACAAGTGCAAATAGAATAAATGTACTGTATGTATGGTTAAAAAAATCCCCATGCTTTGTAGCGTGGGGATTTTATTGTATTAAATACTATTAATAAAATCGGAAAGGTTATCACTTCTATTGAGTCCCAATTTTTTACGAATTCTGTAACGAGAAGTATGAACACTTTCTATTGAAATACCCAAAAGAGAAGCCATTTCTTTGCTCGAAAAATTCAACTTAATAAGCGAACAAACTTTTAAGTCAGTGGGGCCAAGGTTTGGGAATTGCTCTTTAAGTTTTTCAAAAAATCCTTGGTTAATGTCTATAAAACGTGCCTCGAACTCTTGCCAGTTGTTTGCAGGGTTGTTGTTGATAGACTTTACCATGTTTCGGATGGTTTTTAAATCTGTTTTTTCATCACCATCGGTTAACTTTTTTTCTAATTTTTTGATGAATTCATCTTTTTCTATCAATTGCAAAGCAGATGAGGTTAGTTCTTTGTTTTTTACCTCTATTATTTCTTTTTGCTTTTCTAATGTAGCTTTCTGCTTCTCTTTTATAATAGATTTTTCGTTTTGATGTTTTAGTCTAAGGTTTCTAATAAAAACAATAGTTACTAGAATACTAAAAATCATAACAACAAAAAGGATAATTAGTTTAAGCTTGTTAATAGATTGTTCGTTTTCTAAGCTAGCCAATTTAGATTTTTGTTCCAAAATTAACTGTTTTTCTTTAGTAACTCTGTAGTTGTCTTTAACAGCAAACAACTCTTTGTTATTTTCACTTTTACTGCCAAAAATAGTTTCGTTTAATACTTTTGCCTTGTTGTTGTATTTATAAGCTCTTAAGTATTTTTGTTGTTTTAAGTATATTTTAGAAAGTTCCTCGTAGTTGTACAACTCGTAATTAATATGACTTTTGTAAGTAGCTATAATATCAAGCGATTTTAGAAATGCTTTTTCACTTTTTTCTAAATCATTTTTTATCAAATAGGTTTTTCCAATAATAAAGTAGATTACCGAAAGGTATGCGGGGTTCACTTTTTTAAAGTAAGGTTTGCTGTTTTCTAGTATTTCTAACCCTTTTTCTATTTGGTTGTTGTGAGTAAGAATAACAGCATGTTCTACCTCTAAATAGTAATTGGTGTGTTTTTTTTTCTGTTTCTCTACAATAGCATAACAGCTGTCTAGATAAGATTTTGCTTTTTGAATACTATCATTACTGCGATAAAAACGAGCAATAGACAAATAATTGCTTAGAATGTAGTTGTCTCTACTAGTGGTATTTTTATCAATATGCTTGTTGATTTTTAAAGCTAATAACAGATGTTTTAGTGCAGGAACATCTCTTTCAAAGTAATTGTATAAGTATCCAAGATCTTGATGGATTCTAGCCTCCCACACTTTAGAGTGTTTTTTTTCGGCAATTAACAATGCTCTCCAGTAATTGTCGTAAGATTTATTGTAGTTGGTAAGATTATTCTGGCATCTAGCTATAGCAATCAAGCTTCGTATCATTGCAATAGAATCTTTTTTTTGCTCCCAAAGCGTTAAGCTTTTTTGGTAGTTTTTAACAGCTTCTTTTGTGTTGATGTTTTTTTGTTGCTCGGCTAAAATAAAATGAGGATCATCGTTTTTTGACTTTTGACTCCATCCCGCTTGAAAAAATAACAACGCACCAATATAAATAGTGAAAAATGAAATTTTCATCATAAAAAATAGTAATATCGTTTGGAAATAGGGAAAGAATTGGTCAAATATACTAAATGATGAGGTAATTTTATTCAGTTTTAAGAAATCATTTTTTTTTGATTTAAAAATAGAAACCTAAAAAAATAAAAAAGAGAGCCATGTTGAGTTTTTTTCTAGTAGATAATAAAATAGAAGTCAATCACATGACCTGTGAAAATTACTTTAAAATTATAGGTAAATAATCTTACTTTTGTAGTTATACTTTAAAAATATGGGAGTAGAAGAAAAGGTTGAAGGAAAACCAAATTACAGCGTGCCAAACTTAGAGCGTGGTTTAATGATGATTGAATTACTGGCAACCCAAAAAGGTGGACTGACCTTGGCAGAAATTATAGAAGCCTTATCTATTACCAAAACGACCGCTTTTAGAATTGTAAATACATTGATTTACAAGAATTATTTGCAAAAAAACGAAACCACCAAAAAAATAACACTTTCTAGAAAGTTATTAACCTTAGGAATTTCATCCATCAACGAACAAAGCATTGTAGAAGCTTCTATTGATGTAATGCGTGCTTTAAGAGATGAACTAAAAGAATCTGTGATGTTAGGAACTTTACTAGGTGATAATGGAACCATTTTGGAACAAGTAGCTTCCTCATATCCTGTAAAATTGTTTGTAGAGCAGGGAACGCAATTCAGTATTCATAGTTCTGTAGGAGGGAAGTCTATATTGGCATTTTTGCCCGAAGAAGAAATGCATAAAATTGTAGACAAACAGTCTTTTGATCGTTTTACAGAAAATACGGTGGTTTCTAAAGAAATATATAAAGAGCAGTTAAAAAATGTTAAAAAAACAGGGTATGCCGTAGATTATGGAGAGGATATTCAGGGGATTAACTGTGTCGGAGCTCCTATTTTTAACGAACATGGTTATCCTGTTGCGGCCATATGGGTTACAGCACCTCATGGTCGTTTACCATCCAAAGATTTTGATGAAAAAGGGAGGGTTGTAGCTCGTTATGCCAAAGAAATATCCACAAAATTAGGATTTATAGATTGAAAAATTCAAGATTTTAGAAGTTGAAAAACTCCTTAAAATATAGAAGAATATTCTATTTTTAAGGAGTTTTTTTTGCTGTTAAGGGTAAGTTTTATTATTCTGTGAATCATAATAATACAAGTAAATACTAGGCTTTTTTTTAAAATGATGTTTTTTTGATTCAAAAAGTGAATTATTTATAATTTGTTGTATATTTGTTTCAAATAAGAAACCAGTTTCGTATTTGAAACTTAATTGTAATCAAGATGAAAGCAACAGTTTACGAAGGGAATAAAACCTTTAGTGTTATTGAAAAAGAAATTGAAGCACCAAAAGCAGGAGAAGTTAGGATTAAAGTAGCTTATTCTGGAGTGTGCGGAACCGATGTGCATATTTACCATGGGATGATGGATAAGCGTGTGTCAATGCCTCAGACTATAGGTCATGAGATGTCTGGGACTATAGATGCTGTAGGAGAAGGAGTTGAAGGTTTTGTTGTAGGAGACAAAGTCGTTGTTCGTCCTTTAGATGATACCAAAGCAAAGCCATCAGATAAAGGGTTTAATCATATTTGTGAAGAATTGAATTTTATAGGGATTGATAGCCCAGGTTCAATGCAACAGTACTGGAATGTTCCAGCTTTTGTATTGCACAAATTGCAAGAAACTACCGATTTAAAATTAGCAGCTTTAATAGAACCTTTATCAGTTGCTACACACGATGTTCGATTAAGTGGATTGGTTGCTGGAGAAACTGCTGTAGTATTAGGAGGTGGGCCTATTGGTTTGTTAGTAGCTATGGTTGCTAAAGAAGTAGGAGCGCAAGTAATTATTTCGGAGGTAAATCCAACACGTATAGCCAAAGCAAAAGAATTAGGTTTTGATGCTGTAAGTCCTCTAGAAGTAGACTTGGTAGAATACGTAAAGAGTAAGACCGAAAACAGAAGAGCAGATGTAGTATTTGAAGTAGCTGGTGTACAACCAGCTTTAGATATTATGTGCGAAGTAGCAGGAATACGAGGTAGAATAGTAATGGTGGCTATTCACGGAGTTAAAAAAGAGGTTGATTTGTTTAAGTTCTTCTGGAAAGAATTAAAATTAATTGGAGCTCGTGTTTACGAAAAAGAAGACTACGAAAAATCAATCCGATTGATTACAGAAAACGAATTACCATTCGAGCAAATGATTACGGATGTTCAGCCATTAAGCAACATTCAACAAGTGTTCGAAAACATAGACAACAATCCTGATGGATTAAAAGTATTAATGGACTGTCAATTATAATCAAAAAGGGAAAGATGAGATTGAACAAGTTCTTTGTACTTTTAACAATTATCCCTACACTGGCTTTGGGGCAAAAAAAAGCGCAAAAATGGTTGGATACCTCTCTTACATTCGAAGAGAGGATTCATCATTTGGTTAAAGCCATGACTCTAAAAGAAAAAATAGCTCAGCTAGATAGCGGAAGTCCAGAGGTAAAGAGACTAGATATACCAGAATACAACTGGTGGAACGAAGCGTTGCACGGAGTTGCTAGAAATGGTAAGTCTACCGTATTTCCTCAAGCTATTGGTTTGGCAGCAACTTTTGATCCCGTTTTGGCAAAACAAGTTGCTTCGGCTATTTCTGATGAGGCTAGGGCAAAATTCAACATTTCTCAATCCATAGGAAATAGAGGGCAGTATGCAGGATTGACTTTTTGGACACCTAATGTAAATATTTTTAGAGATCCGCGTTGGGGTAGAGGACAAGAAACTTATGGTGAAGATCCTTATTTAACATCTCAAATGGGTGTGGCTTTTGTAAAAGGATTGCAAGGAAATCATCCAAAATACTTAAAGTCTGCTGCCTGTGCCAAGCACTTTGCAGTACATTCAGGACCAGAAGAGTTAAGACATCACTTCAATGCCAATCCATCAAAAAAAGATTTGTACGAAACGTACTTGCCAGCTTTTGAAGCGTTGGTAAAACAAGCGAATGTAGAAGGGGTTATGTCTGCTTACAATGCTGTTTATGGAGTTCCTGCTGGAAGTAGTGAATTTTTATTAAAAGAAACACTAAGAAAAAGTTGGGGATTCGATGGGTATATAGTTTCTGATTGTGGAGCATTAGGAGATATTTTTAAAGGACACAAGCAAGTAAAAACAATGCCGGAAGCTGCTGCGGTAGCATTAAAAGCAGGAGTGAATTTAAATTGTGGTTATGTTTATAATGGAGCTTTAGAAAAAGCAGTGCAACAAGGTTTGGTTTCAGAAGAGTTAATAGATACTCGCTTAAAACAGTTGTTAAAAACTCGTTTTAAGTTAGGTTTCTTCGACCCAAAAGAAGCAAATCCTTACAATGCAATTCCTACAAGCGTTATACATTCTGATGATCATATAGCATTGGCAAGAAAAACAGCTCAGAAATCGATTGTTTTATTAAAAAACAAGAACCATACACTGCCATTAGATAAAAATATAAAAGTACCATATGTTACAGGACCATTTGCATCGTCTAGTGATGTGTTATTGGCCAACTACTATGGAATGACTACCAATTTAGTTTCGGTTTTAGAGGGGATTGCAGATAAAGTTTCCTTAGGAACATCATTAAACTATAGAATGGGGGCTTTGCCGTTTAATAAAAACCTAAACCCTAAGAACTGGGCACCCAACGTAGCAAAAACAGCCGATGCTGTAATTGCAGTAGTGGGCTTGTCTGCAGATTTTGAAGGGGAAGAGGTAGATGCAATTGCATCACCTAATAAAGGAGATAAAAAAGACTTAAAATTACCACAAAACCAAATAGACTATGTAAAAGAAATGGCAGCTAAAAAGAAAGGTCCATTAATTTTAGTAGTTGCTTCAGGAAGTGCTGTTGCTTTAGGAGAATTGTACGATTTAGCTGATGCTATTGTATTAATGTGGTATCCTGGAGAACAAGGAGGAAATGCAGTAGCTGATGTGTTGTTTGGAGATGTGTCTCCTTCAGGACATTTGCCTGTAACCTTTCCTAAATCTGTAGCACAGCTACCTCCTTTTGAAGATTATAGTATGCAAGGAAGAACCTATAAGTATATGGAAGAAGAGCCTTTGTTTCCTTTCGGATTTGGTCTTTCCTATACAGATTTTAAATTCTCTAACGTACAAATTTCTGAAGAAAAAATTAAGAAAAAAGACTCTTTTACTGTTTCTTGTTCTGTTGCAAATAACGGAAAAGTAGATGGTGAAGAAGTAGTACAGTTGTATTTAGTTCCTTTGAACTCAAACAAGGATTTGCCCAAATACCAATTGTTAAAATTTAAAAGAATAGAAATTCAAAAAAATACATCAAAGACAGTTTCCTTTAATCTAGAAGCTAAAGACTTGTTTCAGGTAAACAAAGAGGGAAAGAAAACTTGGATCAAAGGGAAGTACAAATTGGTTGTAGCCAATGCGTTGCCTAGTAAAAGGAGTCAAGATTTAGGAGCTGCTTTGCCAATTTCAACTACTGTAGAATTCAAATAACAAAAATTAAACAAAATCAAAAATGAGTATTTTAAATAAGTTTAGCTTAGAAGGAAAAACAGCCTTAGTAACAGGATGTAAAAGAGGAATTGGAATGGCAATGGCTGTTGGTTTGGCCGAAGCCGGAGCAAATATTATAGGGGTTTCTGCATCGTTAGAATTAAGCGGTAGTGAGGTTTCTAAAGCAGTAGAAGCAACAGGCAAGTCTTTTAGTGCATACCAATGTGATTTTTCTGATAGAAAATCGTTATATGAATTTATTGCAGCGGTTAAAAAAGACCATCCACAAATTGATATTTTGGTAAACAATGCAGGAACGATTTTAAGAACTCCAGCAGCAGAACATCCAGATGAAATGTGGGATAAAGTAATTGAAGTAAACCAAAATGCTCAATTTATTTTAACAAGAGAAATTGGAAAAGAAATGGTGAATAGAGGATTTGGGAAAATTATTTTCACAGCTTCGTTATTAACATTCCAAGGAGGAATTACAGTGCCTGGATATGCAGCTAGTAAAGGAGCTGTAGGACAGTTAACTATGGCGTTTGCTAACGAGTGGGCAGGAAAAGGTGTAAACGTAAATGCAATTGCTCCAGGATATATTGCAACAGACAATACAGAAGCTTTAAGAAACGATGCGAATAGAGCAGAATCTATCTTAGCACGTATTCCTGCGGGAAGATGGGGTGAAGCGACTGATTTTGCAGGACCTACCGTGTTTTTAGCATCTGAAGCTGCTGCGTATATGCACGGAAGTATTATGTTGGTAGACGGTGGATGGATGGGAAGATAATTTAATACAAAGTATTAGATTTTTGAATCATTAATAGAAATCATTTAAACTAGAAAATTATGTCACAAGTAAAAGAATATCAGTTGTTCATCAATGGTGAGTGGAAAACTTCAACATCTGGAGAAACAATAGACATTATTAGCCCATCAACAGAAGAAGTAGTAGCAAAAGTACAAAACGGAACTCCTGAGGAAGCTGTAGAGGCTTTAAAAGCTGCTGAAACAGCACAAAAAGAATGGAAAAAATTACCTGCAAGAAAACGTGCAGAGTACTTATATGCCTTGGCTGATGAAATTGATGCTAACAACGAACGTTTAGCTGTTTTATTAACAAAAGAGCAAGGGAAATTACTAAAAGTTGCCCGTTTTGAAGTTTCTGTAACTGCATCTTTTATAAGATATGCAGCAGAAGGAGCACGTAGAATTGAAGGAGATATCATCCCTTCAGACAATCCAAATGAGCAAATTTGGATTCAAAAAATTCCTAAGGGAGTAGTTGTTGCAATCACTGCATGGAACTTCCCATTGGCATTGGCAGGTCGTAAATTAGGACCGGCATTAGTAGCAGGTAACACAATTGTTATCAAGCCTACTTCTGAAACGCCAATTGCTACGTTAGAATTAGGAGATTTGGCAAACAAAGTTGGAATTCCTGCAGGAGTTATCAACATTTTAACAGGACCAGGTAGAGCAATGGGGAACGCTTTAGTTGAAAGTCCAATTACCAAAATGATTACCATGACAGGTTCTACACCTGTAGGGCAAAGTATTGCTCGTGCAGCTGCAGAAAACTTAACACATGTACAATTAGAATTAGGTGGTAAAGCTCCGTTTATCGCATTTGCTGATGCAGATATTGATGCGGCTGTAGATGCGGCGTTACATTCTCGTTTTGACAACTGTGGACAAGTTTGTACTTGTAATGAACGCATGTATATTCACGAAGATATTTACGATGTATTTATGGAAAAATTCTTAGCTAAAGTTGCTGAGATCAAAGTAGGAGACCCAATGTTAGAAGAAACAGATATGGGGCCAAAAGTAAATGCAAACGAATTGAAACACATGGAGCACTTGGTAGAAGTTTCTGTAAAAGAAGGAGCTACGATTGCTGCAGGAGGAAAACGTCCTGAAGGAACTGGATTTGAGAAAGGTTTTTGGTTTGAGCCAACGGTATTGACTAATGTAACTCAAGACATGACCATTGTACACGAAGAATCTTTTGGACCTATTTTACCTGTTTTAAAGTTTAGTTCTTTTGATGAGGTTATTGGTTATGCAAATGACTGTGAGTATGGATTGGCAGCCATGGTGTTTACCAATGATATGAATACCATCATGAAATGTAACGACGAGTTAGAATACGGAGAAATCTATGTCAACAGAGGGCATGGCGAGCAACACCAAGGATTTCACAACGGATACAAGTTATCTGGATCAGGAGGAGAAGATGGAAAGTACGGATTTGAACAATATTTAGAGAAAAAGACTTTCTATATTAAGCACAAAGCATAATTACTTTTTTAAAGAGCGGGGTTGTTGGTTTTCTATTTTTTGGTTTATAGTTTTCCCAATAATTCTCGCTCTTTTTTTAAATCAAAAAAATATGAGTACAAAAATTTCTAAAATAGATACCCAACTTTTTAAAGTGCCTTTACCCGAGGTGATGTCTGATGCCAAACATGGAGATCATTATCATTTTGAATTGGTAACAGTAACCATCACTTTAGAAGATGGAAGCGAAGGAACAGGGTATACCTATACAGGAGGTAAAGGAGGAACAGCCATTAAAGCAATGGTAGAGAATGACTTTGAGGTATTGGTAGGAAAAGATGGAACTGATGTAGAGGGGATTTATGATTTTTTAGAGTGGCACATTCACTATGTAGGTCGTGGTGGTATAGCTTCTTTTGCAATTTCTGCTGTAGATATAGCTTTGTGGGATATTCGCTGTAAAAAAGCAGGAGAGCCTTTATGGAAAGTGGCAGGTGGTCATGGAAATACTTGTAAAGCATACTGCGGAGGAATCGATTTGATGTTTCCTATCGAGAAGTTACTAAACAACATGAAAGGTTATTTAGAGGCTGGGTTCAATGCAGTAAAAATCAAAATTGGACGTGAAAATTTAGAAGAAGATTTAGAACGTATCAAAGCTGTAAGAGAATATATAGGACCAGATGTTACCTTTATGGTAGATGCCAATTATTCAATGACGGTAGAAAAAGCTATCAAAGCTATTGAAGGTTTTAAACAATATGATATTACTTGGTTCGAGGAGCCTATTATTCCAGATAATTACAAAGGTTTTGGAGAAATTGTAGATGCTACAGGTTTCCCTTTAGCCATGGGTGAAAACTTACATACTATCCATGAGTTTGAATATGCAATGGATCAAGCAAAATTATCTTTTGTCCAACCTGATGCATCAAATTGTGGTGGGGTAACAGGATGGTTAGCTGCAGCTAGGTTGGCAGACAAACACGGAATTCCTGCTTGTTCTCATGGAATGCAGGAATTGCACGTAAGTTTGGTTTCTTCTCAGCCAAATTCAGGTTGGTTAGAGGTACATAGTTTTCCTATTGATCAATATACAACTAGACCTTTGGTGGTAGAAAATCATAGAGCAGTAGCTCCTGACTATCCGGGAGTTGGAGTTATTTTTGACTGGGAAAAATTAGCACCATACAAACAATAAAAAAATATCAATAAAATATGAAAGTAGAACAATCAAATTTTGGAACATTCAACAACCAAGAAATTACTTTGTATACACTTAGTAATTCTAGCGGAATTGAAGTTAAAATCACCAACTACGGAGCTACCATCACTTCATTAAAAGTACCAAACTCAAAAGGAGATATAACAAATATTGCTTGTGGATTTGATACATTAGAAGGATATTTTTCTGAAGAATACAAAAATAACTCTCCTTATTTTGGATGTACCGTAGGAAGGTATTGTTCGCAAATTAAAGATGCTGCATTTCAATTGGAGGGCAAGAAATTTCAATTGGCAGCCAATTGCGGAGATAACAATTTACACGGGGGAACTGTTGGTTTTGACAAAAAAGTTTGGTCGGCTACTGCCATAGAAGAAAAAGATGCTGTGGGGGTTACATTTTCTTTAGAAAGTAAAGATTTAGAAGAAGGTTTTCCAGGTAATCTAACAGCATCAGTTACATTTTTATTAAAAGAAACCAACGAGTTATCTATAGCATATAGTGCAACACCAGATGCAGATACGCCTTTGTCTATGACCAATCATACCTATTTTAACTTAGCCTCTTTTTCTGAAACAGTAGAAAATCACAACGCTAAAATATTTACAGATAAGCGTTTGGTTTTAGACGAAACAGGAGCTGCTACAGGAGAAATTGTATCTGTAGAAGGCAAAGCCGATGATTTAAGAAATGGGAAAAAAATAGGAGAAGCACACCAAGAAATGGGAGATGGATTTGAGCATTTTTACATTTTTGATCAGGTAGGAGAGCTTAAGCAAACAGCATCGGTTTCGTTTGGAGATCGTAGTATAGATGTATTTACTACAGAGCCTTGTATGTTGTTGTACACAGGTAAATATACATCGGATGCTTTGGCTAGAGAAAACGGAGAACAATACGGTAAATACAAAGGATTTTGTTGTGAAACTCACAGGTATCCTAATGGACCTAATATTGTCAACTCTCCAAAATCAATTACCAAAGCAGGAGAAGAGTTTAAAAGCAAAACCATCTTTAAATTTGGGTGGTAATACGTATAACAACTAAATAATAAAAAAATGATAATAGGAATTTTATTCGCTGTTTTAGCAGGATTGCTACTAGGACTTTATGCTTTGCCAGAAAAGTTTACTAAAGATTTTGAATTTGAAAATACATGGAGCTTGTTCTTTGCAATCAACACTTTTGTGGTGCCCAACATTGCTGCTTTTTTATTGATTGATGGTTTTGCGGAAATTTTAGGAGAAATTCCATCAAAAGCTTTGTTAACTATGGTTGTTTGTAGTTTGCTTTGGGGAATTGGTGTAATGATGTGGGGTAAAGCCATTAACTATATCGGACTTTCTATTGGTTTTTCTATTTTTATAGGAACCATTATTTTAGTTGGTTCTTTATTACCTTTTATTGAAGTAGGTTTGCCTAAACCTAATGTATTAACCACAATTCTAGCTGGTTTAGCTGTTGTGTTAGTAGGAATTATAGCCAATGGTAGAGCAGGAATTTTACGTCAAAAAGACGAAGATGGTGCAGCTACCGAAGGTGCTAAAAAAGGAGGGTCTATGATGGCTGGAATTTCTATTGCAATTATTGGAGGTTTGTTGGCAACAGGATTTAGTTATGCATATGCTGCAGGAGGAGAAATTATAGACACTGCCTCTCAAGCAAGAGGAAATGCTCCTTGGAAAAGTGCTGTTGCCGTTATGTATGTTATTTACATGGCAGGAGGAGTTGCTATTGCCGTATATTTTATTCAGCAATTATCTGCAAAAAAATTATGGGGAAAATTTAAAACCCCACATTTAGGTAAAAATATTGTACTAACAACAATTATGGCTGTATTTAACTTTGCTGCTTCCGTTTTATTTGCTTACGCCGGTTTTAAATTAGGAAAAGAATTAGGAGGAAGTGTGGGTTATGCTATTTATAACACCGCTTGTGTGGTAACAGCCATTGTAAGTGGATTGATAACTAAAGAGTGGATCAAAGCATCAGGAAAAGCAAAAAACTCACTATACTTAGGGTTAATGTGTATGGTTATTGGGATCATCATTATTGCCTATTCTAATACGTTAGCATAAAAACAATACATATGAAAAAAATACAATTAGTTTCAGCCTTGTTTGCAATTGCATTGGCTGCTTGTCAACCAGCAAAACAAACTGCTGATTGTCCAGAATCAAAAGAAGAAATGAAACCTACTGCAGAGCAATTAGACTTTTTGGGAATTACCAATGCCGACAAATTAAGTGCGGCTTCTAAAAGAGCTTTGTTGTGGGATGAAGAATTGGTTAGAGGAAACGACTGGTTTTTTAAATACGAAACTTATGACCTTAAAGGAGATTTAGCTTATGAAGAAGGTGTGGTACGTAGAGACCCTAGTGCTATGATTAAGCACGATGGAAAATACTACGTATGGTATACCAAATCAACAGGACCTACTGATGGTTTTGGAGGAGATATTGAAAATGATAAGGTGTTCCCTTGGGATAGATGTGATATTTGGTATGCAACATCAGAAGATGGATTGACATGGAAAGAGGAAGGATTGGCTGTTGCTCGCGGAGAGAAAGGAGCTTATGATGATCGATCTGTGTTTACTGTAGAAATTATGGAACATGATGGTATGTATTACTTGTGTTATCAAACCGTAGGTGGTTTGTACAATGTGCGAGTAAAAAATCAAGTTGGATTGGCTTGGTCTAGTTCACCTAATGGACCGTGGACCAAAAGTAAAGAACCTATCTTAAGCCCTGCAGACAATGGGGTATGGAAAGGAGAAGAACAAGATCGTTTTGCTGTGATTAAAAAAGGAGATTTTGATTCTCATAAAGTACACGATCCTTGTATTATTCCTTACAAAGGAAAATTCTATTTGTACTATAAAGGAGAACAAATGGGAGAAGCAATTACGTTTGGTGGTCGTCAAATTCGTCACGGAGTTGCTATTGCAGACAATCCTAAAGGGCCTTATGTAAAGTCTGAATACAACCCAATATCTAACAGTGGACACGAAATTTGTGTATGGCCATATAATGGAGGTATTGCATCTTTAATTACCACAGATGGACCAGAAAAGAACACCGTTCAATGGTCTCCTGATGGAATCAATTTTGAAATTAAAGCCGTAGTAAAAGGAGCTCCCCATGCTATTGGTTTAAATAGAACTGCCGATAATGAAAAAGAACCAACAGAAATTTTACGTTGGGGTTTGACACATGAATACAAAACATATGATTATCAGTATATTCGTGGGTTTAGAACAGAAAGAATGCGCAAACATACTGCAAAAGGTGTAGTAAAAGGAAAAGATGTATCGGTAAAAGACCAGAAATAAAAACCTGTTTTTTAATAAAAAAAGACCACTATTTAGTGGTCTTTTTTGTTTGGTGTTTGGTCGTATTTGTATTTTGATTTTAGTATGTTAATCTTTTATTTTTATGGGGTGTTTTGTTTTTGTAGTCGTATTTGTGTTTTTTGGTTGGCTATTTTTTGATGTAAACACTTTGTAAAAGAAACTTATTTATTTTAAGGTTATGAAGACGTATATTTATAAAAATTTAAATGATATGAAAGTATATTTTTTTTCTCTTGCTACTTTATTTTTGTTAATGACATCTTGTCAAAGTCAAAAAAAAGAGACTCTTAAAACAGCGTATCAACCCCAATGGGAATCTTTAAAAAAGCACCAAACTCCCAAGTGGTTTTTAGATGCAAAATTTGGAATTTACTGTCATTGGGGGCCTTATTCTGTTCCCGCTTACGAGACTGAATGGTATTCACACTTTATGTATGCAGGTCCAAATCATCCCCAGGGAAAAAGTGCAAGAGCTCAAAAAATACATCAACATCACATAGAAAATTACGGAACTTTAGACAAATTTGGCTACAAGGATTTTATTCCCATGTTCAAGGCCGAAAAATTTGATGCAGCTGAGTGGGCTGATTTATTTCAAAAATCAGGAGCTAAATTCGCTGGGCCTGTATCTGAACATGCAGACGGATTTGCAATGTGGGATAGTGAGTTGACTCGTTGGAACGCAAAAGATATGGGGCCTAAACGAGATATTATGGGAGAGTTGTCTAAAGAAATTAGAAAACGAGGGATGAAGTTTATCGCAACCTATCATCGACATTGGTTGTATGCCTGGTATCCTACTTGGGATACCTCTACAGATGCTAGCAATCCGCTGTACTCAGATTTGTATGGTCCTAAAGTTAAAAAAGGAGATTTTGTGATGCCGAATAGGCCGCATCAAATAGATGCAGGTATTCAAAAGTATTACCCCTTACCGGATAAAGCTTTTAACGACGAATGGTTAAAACGCTTGAAAGAAATTATTGATAAATATGATCCAGATTTGGTTTGGTTTGACAACAAAATGGATATTATTTCAGAAAAACATCGACAAGAATTTTTGGCTTACTACTACAATCATGCTGTAGAAAAAAATCAAGAAGTGGTTTCAACCTATAAGTTTTACGATTTTGCTAAAGGAACTGCAGTGTTAGATTTGGAACGTGCAAGGATGAAAGAGAAAAAAGATTTTCCATGGCTAACTGATGATTCTATTGACTGGAATGCATGGTCGCACATTAGTAATCCTCACTACAAATCTACCAACCGTTTGATTGACTTTTTGGTAGATGTGGTAAGTAAAAACGGTGCTGTATTGTTAAATATTACTCCCAAAGCCAATGGAGAAATACCAGAACCTGTAAAAAAGCGTTTGCTAGAAATGGGAGATTGGTTAAAGATAAACGGAGAAGCTATTTACGGAACCAGAACGTTTGATATTTACGGAGAAGGAGAAGCTAAAATAGTAGAGGGGCATTTAAGTGAGAAAAAAAATGCAGATAATACAGCTAAAGACATTCGTTTTACAACAAAAGGAGCTGTTTTGTATGCCATTGTTTTGGACTGGCCAAAGGGAAAAGAGTTTACTATTAAAAGTTTAAAAAAGGGGAGTGGTTTGTATGCTAAGGAAATAAAATCCATAGAAATGTTAGGCGATGGTACCCCACTTGCTTTTAATAGAACCCTAGAAGGATTAACGATTTCTTTGCCTAAAAGAAAAATAGGAAATCATGCTTTTACTTTTAAAATAGTGCCAAGAGAATAAAATTTAGCAATACCACATATGTGCAAAACTTCGAAAAATACAAGTAATTTTTCGAAGTTTTTTGTTTTGATGTTTCAACGTTTCTACTACTAATTTCATCATTTGATTTTAAAAGTATGATAGAAATAAAAGAAATTTGAGAAAAAATCATAAAAACCAAAAAATGATTGTAAAAACATCAAAAAACAAACTTTTAATAGTTGCAGGAATGCTAAGTCAGCTTGCTTTTTCTCAAACAAACATTACTGTAGATCCATCCTGTCAAAGATTTTTAGGAGAAGTTTCTGCTTTAGACCGAACAAAATACTTTAGTGTGCACGATAGTGGTTTCGATGCTGAACAAACTCAGTTTAGAAATGATTATGATGTTACTGGAGGAAGACAGTTTTGGGGAGCTTTTGCCAGAGCCAAACAACTTACAGGAAAAGTAGGAGAGTATCCGGCTTACAAGAACGGTAACGACCAAATAAGATCGGTTAAGAAAGGCATAGTAGGCACACATCACCCCAAAGATGCTTTTGTAGATGGTATGGATATAGAGAAGGCTGGTGATTGGGCTGTAGAATATTACAAAGATTTTGTTAACAACGGAGATTTAGAAGAGTTTATTGAAGTGATGAACGAACCTTTTGTACATGCAAGTGAGTTTTATCAAGGAGGATGGAACAATGATGAGAATGTACGAATTAAGAAACAAATGGCTTTATTGTATAATGAGGTAGGAAAAAGAATTCACAGCACTCCTGCTTTACAAAATACAAAAGTGATTGGATATTCTAGTGCTTGGCCATCGATGGAACTGAATGACTTTGGGCATTGGGATGAAAATATGAAAATGTTTATGGATACGGCAGGAGAAAACATGTACGCTTTTTCTACGCACTTGTACGATGGTGTAAACGTTACAGGACAAGACAACAGAAGATCGGGAAGTAATTCTGAAGCTATTTTAGATTTAATAGAGAATTACAGTTTTATTAAATGGAATAAAGTTAAGCCACATGCTATTACGGAATATGGAGCTATAGAAAAAGGATATGGAGACGATTTTAGTTTGGTGGCAAGTGCTCAAACATTGCGTTCTATCAATCATATCTTATTCAATTTAATGGATAGAGAAGATCGATTGGTAAACTCAATTCCGTTTATAACCGGTAAAGCAACCTGGCATATTACAGCGGCAAATAATTATCAGCCTTATCAGGCAACGTTGTGGATTCCGTCTAATATAGGACAACCCAACCCAACAGGATGGAAGTACTCTCCAAGAATTAAATTTTACGAATTGTGGAAAGGAGTTCAAGGGGAAAGAGTTCGAATTGAAAGTGATAATCCTGACATACAAACACAAGCGTTTTTAGATGGAAATAGACTATATGTTGCCATTAACAATTTATCTGATGTTGCAGAAGAAGTTACTTTGCCAACAAGCTTTAAAGGAAAAACAATTCAGTCTATTCGCAAAAGAGACTTAAAGATATATAAAGACAAAGAGTTAGATTATCAAGATCAAGTCTTAGCTCAAGCCCCGGCTTCGTTGTCTTTAATAGAGGGTGAAACCGTATTGCTGATTTATCAATTACAAGGAGATTTAAAGTACACTAACGCTGTTAGAACTCAGAAATACTATACCACAGATTATTTACAGAAAATAGAAGCCAACAAAGAAATAACATACAATTTTAATGGTCTTGAAAGATTAGGTGCTGGAAATGTGGTACTAAGAATGAGTATTTCTAGAAAACATGATAAGTCTAAACAACCAATAGTAAAAATAAATGGAACACAAGTTACAGTACCAACCAATTGGAAAGGTTACGATCAGGCCAATAGAGACGATTTTTTTGGGATGATAGAAATTCCTTTTTCAGCCAATTTGCTTAAAGAAAATAACACCATCAGTATAACATTTCCTGATGCAGGAGGCCGTGTGAGTTCACTTATTATGGATGTACATTTGTTTGATGTTCCTTTGCAACCTGTTACAGTTACAAGCAAATCCATTTCTTGTCCTGAAAGTTCTAATGGAGAGATTGAGATTCAGTCTAATTTATCAGAAACAGTAAAAGTGCATATCCAAGGCAATCAGTTAGACAAAGAGTATACATTATCTAAAAACATATCCGTAGCCAATTTGGCTGCGGGTTCTTATTGGGTAACAGTAACAAGCTCTGATGCTTTGACAGTGTTGGGTACCTATAAGGTAGCCATAATAGAGCCAACATCATTAAACGTAAGTTATACAATCGATAAAATCAATCAACAAGTAACTTTGCATCTTTCAGGAGGAACTAGTTATTCTGTGGTTTTAAACGATAAAGTTATACATACTAAAAGAACTGAGGTAACACTTCCCTTGCAAGCATCAAAAAATCATTTAATGGTAACAACAAATCAAGAATGTTTAGGAATGTTTGAGGAAAATATTGTTATGAATTCAACTATGTTTTTAGTCCAAACAGTAGTAAATGATATGATTGAAGTTTATATTCCATCAGCTACGCATCAAGAAAAGGTAGCATTAAGCCTATACAACAGTTTGGGTGTTCAGCTTTTATCTGATACGACATTGATAAAAAACGGAAAATTAGAAATAGATAGTACTACCTTACCATCAGGCATTTTTTTATTGAATGTAAAAACAGCTAGAGAACAATGGCAAGCCAAGGTGATTAAAAGAGGGTAACAAAAAATAGATTGTACGTTACATATTTTGTCTCCGTAATCAACTAAAAGAAACATGGTACGGTTCCACAAAAAACTAGTATTTTTACGGTATGAATGGAATCGTAACAAAATCTACAGGAAGTTGGTATTCAGTTAGAACCGAAGAAGGATTGATGTATCAATGTAGAATTCCTGGGAAATTCCGAATGAAAGGAATCAAAAGTACCAATCCTATTGCTGTAGGAGATGAGGTTATTTTTGAAATGGAACCCCAAAAAGAAACTGGGATTGTAAAAGAAATCAAAGAACGTAGGAATTTTATTGTTCGTAAATCGGTTAACTTATCCAAACAGACTCATATTATCGCTTCCAATATCGATGTTGCTTTTTTAGTAGTTACGCTTCACAATCCCGAAACAACCACCACTTTTATAGACCGTTTTTTGGCAACGGCAGAAGCTTATAGCATTCCAACAATTTTATTGTTTAATAAAGTCGATACTCATGACATCGAAATGGATGAGTACCGAGCGGCTTTTCAGTACATATACACAAGCATAGGTTATTCTTGTATTGATGTTTCGGCCAAAGAAGGAACAAATATAGAGCAGATTAAAACCTTAATGAAAGATAAAGTTAGCTTGTTTTCTGGACATTCAGGAGTGGGAAAGTCTACTTTAGTAAATGCTTTAGAACCTGGGCTTAACTTAAAGACGAAAGAGATTTCGGAGCAACATCAACAAGGGCAACATACTACCACATTTGCAGAAATGCATCCGCTTTCTTTTGGAGGATATATTATAGATACTCCAGGGATTAGAGGTTTTGGTGTGGTAGACTTTAACAAATATGAAGTTACTGACTATTTTCCAGAGTTTTTTAAGCTTAAATCTGCCTGTAAATTTAACAATTGTATTCATGTAGACGAACCTAAATGTGCTGTTAAAAAAGCGTTAGAAGAAGGATTGGTGTCAGAAACACGATACGAAAGTTACGTACAGTTACTAGAAGAGGAAGAAGAAAACTACAGACAAGATATTTTTAAATAATGAGGGTAGTATTACAAAGGGTAAGCAAAGGTGCTGTAAGTATAGACGGAAAAAAAGTTGCCCAAATAGGAGCTGGTTTGGTAATATTTTTAGGAATTGTTGCCGAAGATGGGCAGGAAGATTTAGAGTGGCTTTGTCAAAAAATTGTTAAACAAAGAATATTTAGCGATGAAAATGGCTTGATGAACTTATCCATTCAAGATATAAAAGGAGAAGTAATTGTGGTAAGCCAATTTACTCTATTTGCACAAACCAAAAAAGGAAACCGTCCTAGTTTTATAAAGGCTGCCAAACCAGATATTGCCATACCGTTGTATGAGGCTTTTAAAAAACGCATGTCAGAGCTAATGGAGCAACCTGTACAAAGCGGAGAGTTTGGTGCTTATATGGAAGTAAATATTGTAAATGATGGACCTATTACTATTTTAATGGACACACATCAAAAAGAATAAACTATGAAACACATTATTTGGATCGTTCTATTGTCAGTTCAATTTGCATTTTCGCAAAGCTATTCTGTAGAAAAACTTCCTTCTAGAATTCGTTTGTCAGGAGAATCTATAAGAATGTTCGGTAATGAGCCTGATATGGGTTTTTTAGGAATTGGTTACGAAGTATTTGGTTTGGTTGCCAAAGTACCCGATTGGTATTTTGGAGTGAATACGTATTCTGCCCTAACGGGAATTCGTTCTGGTTTTTTTGTGTTTGGGGTTTCTACAGGGATTAAAAAGCCCTTACTGTCTAATAAACTTTACTACGATGCAGGATTGTATCTTGGAGGAGGTGGAGGTAGTGCTGCCCCAGACGGAGGTGGTTTTATGGTAAGACCTCATTTAGATATAGAATGGATGATATCTCCTAGACTAGGGCTAAGGGCTGGAATTGCTGGAGTAGAGTTCCCTGATGGGGGAAATATTACAAGCTTGCATGCCAATGTTGGTGTTTCAATAGGTGTAGACACTTATTTAACAAAGTCCATCGCTGAAATTCAAGCCACTACACAAGCTACCGATTTTTATAAATTGCAGGCAGCAATGTTATCTACCACTTTGTTCGATTATAGAAAAGGACCTACCTTGTCTTCAGATCCCAATACAGCAGAGGCAATTTCGTTGATTGGTTTTGAATTGAACCGATTTTTAACCCAGCACTTGTATGCAACGGTAGAGTTAGGAGGTGCGTATAGAGGAGGAGTAGATGGTTTTATGATGTATTTGTCAGGGTTGGGTTACGAACTTTCTTTTTTAAACAATCATTTGGTTTTGGATACGCGTGCTTTAATTGGTGGAGCAGGAGGAGGAGCAGTAGAGTTTGGCGGTGGTTTGGCATTACAAGCAGAAATTGGACTTGGGCTAAGAATTAAAGATTATTTATTAAAGGCCAATTTGGGAAAAACTTTTGCTCCCAACGGAGCGTTTGAATCCAGTCAGCTAGACATTTCTTTGGGAAGATCATTTGAATTCTATCAACAAAAAGAACCTAAAAAAGAAACCGTGGTTACTGCTAACAATCTGGTAAAAGAAGGTTTTGAATTTGCTGTGTTTAACAGAACATATTTTACAAAAGGGGAACCCGATAAGCAAAATAGACCTTATGATAAAGCGTTTAACTTAATCGGTTTTGATATAGAGAAGCATATGAATGCTCATCTTAGCTTGTTGGCTAGTACTGTATGGGCGTATCAAGGAAACTACGGAGCATATGCCGAAGGTTGGCTAGGTTTGCAGTATTATTTACCAATAACACAAACCGTAAAAGTTCCGTTAAAAGGAATGATTGGAGCAGGAGGAGGTGGTGACATCAATCTAGGAAACGGTTTGGGCTACCAATATGGTATTGGTTTAGAAAAACAAGTAAATCAGCGTGTAGCTCTTTTTGCTAATTTAGGACAATTAAGACCTGTGCAAGAAGGAAACTTTACGCCTTATATTCTGGATGTTGGTATTAAGTTAAATATCAGTCAATTGGTTAAGCGTTAGTTCCAAAAATTCCAAACCACACCCAAACGCATAATTAAATCTCTTGCAGGTTGGTTTGGAGTTACAAAGTAATTTCGTCCTGTAATACTTGCTGTTACATTTTCTACTTTAAAATAAATACGGGTTCTTCGTACTTCTCCATTTACAAAAACATCAAAACTAGGATAATTACCTACTTGGCTGCTGTTTTGTAGATAAAATTCATTGAGTACTGGGTTAAAGCTATTTGCGTAATAATTGGTGTAGTACTTAAAACTAATTCCTATTTGAGCAAACAAAGGGTCTCCTTTAAAAAAGTAATCCTGATAGTATAATGTATTTCTAGTAACAAATTCTGGAACTCTAAAAACTTCTTTTCCTTGTGCTACGTTTTGATAGAGCAGTGTGTTGTTTAAATGAAAATGCCCTAATTGCAATTCACTTTGTACTTTTAGTTTAAGGTAATCTATAATTTGTGAATATTGATTGGCACGGCTGGTAGCATCAAAATAGGCATAGTTTTCTATTTGATGTAAAAAAAGATCTGCTTTAAGCCATTTGGTACCAATACTTCCGTAAATGGTTCTGTAAGCTTCACTATCAAAATTTTGATTCCAGTTAAGATTGGTAAAGTTAGATTGATTTAGCGTGTAATTAAGGTTGGGAGTTTGTGTTTTTATTTGCAATCCTGCCTTGGCAGATACGTTGTTCTTTAGCTGAAAACCAGCGTTTACATGCAAATTGCTATTCAAGTTTTCTCCGTTAATTACTTGTTGTGCATATCCGTTAATAAAAACACCTTTGTATTTTCCGTTCCAGCTACCTCCTATAGAAGTGAAATTAATATTTCGTTCGTTAGGAATATTTTCAGTTTCTAAGGTTTTGACAGCATCATAAGCTTGATTTATACTATTTACTGCTCCAAAAACTTTAAAGTTTCCAAAAATCCAAGGAGAATTAAATTTTAAATATACTTGGTTTTGTATAGTTCTAAGTTCAGTTTTGTCTTTGGTGTAATCCTCTAAACGCTCGCCAAAAAGGGCTTCGTTATTATCAAAATAATCAGTATCTGTACTAGAGAATTGGTACTTGCTAGCTTCAAAACTAAAGTGATGTCCGACTTTTAAATTTGTTAAGTTTTGCTGTAAGCTGTCCTTTGTGTTGGTCAAGCGTAGTTCGTGTTCGTAGTTAAAACGATCCGATTTTAAAAAGCTTCTAGCATCGTACAAATTTACATTTACTCTACCTCTAGATTGAAAATCGGGGTTATCATCCTTAAATTCCTTTACAGAAGTAGCCGTCAATCCACCATTTTCTAAATTGTCTAATTTTTGAGAGATAAAATGCGTTCTAAATTGATAACGTTTGGCGGGGTTGTAATAACTAAATGTAGTTCTAAAGTTGATATGACTAGATCTAGCTCTTTGATAATTTCCAATAGATCGAAGTCCTTTATAGCCTACAGAAAAGTTAGTGAATTTACTAAAGTTTGTAGTAAAAGTACTGTTTAGCATCTGTCCATCCATTCCCGAGTTGTAAAAAAGAATAGTTGTAGGTGTGGGTACATGATAGTAAGTGATGTCTTCTATAGACAAATAGTCAAATAATTTAGCGGTGGCTCCAAAAACGGGAAGAATATCATTATGTACAAACTGGTGACTAAGCTTTACAAAAGTCTGTCCCTGATTAGGAAAAGGAGCCCATTCAAAATCGTCTTTTTGGGTAAAATTATGTCTAAAGTATTTGTCTATATGTAACGTGGTATCTATTTGTATGGTGTCAAAAGCATAAGAAATTTTTTGATAATCTACATACCTACCTCCGTACATATTTTTAATGCTATCCAAGGGAATGTTCTTATCTCTTTTGTTTTTTAAAAACTGAAGACTATCTTTTTGCAAGGTTATGTTTGCTTCTGGCAAAAGACTTTTAGGTTCTTCTTGCGCATTTACCAAGTAAAAACACAAACAAAAGAGGTATAAAATTCCTGTTTTTTTCATAATTAAAAATTGCAAAGCAAAGGTAATTTTTTTAAACGAATCAGAATGACTAATATTGAGGGAACCAAACAAGAAATATGCCTTTATTAGCCAATTTTTCAGGAAATAATTTAGAAGCAGGAACCGATGAAGCTGGAAGAGGTTGTTTGGCAGGGCCTGTGGTGGCTGCTGCTGTAATTTTACCAGAAAATTTTGAACATCCTTTACTCAACGATTCTAAGAAATTGACCGAAAAACAACGCAAATTGTTGTTGCCTATTATTCAGAAAGAAGCCTTAGCTTATTCAGTTGCCTATGTGTATCAACAAGAAATTGACGAATTAAATATTTTACAAGCCTCTATTACAGCCATGCACAGAGCCATAGATCAACTAACACTACAACCTAATTTTATTATTGTTGATGGAAATAAGTTTAGGCCTTATAAAGATATTCCAAGTGAAACAATTGTAAAAGGTGATGGCAAATACTTGTCTATTGCGGCTGCATCGGTTTTGGCCAAAACATATAGAGATATGTATATGGAGAAACTTCATCTAGATTTTCCTGCATACAATTGGAAAAAAAATAAAGGCTACCCTACTAAAGAGCATCGCAAAGCAATCTTAGAAACAGGAAGTTGTGAGCATCACAGACAAAGCTTTAAGTTGTTGCCTGAAGAGCAGTTACGGTTGTTTTAGAAAGGAAGCAATTCCCACTGAAAAAGGTTGCCTAAATGATGTAATAATTTTTGCTGTACTTCATTAATGTCAATAGATTTGCCCAGTTCAGCTTGCATTGAAGCCACAGCTTTTCCTTTAATTCCGCAAGGAATAATATGGTCAAAATAGCCTAAATCTACATTTACATTCAGTGCAAATCCATGCATAGTTACCCAACGACTACTGCGTACGCCTAAGGCACAAATTTTTCTAGCAAAAGAAGTTCCAACATCTAACCAAACACCTGTTTCTCCTTCACTTCTTTCTCCTTTAATATGGTATTCTGCTAAAGTTAAAATCACTGCTTCTTCTAAAAAGCGTAAGTACTTATGGATGTCAGTAAAAAAATTGTCGAGGTCTAGAATAGGATATCCTACAATTTGTCCAGGACCGTGATAGGTGATATCGCCACCACGATTGCTTTTGTAAAAAGTTACTCCTTTGGCAGCAAGTTGATCTTGGGTAAGCAATAAATTAGACAAATCTCCACTTTTACCCAAAGTGTATACATGAGGATGTTCTACAAATAAAAAATGGTTGTTAGTAGCAACAGGTTTTTCTAATTTACGGTTAGAGACTTTGGTGGCTAAGATTTCTTGAAACAATTGATCTTGATAATCCCAAGTTTCTTTATAGCCTCTTTTTCCTAAGTTTCTAAAATGTACGCTCTTATTTTCCATGTTTGCAAATTTCAGAATAATCGTTGAAATAATCAGTCGTAAAAGGGGAGAATTGCTAACTTTATTGCCTGTTAAATTTAAAGGATATGTCCATTAAAGTAGAAAATGTAACCAAACAATACGGAAATCAAATTGCGGTAAACCATTTGAGTTTTGAAGTAAAAAAAGGGGAAATTGTTGGGTTTTTAGGGCCTAATGGAGCTGGGAAATCAACCGTAATGAAGATGTTAACAGGATACATTGAACCCTCTAAAGGGAAACTTTTTGTGTGTGATACTTTGGTAAGTACCCAAAGCAAATTAACAAACCAGAAACTAGGTTACTTGCCAGAGCACAATCCATTATACAAAGAAATGTACGTAAAAGAATACCTAGCCTTTATTGCTAATGTACACAAAGCTGCTAAAGAAGAAATAAAAAAAGTAATTCATCAAACAGGGCTAACATCAGAGGCAAATAAAAAAGTACATCAGTTGTCTAAAGGATATCAGCAAAGAGTAGGTTTGGCTGCTGCTTTAATTCACAATCCAGAAGTGTTAATTTTAGACGAACCCACCACAGGTTTAGACCCTAATCAGCTAGTAGAAATTCGTGAACTAATCAAAAAAATAGGAAAAGAAAAAACGGTTTTGTTTTCTACACATATAATGCAAGAAGTAGAGGCTGTTTGCGATCGTGTGATTATCATCAACAAAGGAAACTTAAAAATTGATGCCAGTTTAGAAGAATTAAAATCAGGACAAAAGCAAATATTACATGTTGTTTTTGATTTTAAGATTGAATTTCAGTTTGTGAATCAACTTAAAGATTTAGAAACAGCTACTAATTTTCATGACAATGAATGGGAGTTGATTTTTAATACTAAAGAAGATAAACGTGCAGCAATTTTTGATTTTGCAAACGAACAAGGTTTAAGAATTTTACAACTAAACAGCAAAAACAAAACCTTAGAGGCTTTGTTTAAGGAGGTTACGGCTTCTTAAAATTTTATTTGATAATGTCCCAACTAATGGGATAGGTGTAGTATTGTCCTTTGTGTGCAGCAATGGCTGCTCTAATAATAAAAAGAATGTATAGTAAAACAAAAATTATTGCCAAAGGAGCTACAAAAAACGTACCTAAGCCAAAGGTAAAAATTATAAAGAGTACTGCCAAAATACCGATGATAATTACTGAAATTTGAAAATTTAATGCTGCTTTTCCGTGTTTGTCAATAAAATCACTTTCTTCTCTCTTTAGTAACCAAATAATTAAGGGAACAACTATTGGTAACATTCCATTTAAAAAACCGCATAAATGCAGAATCATTGCTAAATTGTGATCTGTTTTACTGTCTACTATCTTCATAACAAAAAAATATGTATTTTAAGTGTTGCCAATAAATGTACAATGAAACTAACAGCCAAACAATTAAATCGTTTTTTATTTTTTAAATTACCTTCTGCCTACTGGTGTGGTGTACGTGTAGCAACGTTAACTAAAACAATGTGTGTTGCAAAAGTAAAATTGAACTGGTTCAATCAAAATCCTTTTCAATCGATTTATTTTGCGGTACTTGCCATGACAGCAGAATTGGCAACTGGGGCTTTAGTCATTAAATTGACCCGAGAAACAGGGCATAAATTTTCTACATTGGTTTTAGGAACCCAGGCAGAATTTACCAAAAAAGCAGTGGGTAAAATTTACTTCAAATGCCACGAAGGAGTAAGCATTCAGAAAGGAATTGATGCTGAATTGTTGTATGGAGAAGGAACTCAGTTTACACTAGAATCCATAGGAACTGATGAAACTGGAGCCATAGTGGCTAGTTTTAAGTTTACATGGAGTATTAAGCTAAAAGAATAATTTTACTCGATAAGCTGAGCATTTAGCAATTTTCCATATTTACTTGCTTTGATTTCTGGTTCTAATGCATCGTATATTTTTTGCTTTAGCTGAGGTGCAGCTTGTTCCATTTTTGCATAAGCGATGTAAGGGGCAATAGCTTTATCTTTGTGTGCAATAGCAAAGTTGGCAGAAAACAAATACATACGCTTTAAGTTTTGTAGTCTGCGTTGTTCTATTTTTTCTACTTCGGCAAAATCATTGTGTTTTTGAGATTCAAATTTGGTTTTGATTAAATCTAAATTCTCATCTTGAAATTTTTTGATGTATTTGTCAAAAGTTTCTAACAAGTCATGTAGGCTTGAACCTGTGATTTTAGATTTGCTATAAAAATGGTCTAAATTGGTTTTGATATGCGTTGTTCCTTGTTCACCAAAAAAAAGAAGTTGTTTGGTGCTTAGCTTGTCTAAAGAAAGAATGAAAATTTCAGGTTCTTTAATGTTGTTGGCCATAATAAATTCTTCTTTTCCATTGTCTATATATACAGAATCGATGACCAAAATTTCCCCATCTTGAATCTTTTCAAGATAAATGGTTCCTTTTTTTAATCCTACAATCTCTCCTTCAACAATAAAATTTTTATCAGAAGTGTTAGAACAACTATACAATGCTATGGTTAGTAAGAAATATACGTACTGTTTCATGTTGATCAAGGTAATAAAATAAACCCACTACAAAAATAGTGGGTTTACAAATATATCGATATATTTTAACAAATTTTTTAATTAAAGTATATATATGTAGCAACTACGATAACAGTTATTATAATTCCTACAGGTTTTAGCAATTTCCAAGGGGTAATATCTACTTGTTCTGTGTATTGTTGCACAAAATCGGTTTCTCTTGGTTTTAATTTACCAATAATCAACATAATAATAATGTTTAGAGTAAACAAAATTGCACAGATGTCTAAGAAATGCGGCAATTGTCCTGGAATTACAAATTCGTCTAACACTACGTACAAGCAGTATAAAGCTACACCAGAAACTAACCCAATTTTAGCAGCAATAGCAGGTACACGTTTGGTTAAATATCCTACAATAATAATAGTAAAGATTGGAATGGTATAACACCCATTAATTTTTTGTAAATACCCAAACAAACCGTCGTTAGCATATATAATAAAAGGAGCTATACAAGCACCACCAATTGCTAAAAAGATTCCAAAAGTTTGTCCCACTTTTACCACTTTTGCTTCAGAAGCTTCTTGGTTGATGTGAGCCTTATAAATATCCAAACCAAAAATAGTTACTGATGAGTTTAAAGCTCCGTTAAAAGAACTTAAAATAGCTCCAAACAATACAGCAGCAAAGAAACCAACCATTCCAGCAGGTAATACTTGTTTTACCAATAATGGATATGCTTGATCTTTAATAATAGCTGATGAGAAAAAGTTATAATCTCCTGGATGCTGAGACATATGGTAAGCAATAATTCCTGGCAATACCAACATTAAAGGTCCTAATATTTTTAAGAAGGCAGCGTATAGCAAACCTTTTTGTCCTTCTACTAAGTTTTTGGCACCCAAAGCTCTTTGAATAATAGCTTGGTTGGTTCCCCAGTAAAATAATTGTACCAACATTAAACCTGTAAAGATTGTATGGAATGGCACAGAGGCATCAGGTCCTCCTGCGGCAATAAATTTCTCAGAGTGTTCAGTAAATAATGTAGAAACTCCTTCACCAATACTACCATCACCAATTGCTAACAATCCAAATACGGGAATTGCCAAACCTCCAATAATCAATCCAATTGCGTTGATAGAGTCAGAAACAGCAACAGCTTTAAGTCCACCAAACACGGCATATATAATACCAATAACAGCAATAGAAATTACCGTTGGCCACAGTGCTAAAAAGTCTTTTTGTCTTTGTAAGTCTGCCAATTCAGCAGGAGATAAGGTACTTGCCAAATCTTCTGGAATTACTAAACCTAAGGCTTCGGGTACATCAAACATAGTGTTAATGGCCAAAGCTCCAGAAAATAAGACAATCGGAATTAAAATAAATACGTATCCACTTAAAAATAATCCAGATACCCAAGTTTTGGTCATTTTATCGTATCTGTTTTCTAAAAATTGAGGTACCGTAGTAATTCCTCCTTTTAAATATCTAGGCAATAAAAAGGCAGCAGTTACAACCATAGCAATAGCGGCTAAAGTTTCCCATGCCATAACTAAAACTCCCTCTTCAAAGGCAGCTCCGTTTAATCCTACTAATTGTTCAGTAGACAAGTTGGTCAATAATAAGGACCCCGCAATTACAGGTCCAGTCAAACTACGTCCTCCTAAAAAATAACCATCAGAACTATTGACATTTTTTCTGGTCGCAAGCCAGGCAATTAAGGCTACCAATAAGGTAAAGCCAAGAAATGAAGCGATAGATAAAAACATATATGTAAGTGTTTAATTAAGTACGTTTTTTAATGGGCGACAAATTAATGATTTTAACATTATTTTGATACACAAAATGCTTTTTTTTGGCTTAGTTATAAAAAAAAATACACGGAAACTCATTTTTGATTACAGATAAAGACAAAGCCCTATTTTTTTAGATAAATTTTTGAATGGCTTTGGCTACGCCATCTTTTTTATTGATGTCTGAAATAGCATCGGCAACTAGCAAAACTTCTTCTTTGGCATTACCTACGGCAACTCCTAATTTTACTGCTTTTAGCATTTCAATATCATTGTAATTGTCGCCAAAAGCAATACAGTTTTCTAGGTTAAGTTTTGGGTATTTACAAGCTAACAGTTCCTGAATTCCTGTAAGCTTAGAAATTTTTTTGTTTGCAATTTCAATGTAGGTATCTTTAGAGCGATAAAGATGTAGTTTATCCCCGTGTAATTTTCCTATTTCAGAATAAATTATGTCAATATCTTCTTTGTCTCCCATACACATAACTTTATGAGCACCTTTTCCTTCAGAAATCCACAGGTTAATTACATCGGCAGTTGGTTTGACGATGGGAGTTACTTTGGTATTGTTTTCTTCTCTTTTAGCCCAAAAATCAAGGTCAGGAACATACCAATCATCATTATTGTACAGACTTAAATGTACTTTTCCTTTTGGGTTTAATTCTAAAATATCTTCTAATAGGGTAGGAGGGATCGAAATATCATTAATTACCTCTCCGTCGGCTATAATCAATCCTCCATTGTAACAAATTATAGGTAAATCCGAAATATTTAAATCTTTCTGAATATGTGTCATTGCACTGGGCATGCGTGATGAAATCAAAATAAAAGGAATGTCTTGTTGGGTAATTCTTGCAACTTGTTGTTTTAACATTTCGGAGACTTCTCTTTCTGAGTTTAATAAGGTTCCATCAATGTCTGTAAAGGCGATTTTAATGTCCATAGTGAAGAAATTTTTAGGTAGTTGTCACAAAAATAGGTTTTTGTGAGAAGAAAAGAAACCTAAAATAAAGGGATTGCTAAAGGTGTTTCAATAAAAAAAGCCCTTGCGTTTTTGCAAGGGCTTTAAAATTGTGTTGTTTTGGCGTATATTTTACTTAATCAACTCGTAGCTACGTTTTATAAAGTTGGTTAAGTCTTCTCCGTGTAACAGGTTTTGAGACAATTTAGCCAAGTCAAAGGCCTGAGAAATCAATGCTTTTTGTTTGTCTTCATCGGCATTTAAAATGTCAGAAACCAAATCGTTATTAGTATTTACGACCAAGTTGTACATTTCTGGCATGTTTTCCATACCAAACATACCACCACCACCTGTAGCGCTCATTTCTTTCATTCTACGCATAAATTCGGGTACGGTAATTATAAATGGAGAAGCTGAAGAATCCATCGCTTCTAATTGAACGGTGTAGTTCTCTTTAGGTACAGCAGCCTCAATAATTGGCTTTAATGTTTCTTTTTCTTCGTCAGACAATTTAGAAATTACATTATCGTCTTTCTTAATTAAGTTGTCAATATGGTCAGAGTCTACGCGTACAAAAGTTACATTTTCGTTTGTTTGCTCTAGTTTTTGAATTAAATGGGCAACAATAGGAGAATCTAACAACAATACTTTATAGTCTTTGTTATTTGCAGCTTGTATAAAACTGTGTTGTGCTTCTTTGTTTGCAGCATACAATACAACTAACTTACCATCTTTGTCGGTCTGAGCAGCAGCAAATTGTTCTTTAATTTCATCAATAGTTAAGTAACCACCGTCAGTTGTTGGGTACAATGCAAATTTGTTTGCTTTGTCAAAGAATTTTTCGTCAGATAACATTCCGTACTCAATAATTACTTTAATGTCATCCCAGTAACCTTCAAACGCTTCTCTATCTTTTTTGTAGATAGAACTTAATTTGTCAGCGATTTTCTTGGTAATGTATCCAGAGATTTTTTTAACAGCACCATCCGCTTGCAAGTAAGAACGAGATACGTTTAATGGAATGTCTGGGGAATCAATAACTCCTTTTAACATTTGTAAGAAATCAGGAACAATTCCTTCTACGTTATCCGTAACAAATACTTGGTTTTGGTACAATTGGATTCTATCCTTTTGCATGTCTAAGTTTTTAGACAACTTAGGGAAGTATAAAATACCTGTTAAGTTAAAAGGGTAATCAACGTTTAAGTGAATGTTAAACAAAGGTTCCTCGAACTGCATTGGATACAACTCTCTGTAGAAGTTTTTGTAGTCTTCTGCTTCTAAGTCCGAAGGTTTTTTGGTCCAAGCAGGGTTGGTATTGTTTATGATGTCATCAACATCAATTTGTTTATGTGGTTCTTTTTCCTCGGTACCGTCTTCTTTTTTGATCACTTTAGGTTCAAAATCAGGATCGTTTACCTTTTTTGTTCCAAACTTGATAGGTACTTGGTTAAAACGGTTGTACTTAGTTAACAACTCACGGATTTTAGATTCTTCTAAGAATTCCTCAGAATCTTCAGCAATGTGTAAAATGATTTCAGTCCCTCTTTCGGTTTTGTCAACTTGCTCAATTTCGTAGTTTGGAGAACCATCACAAGACCATTTTACAGCAGGTGCATCTTTAAAAGATTTGGTGATTAGTTCTACTTTGCTAGCCACCATAAAAGCGGAGTAAAACCCTAATCCAAAGTGCCCAATAATTCCAGAGTCTTCTACTTTGTCTTTGTATTGTTCAATAAATTCTTCGGCACCAGAAAAAGCAATTTGGTTGATGTATTTCTCAACCTCTTCTTCGGTCATCCCAATTCCTTGATCGATGATGTGTAGTTTTTTTCCTTCTTTGTCAACTTTTACTTCTAATTTAACATCACCTAATTCTACTCCAGCAGCTTCGCCAATGGTAATTAAGTGTTGCAATTTTAATGTTGCATCTGTACCGTTAGAAATTAACTCACGCAAAAATATTTCGTGATCTGAATACAAAAACTTTTTAATTAATGGAAAGATATTTTCTACCGATACATTAATGTTTCCTTTAGCCATAATTTATCTATTTGTATTATTTGATTTCTTTGTAATTTACAACAAGACCTAGTCAAATAGAATACCAAATTGTTTAGTGTGACAGGTTGGCAGGAGTTTGTCAATGGGCAATATACAATGTACAATGAACGATAAGAATTATCCTTTTATAAAGTTTAACAAAACTTATGTAACCAAGTTTTGATGCTGGATTGCAAGATACTATTTTTGCTAATTGCTAAAAAACATCTCCACCGCCTGCATCTTGATCTTCTCCTGGGCGATTTCTTCTTTTTTGTTTGAATTGATTTCCTATGTTATACGTAAAAGAAAGTGTAATGTTTTGACTTTCCCAGTTAAATTCACCTTCTTGTTCTATTGGATTTACAATATTAAAACGGGCTCTAAATACGTTAAAAATATCAGATGCTCCTAAGGTTAATACACCTTTGTTATTTAATATTTTTCGGCTTGCACCTAAGTTCATCAAAAACATAGGTTCGCGTTCTCGTTGAATGTTTTCATCATGGCCTCTGTACATTTGCATTATTTGCAAACTCCATTTTTTACCTAAAGTAAACTTGTTATTCAGCCTAAAATTAAACAATACATTATCGGCAGTAGTTAGCTGATTGTTTACGATACCTTGTTGTTGTTGATAGTAAAAATCGGTACTTCCGTTAAAATTCCACCAAGAGGTAAATTTTAAGTAGGCTGCTAGTTCAATACCCAAATTATCAGCAGTATCAAAGTTATCATAAGATAGTAAAATACGGTTTTGTACTTGTGTGTCTTTACTTAAACTTCTACTAATAAAATCGTTAATTCTTCTAAAAAATCCAGTTGCAGAAAGGTTTCCTCCAGATACTTTTCGGTTGTATCTTAGTTCAAAAGAATTGGTAAACTGCTGTTGAAGTTCGGGATTTCCTTGAGAAATCATTAGCGGAGTACCCCAAGTTCTAATAGGATTTAGTTGTTTAATAGAGGGTCTGTCTACACGTCTGCTATAGCTAAACTGTAACTGATCTTTGTCTGTTACTTCGTACGTAGCAAAAAAACTAGGATAAACAGAAATAATTTCATCAGTTACCAAATTGTTTTGCTCATCTATTTTTGCATAAAAGGTAGCATCTAAATCGTACAATTCTGTTCTTAATCCTGCTTGTATTCCTAACTTGTCTATTTGTTGTCGATAATTAAAATAAGCCGCATAAATTTTTCTGTTAAAGTCAAAGTCATTTAAGCCTTTTGTTTCCAATTCATTGTTCTTATTATTGACTAGTTGGGTTGAAATATTCGACTTTTCATTTCTCCAATATCTAATATCTATTCCGGTTTCTATAGAAATATCATCTCCAAAAGGTTGTGCGTAATCTAAGTTTACAATCCATCTTTTAGATTCCGAATCAATTACTTCGTTATAGTTATATTGCCTGTTTTCTGGTGATTTTAAATAGTCTAGCCAATCACTGTCTTCTGGGGCTTGACGAGTGTTGTAAGAAACCCCAAAATCTAATGTATGTTTTTTGTCGTTAAACTTTTTATGAAAGCTTGCATCGTAGGTTTGTGATCTTGGTTCTCTGTCTAAATCAAAAATACTGTTGTTGATTAGGTTTCCTGAGGTGTTAAAAATTTGGGTGGTGTTTCTGTAGTTTAACTCATTAAAGGTTTGAACTGTAAATAGCGAGATGCTTGTTTTTTTGTCTAAATCTATGTCAGAACCTAATTTTACAAAATGATTGTTACGGTTGTTAAGTCCATAAGTATTTTGTTCGTTGTCATTTCTTGTTATACGTCCTTTTATATCATCTTGTCCACCTCTAAAATTGTAGTTGGCAAAAAAGTTAAGGTTTTTAATTTTGTAGTTAAAGTTTCCGCCTGTATTTCCCCTAAAATTTCGTCCGTAAGTAGCAGATGCATTTATGCTTCCGTTAAATCCACTTCGGGTGTCTTTTACCAATTCTATATTGATGATACCGCTATTTCCTTCAGGGCTGTATTTTGCGGACGGATTGGTAATAAGCTCAATATTTTTAATAGCATTGGCAGGCAGTTGTTTGATCAGTTGATCTGTGGGAATGTTTGTGGGTTTTCCATCAATCAATACTACAACATTGCTGTTTCCTCTTAACGATAACTCTCCCGTTTGCTGGTCTACAGCTACCGATTGTACATTGTCTAAAACACTAGCTGCATCAGTACCTACATTGGTCAAGTCTTTTCCGACTTTAATCACCAATCGATCTATTTTTTGTTCTATACTGGTAGTTTCTGCACGCAACTCTACCGCTTTTAGTGCTTGTACATCTTCTTCTAATAAAATAGTGCCAAGGTCTAGCAATGGTTGGTTGTTAAAAGAAATGCGTTGTTGATAGGGCTTATAGCCAATAGCCTCTACTGTGATTAGATAATTGTTTTGTTGTAAGTTTTTTGCTAAAAAACTTCCTTCTTCATCGGCCAAACTGGTTCTGGTTTCTTTTGGGTTTTTAATGAAAATGGTTACAAAAGGAACTTCTTCTTGTGTTGTTTTACTGATGATTTTTCCTATAATTTGTTTTTGTTGGGCAAAAGCCATTTGTCCTATCAAAATTAAAAATAGGTAGAAAGAACGTTTCATATATTTGTATGTTGCTATTGTTTGTTTCTTTTTTGATAACGAACAAAACTATAATCGTATTTGTTTTGTTCGTCTGCAGCAAATTTTTTTCTGCTAATTTCTTGCCAAACTGCAGGGTCTATGTCAGGAAAGTAAGTGTCTGCATCAAAAGTACTATGAACTTCACAAATATCTAGCTCATCAACCAAATGAATGGCTTGTTTGTATATTTCAGCACCACCAATTACAAAAGTATTGCTGTCTTTTTGTGCTAAAGCAATTGCTTTTTCTAAAGAATTGGTAACTAAACAACCTTTTGCTGTGTAATTAGGGTTTCGGGTAACAATGATAGAGGTTCTATTAGGTAATGGTTTTCCTATAGATTCGTAGGTGTTACGTCCCATGATAATATGGTGTCCCGAGGTTATTTTTTTAAATCGTTTTAAATCGGCAGGTAAGTGCCATATTAAATCGTTGTCTTTTCCAAGTTCGTTGTTGTTACCAACCGCAGCAATGATTGTTGTCATTTTCATTTTTTAATTCGTTGCAAGATACTATGTTTTAAAGAATCAAACGAAAAAGTAAAAAGGAATTGCTTAAAAACCGTTTCTATAAATTAGATTTTTTCTTCTGGCTTTATCCAAAATGATAAGGTATTCCATCATGATTTGATCCATGCTCATCCCACTGTGCTTTTTGTAGTTGTAATAGTTTTTAAAATGGTTGTTGTTTCTAACAATATTTTTAATACTAGTAGGGTAAATATAGCAGTAGTAAAAGTTTTCTCCATTTAGTTTGGCAGGAAATTTTGCTTTGGGCAAACGATTTACTGCTTTTTGATATGAGTTTAGCAGCCTTTGGTTTTGGGAACTAATGATAGATGAAGTTACATGACCTTGAGGAGATACAATAAATTTTAAATTCATTTGATGGTCGTTCTGTAAGTCTTCTGCTTTTACAAAATTTAAATCAATAGCGTTGTACAGAAATTCAGTTAAATATAAGTAATTACATTTGTTAATTCCGTCATAACTAAATTCTTCTTTACATTCTATATACACCGGAGGGGTATATCCTATAGCGGTTGTATTGCAACGAACAGAGGGAGTGTTTCCGTAATTCTGAATTACAATTAAAGTGTATTTGGTAGAAGAATTAAACTCTACAATTTTTAGCAAACTAAAGTCTAGTTCGTTAAAAGCTTTTTTAATTTTTTCGTCTAAATCTACGGTAGGAGCATTGGTGGTAATTTTAATGGGCTCTTTATTTCTGTTTAGTTGAAAATCAATATGTACATTTCTTCGTTCTTTGTTAAACTCAATTGATTTTAAATCCTTTCCCGAAATGTATTTTCTAAAGTGAATGGTAATTTTGTTATTCAGCGTAGTAAAATCGTCAATAGTACTAAAAATAACATTTTCATGAGTCAGAAATTGTTCTATGTAAACACTATCGTTATGGTGTATAGGATATAACAAAGCCATAGAATCTGCTTCGGACTTGTTAAAAGTGTCTTTGCTAGCAGTCGTTAACGGGGATTTACTTTTGCACGAAATGCAAAAAAGAGCAACCAATAAAAAGAATAATAGACAACGTTGTTTCACTAAATGTGTTCGATTTCAAAAGTTTTACAATAAATTAACGATTTCTATAACGAAATTTGAGAGGAATTATTACACAGAAACTTTTCCTTTTATAGTAGGATGTGGATCGTATCCAACCAAGGTAAAATCTTCGTAAGTAAAATCAAAGATATCTGTCACTTCAGGATTCAATTCCATTTTTGGCAACGGTTTGGGAGTTCTGCTAAGCTGCAAGTCTATTTGCTCAAAATGGTTGTTGTAAATGTGTGCATCTCCAAAAGTATGAACAAAATCTCCAGGTTGTAAGTTGGTTACCTGAGCAATCATTAAAACCAACAAAGCATAAGAGGCAATGTTAAAAGGAACTCCTAAAAAAGCATCGGCACTACGTTGGTACAATTGACAAGACAATTTACCATCGGCCACATAAAATTGAAAAAAGGCATGACATGGAGGTAATGCAGCTTTGTTATTGGCTACATTTTCTGAGAACGAAACAGAGGTGTCGGGAAGTACACAAGGATTCCATGCTGAAACTAGCATTCTACGGCTGTTGGGGTTTGTTTTGATGGTTTCTATTACTTCCTTTATCTGGTCAATCCCTTCGTTGTTAAAATTTCTCCATTGTTCACCATAAACAGGTCCTAAATTTCCATTTTCATCAGCCCAGGCATCCCATATTTTTACGTTATGGTCTTTAAGGTACTGTATGTTGGTGTCTCCTTTTAAAAACCAAAGAAGTTCGTGAATAATAGATTTTAAATGTAGTTTTTTGGTAGTTACCATAGGAAAGCCTTCCGACAAATCAAATCGCATTTGATATCCAAATACACTTTTGGTTCCCGTTCCTGTACGATCTCCTTTTTGAATACCATTTTCTTTGATATGCTGAATGAATTCTAGGTATTGTTTCATGAGAAATTTTATTTTGTTTGCAAAAATAAGAAAAAAGCCGAGAGATTTTTTCTTCGGCTTTTTGGTAAGGTTGAATTTTATCAGTTTTTATCTTTTGTTCAGTTCGTCTCTTAACTGAGCAGCAGTTTCGTAATCTTCTTCTTCTATGGCAGTTTTTAGTTTTTGCTCTAGTTCTTTTACAGAAAAACTTCCGTATTTAGATGTATTACTGTCTATTGCTTCATTATTGTCAAACAAAGCGGCCAATTCATTTTCTTCATCTAACATTTCATCCTCCTCTAAATCTTCATCTTCTTCAAAACTTTCTTGTTTTAGAATAATTCCAGCATTGTCTAAAATTTGTTGATATGTATAGATAGGAGCATTGAATCTAATGGCCAAAGCGATGGCATCAGAGGTACGAGCATCAAAAACTTTTTCTTCACCGTCTTTTTCGCAAACCATGCTAGAATAAAAAACACCATCAGTAAGTTTGTGAATGATTACTTGTTTAATAACAACCTGATAACTTTCTGCAAAGGTTTTAAATAAATCGTGTGTTAAAGGTCTTGGTGGAACAATTTCACTTTCCAAAGCAATGGCAATAGATTGTGCTTCAAAAGCTCCAATAACAATTGGTAGTGTTTTGTCTCCGTTTACTTCATTTAGCACCAGGGCATAGGCTCCTGTTTGTGTCTGACTGTAAGAAATACCTCTAATATCTAATTGTACTAAACTCATTCTGTTTGTTTACGTGTTAAGCATTTTCTGCTTTAAATGCTTTTAATTTTTCAATCAATTTAGGGACTACTTCAAAGGCATCACCTACAATACCATAATCGGCTGCTTTAAAAAATGGAGCTTCAGGGTCTGTATTAATAACTACTTTAGTTTTGGATGCGTTGACTCCTGCCAAGTGCTGAATAGCTCCAGAAATAGCAACTGCTATATACAAGTTGGCCGCTACTGGTTTTCCTGTTTGTCCAACGTGTTCAGAGTGCGGTCTCCATCCCATATCTGATACAGGTTTAGAACATGCGGTTGCTGCTCCTAATACCTCTGCCAAATCTTCGATGAGAGAAAAATTACTAGCTTCTTTTAGTCCACGTCCTCCAGATACAACAATATCGGCATCGGCAATGGCAATTTTTCCTGAATTTTTATCGACAGAAACTGATGCTAATGTAGTATTAGTTTCCGTTGCTTGGAAATCTGTTACAGTCGCAGTTGTTGGTTTTTCTACAATTCCAAAAGAGTTTTTAGCCAAACCAATAACCTTTACCTCGGATAAAATTTGAGTCTGACCAAATGCTTTACCTGAAAAGTTTTTTCTTACCACCGTAAAAGGAGCTGTGTTGATAGGGACAGCTACAACATTGGATGTGTACCCAGCTTTTAATTGAGCTGCAATTAATGGAGCAACACTATTCCCTATTGCATTGTTTCCTAGCACAACAACGGTGCTGTTTTTTTCTTTTGCAATTTGAGTTAAAGTGGCAGCGTATTGTTTGTTATTTAGAGATGCTGATTGAACATTTACTATTTGGTTTGCTCCGTAGTTTTGCAATGCTGTATTATCGGTAGCGTTCATAGAAACTGCAACTAATTCTGATCCTAGAAGATCAGAGATTGCTTTGGCATAAGATACCGTTTCTAAAGTTGATTTTTTATAGATTCCTTCACTGGTGTCTGCGAATACAAGTACTGACATAGTTGTGTGTTTTTAAGGCTTTATTAAAAGCAAGGTTTTTAAATTACTTTAGCTTCGTTGTGTAATAGCTCAATTAATTGGTCTACATCATTGGCATCTATCATTTTACAAGCAGCTTTCTGAGCAGGTTTTTCAAAACGTTCAATTTCTGTTACAGCAGTAGCTTCTACAGGGGCTACAATAGATAACGGTTTTTTACGAGCCATCATAATTCCTCTCATATTCGGAATTTTTAAGTCTTTTTCTTCTACCAATCCTTTCTGACCAGCTACGACTAAAGGTAAATTTGCAGTAAAAGTTTCGGTACCACCGTCGATTTCGGTTTCAGCAGTTGCTGTTGTTCCGTCAATTTCTAAACTAATACAAGCATTTACAAAGTCAATATCTAAGAAAGAAGCCAACAAACCTGGAACCATTGCTCCGTTGTAATCAATAGACTCTTTACCAGTTAAAATCAAATCGTACTCACCTTGTTTATAAATTTCAGCAAGTTGTTGTGCAACAAAAAAACCATCTGTTGGTACAGCATCTATACGAATAGCATCGTCGGCACCAATAGCCAAACATTTTCTTAAAGTAGGTTCTGTACTAGCATCACCCACGTGAACAACTGTAACTTTTGCTCCTTGTTTTTCTTGAAACCAAATTGCTCTTGTCAAAGCAAACTCATCGTATGGATTTATAACAAACTGTACACCGTTGGTGTCAAATTCAGTCAATTCGTTGTTAAAATTTATTTTGGAAGTCGTGTCGGGAACATGACTGATGCATACTAATATCTTCATATTGAGAAAATTAAATGTTTCTTAAAAATTAAAAATAAGCAAAAGCTAAAGTAAATCAAATTTTACAAATAATTTATTTTTAATAATAGAAAAAATGGAAGTGATTTTGTTATTTTTGTCCATATTTAGTCAAAATCAAATACATGAAAACGATACAGTTTAGAGAAGCAGTATGTGAAGCCATGAGCGAAGAAATGCGTGCTGACGAAAGCATTTATTTAATTGGTGAAGAAGTAGCTGAATACAACGGTGCTTATAAAGCATCTAAAGGGATGTTAGATGAGTTTGGTCCTAAAAGAGTAATTGATGCTCCTATTGCCGAGTTAGGTTTTGGAGGGATTGCTGTAGGATCTACCATGACAGGTAACAGACCTATTGTAGAGTATATGACTTTTAACTTTGCTTTGGTAGGTATCGATCAGATTATCAATAATGCCGCTAAAATAAGACAAATGTCAGGAGGACAATTTAAGTGTCCTATCGTATTTAGAGGTCCTACAGCTTCTGCAGGTCAGTTAGGGGCTACTCACTCTCAGGCTTTTGAAAACTGGTTTGCAAATACACCAGGTTTAAAAGTAGTGGTGCCTTCTAATCCTTATGATGCAAAAGGTTTGTTAAAAGCTGCAATTAGAGATGACGATCCTGTAATCTTTATGGAGTCTGAGCAAATGTATGGTGATAAAGGTGAGGTTCCAGAAGGAGAATACATTATTCCTTTAGGAGTTGCCGACATCAAAAGAAAAGGAACAGATGTTACTGTAGTTTCGTTTGGTAAAATTATAAAAGAAGCTTACAAAGCTGCAGAGACTTTAGAAAAAGAAGGAATTTCAATCGAAATTATAGATCTACGTACCGTTAGACCAATGGATACCAAAGCTATTATAGAATCGGTAAAGAAAACCAACCGTTTGGTAATTTTAGAAGAAGCATGGCCTTTTGGTTCTGTAGCAACTGAAATTGCATATAGAGTACAAGAACAAGCTTTTGATTATTTAGATGCACCTATCCAAAGAATTAATACGGCAGATACGCCAGCAGCATATTCTCCAGTATTAATGGAAGAATGGTTGCCAAATGCACAAGATGTAATTGATGCAGTAAAAGCAGCTTTGTACGTAACAAAGTAATTGCATTACATGAAATTTATATATAAATTCCTTTCTTATTTATGAGAAAGGAATTTTTATTTTAGAGTGTTAATTGGTTTTAACATCCTAAATGTATTTTAGTTTTTAAAGGGTATAAAATAATAAATAAAATTAAAAAAATGGCATTAAAAGTTTTTGGACACAGATCGCCAGACACCGATGCAACTGCTTCGGCTATAGTGTGGGCTTGGTATTTAAATCAGCAAGGAATAGAGGCAACTCCTTATGTTTTGGGAACTCCTAATACAGAAGCCTTGTTTGTTTTAAAGCATTGGGGGTTTGAGGTTCCTGAATTGTTAACCTCCGTAAGTGAAGAAGATGAAGTGGTAATTGTAGATACCAATAATCCAGATGAGTTGTTTGAAAATATCAACCAAACAGGAGTAGTACAAATTATTGACCATCATAAATTGATTGGAGGAATCCAAACACCAGCTCCTATAGATATTACCATAAAGCCGTTGGCATCTACAGCTTCTGTAATGTATTTAATGATGGGGGTTGATGAGGTTTCGGATTTACCAAACGAAATTGCAGGGTTGATGTTGTCTTGTATTATTTCTGATACATTAGAATTCCGTAGTCCAACTACCACAGAAGATGACAAAGCGATGGCTGAACATTTGGCTCATAAATTGGAGTTGGATATTCATCAATATGCTACGCAGATGTTTGAAGCAAAATCGGATGTTTCTGAATTTTCTGATGAAGAGTTGATTAAAATGGATAGTAAAATTTATGAAGCTAGTGGTATTAAATACAGAGTTTCTGTCTTAGAAACAACTGCTCCAAACATTGTCTTAGAAAGAAAAGAAAGTATTTTTACAACCATTGAAGATGTAAAAGTACAAGATGGTGTTGATGAAATTTTGCTGTTTGTAATTGATATTTTAAAAGAACAAGCAACTTTGTTTGTGCCTAATGAAGCTGTAAAATTGGTAGCAACTTCTAAGTTTAACGCAAATGTAACTAGTGATTTGGTGATTTTGCCGGGAATAGTTTCAAGAAAAAAACAAATTATTCCTGTGTTATAAACAAAACAAATCATGTACATAAAAAAAACTCATCAAACAATATACAGTCCGTTTGATGAGTTTTTTAGTTTTTGAAAAATACAAACTAGAATAGCCCGTGTATCTGAGCATCAATTTTATCGATAATAATTCCTAAATCTTCAGGGTTAGAAACATAATCAAGATGGTCTACTTCTATAATTAATTTTTTTCCTTTATCGTAAGTGGTAATCCAAGCCTCGTAACGTTCGTTTAGTCTGCTTAAATAGTCAATATTAATAGAACTTTCGTATTCTCTTCCCCTTTTGTGAATTTGTCCTACCAAAGTTTTAATGTCGGCTCTTAAGTAAATTAACAAATCGGGTGGTGTAACAAGGTTTTCCATCAATTCAAACAATTTATTGTAATTGTTAAAATCTCTATTGGTTAGCAAACCCATGGAAAATAAGTTGGGGGCAAAAATTTTGGCATCTTCATAAATAGTTCTATCCTGAATAATGTCTTTACCACTTTGCTGAATTTTTAAAATCTGTTCAAAACGACTGTTTAAAAAATAAACCTGTAGGTTAAAAGACCAACGCTCCATTTCGTTGTAAAAATCATCCAAATAGGGATTGTCTTCTACACTTTCAAAATGCGCATCCCATTTGTAATGCTTTGCTAATAATTTAGTTAAGGTTGTTTTTCCTGCTCCAATGTTTCCTGCGATGGCTATGTGCATTGCTCTAAATGTTTTGTAGTTAAAATTAGTTAATTTTTAGCAATCGTAATGCGGTAAATAGCATTCTCGGATAAATAATAACATTGATTGTTAACAACTTCAAAAGCAGAAACAGCAGTAGGTAATTTTAGAACCATATTGTCTTGAAACCATAATTGTTGTTGATTTATAGCATACAAATTTCGCAAAGAGATAGAGAGAAGTTGTTGCTTAACTTGTTTTGCTTCTTGTTTTTGAGCTAAAAAATTATAACGACTCCAAATATTGTTTTTGTCAAGAATATAGGCCGAGTTTAAATCGGAACTTAGCTTTGTTGTATTTTTTACGTTGGGCAAAGAAGTATTGCTTGTTTTTTTTGTATAGTAATTATAAATGCTTAACGTAGATTGGAGTTTGTTGTACAGCCACAATTTATCTTTACCAGCATTAGCAATCAAGCTCACACCAAAAGGAACTGGAACTTCGGAAATGTAGTTTAGATGATTGTCTAAAAAAACGACAGTATTAAAGTTTTGATAAAATACCAAAACCTGCATAGGGTTGCTAATGTCTATAACATCAGGTTTTCCGTAATTCAGGTTTTGGTAATTGTTTTCCAAACTGCTTTTGTATAAGGTGTTATTTTTTAGGTAGTAAAAATTTTCAAAAACATCTACACCTACAAAATTAGATACTTCTTTTTTTAGCAACTCTTGACTAAATGAAGAAACGGTAACCAATACCCAAAACAAAAACATTTTCATGAAGTAAAAATAAGTTAATAAACCTTAGGTTTTTCATTGGCGTTGTATGCAACTCCCATTAAATTTCCGTAACGATGATAATTGTGAGAATAGCTTTGTTCGATTAAATAATTAAGTAGCTCTATTCTACCACTATTTCTAGGTTCTGCATCGTATATAGGAATTGCATTCTGATGACATCGAATTAAGAAATGATCGGACAATGTACCCAAAGCACGAACACAGGTAAAATCTTTTGGGTGATGTTTTAATGCATTTCCACAAGTATCTTTAATCAAAGGAATGTTTAGAAATTCTGCAATATATTCTACTTTGTCTATGTGTTTTTGAGGTGTATGTACATCATACAGTAGTAGAATTTCTTTATAGGTTGTGTAGCTGCAAATGTTGTACTGACCACGAAGGTTTACGTAATCTATCTTTTTGCCAAACAGATTGTTGTACCAATATTGATAATTTTCTTTCCAGTTTGTGGTTTTAGATTGAATGTTTGTAAATTGTAATACATAGTTAATTCCACCAGCTTTCATTCCAAATCCAAAACACGAAGCCTTAATTCCACCAAAAGGTTGTCTCTGTACAATGGCTCCTGTAGTTGATCGGTTTACGTATTTATTACCTGCTTCAATACGTTGGTTCCAATAGTCAATTTCATTGTCATCTAAAGATTCTATACCAGCAGTTAACCCGTAATCAACACCGTTGGCAATAGTTACAGCATCTTCTAGATTTTTGGCTTTTATTACAGACAAAATAGGACCAAACAATTCATTTTGATAAGAATAATCTTCTGTGCTAACATCCCAAATAATTCCAGGAGATAACATATGATTACCATTCAGTCTTGGTTTTACAAGCCATTTATGATCTGGTGTGTTTTGGATAACATGCTTTAGTTTTTCTGAAATAGGTACAGCAAGTGGTCCAATTTCTGTTGAAAAATCCCAAGGATTTCCAAAAGCTTTGCTTAGTGTGGCATCCTTTAAAAGATATTGGAACTCATCATCGTTAAATACATCTTCTGGTAAAATTAGTAAAGAAGTTGCCGAACATTTTTGTCCTGCATTTCCAAAAGCTGATTGTACCACGTTCACGCAGGCTTGTTCTTTGTCAGCCAAACTGGTAACAATGGTGCTGTTTTTTCCTCCTGTTTCTGCGTATAAATTTAGTTGTGGATTTCTTTCTAATAAAAAGTGAGCTGTTTCTGTACCTCCTGTTAAAATAACAGCATCAAAAATATTTCCTGTGCTTAAAAAGTCATCAAGAATATTTTCTTCGCAAGGTAAAAAATACAAAGCATTTTTAGGAATTCCAGCTTCCCAAAGACATTTGCAGGTTAGGTATGCACAGGCAGCAGCGTTGGTTGATGGTTTTAGAATTACTTTTTTACCAGCTGCTAAAGAGGCTAACGCACCACCTATGGGAATAGCTATAGGAAAGTTCCAAGGAGATAGAACAAGGTTTATACCCTTGTCAATGGTTGTAAAGTCTTGTGCAATTTCTAAGCTGCTTTCCGCATAAAAGTTAGCAAAATCAATTGCTTCAGAAACTTCTACATCTACTTCTTTTACTGTTTTTCCTAATTCTGCTACAGCTACACCAATTAAGTCTGCTCTCTTCTTTTCTATTTCGATTGCAGCTTTCTTTAAGAGGTTTACTCGCTTGTTTACATCAAAATCTTGCCATGGGCTTTCTGTTTCTATAGCTTTTTGATAATCTTCTCTAGTAGCCATTTCATAACTCCATGGAGGAGTTCCCGACCAGTTGTTTATTTTAATGGTATAACGTTCGTTGTTTTCCAAATCTCCTACAACGGGAATGGTATTTCCAATAATGTTTTCTGGAGTTTCCCAATTGGTTCTAATTTGTTCTGCCCAAGCAATGTTTTGGGGTAAGTTCCAGTCTGTGTTAGGAACGTTTTCAAAACCAGTCATAATGGTATTGGGCTGCTGCGTATTTCTATTCTGAATTCTATTGGGGTTTGTTTGTACAGTATCTATCAAATCTACAGATTTTAAAAACTCATTTTGCAGTTGCTTCCATTTTTCAGAACCGAATTTTAAATCATATCCTTCTTTTAAAAAGTTACCTTTTTGAGTCCCTTCGTCCAACCTTCTAACCAAATAAGCAATGGCTGCGTTGTATTGGTTTTCTTTAACAGTGGGTGTGTAGAGTAGTAGGTGTACTTTTTCGGCAAGTAAGTTGTCTACTAATTGGTTAGACATTCCTTCTAGCATTTCAAAATCTACGCAGTCTTCAAGTCGATGTTCTTTTACTAAGTTCAATGCAAAAGCAATGTCAAAAATATTGTGTGAGGCCACCCCTACATTCACCATTCTAGCTGCTTCTGGAGTTAGCATTTCAGATAAAATCTTTTTGTAGTTAGCATCGGTTTCTGTTTTTACGTTATAGGTTGCTAATGGCCAATCCTCTAAAGAAGCTTCGGTTAGCTCCATTTCCATGTTCGCTCCTTTTACCAATCGTACTTTAACAGAAGAACCTCCATTATGCACTCTTTCGGTTGCCCATTTTAAAAGTTTTCTGTAGTAGTGTATCATTTCTGGGATGTATGCTTGTAGTACAATTCCCGCTCTTATTTTTTTGTATTTAGGCAAGGATAAGGTTTTGATAAAGACTGCAAACGTAATTTCTAAATCTTTATACTCCTCCATATCTAGATTTACAAATTTCTGAACGCCTGTTTCTTTTTCAATTTTTAAAACTTCATCATAAAACATACAAAGCCTGTCTGTTAACTTGTCAACTGTATCTTGATGGGCTAAAGAGGAAATTTGAGAGAAAATGGTTGAGATTTTAATAGAAATATAGTTTACATCTTTTCGGTTAAGTAAAGATAGATAGCCTAAAATACGTTTTTGAGCTTCATCTTCTCCAATTAAAGCCTCTCCAATAAGATTTATGTTCAGGGTAATGTCTTGCTCTTGTCTTTTGGTTGCGTGTTTTTTGAACTTTGGACTGTTAATAAAAAAGACGACATCACTAGAGGTAGCCTGAATTTTTTTTAGCATGATAGAAACGCTAAGTGAGGGGATAATTTTTCCTACCACGGTAAACGTCTTTAACAGCAAGTTTTCTACAGGAGTAAATAATGCCTGATAGTTTTTGTGGGTTTTTAATAGATGAATAACATGGTCTGCCACTTTTTTATAGTTTTTAGACCGAAAGGCTACATCCATCATTTGGATTAAAAAAAACTTGGATTCTGGAACTTCGATAATAGTCTTTAATCGATCTGAGAATGGGTTTTTCTCACTGGTTTTTGATCGATTTTGCAGTTTTTCTGCAATTTCTAGGGTGTTTTGTGTCTGTTTCTTCATATCCAATTAAATTAGAAAATAGGAATGAAAAAGACAAAAAGACAATAGTATTATACAAATATATTTAGAGTTGTTGTAATTCTTTGTTTTAAGAAAATAGGCTTGAGTTTTTGATCTGTTTTTTTTATTTTATATGTAAAAAAATCCCCTTAACCAATGGTTAAGGGGATTTGGTATAATAGAGGTTGATAAAATTACGATAGTTTAAAAGCTTCTTTTACTTTATCTACATAATCTAATTTCTCCCACGTAAAAGTCTCCACTTCCAATTCTTTTTTTCCTTCGTACGGAGATTCAAAAACTACTGTTTTTACCTCGGGTGTACGCCCCATATGTCCGTAAGCAGCTGTTTCAGAATAAATAGGGTTTCTTAGTTTTAACCTACGCTCTATGGCAATTGGTCTCATGTCAAATAAAGACGCTACAATTTCAGCAATTTGTCCATCTGTTAAATCTACTTTACTAGTACCATAAGTGTTTACAAAAATTCCCATAGGTTCTACCACTCCGATGGCATAAGAAACTTGAACTAAAATTTCGTCTGCAAGTCCAGCGGCTACTAAGTTTTTGGCAATATGACGAGTAGCATAAGCCGCTGATCTATCTACTTTACTTGGGTCTTTACCAGAAAAAGCACCTCCTCCGTGAGCACCTTTACCACCATACGTGTCCACAATAATTTTACGACCTGTCAATCCAGCATCACCATGTGGACCTCCAATTACAAATTTTCCTGTGGGATTGATGTGGTACTTAATATCATTCCCAAACAAAGCTTGAATTTCATTGTTAAAACTTGCTTTTACACGTGGAATTAAAATATTGATAATATCTTCTTTAATTTTTGCCAACATTACTTCATCTTGGTCAAAGTCATCGTGTTGTGTAGAGACCACAATAGCATCAATTCTCTCTGGTTGATTGTCGTCGGAATATTGCAAAGTTACCTGTGCTTTTGCATCGGGGCGTAGGTAGGTAATTTCTTTGTTTTCTCTACGTAATGCAGCCAGTTCTTTAAGCAAACGATGAGAAATTTCTAAAGCCAAAGGCATAAAGTTTTCTGTTTCGTTGGTTGCGTAACCAAACATCATTCCTTGATCTCCTGCTCCTTGTTCCTCTTTGCTTGCGCGATCTACACCTTGGTTGATATCTTGAGATTGCTCGTGAATGGCAGACAAAACACCGCAAGAGTTTCCGTCAAATTGGTATGCTCCTTTGGTGTAACCAATTTTATTAATGGTGTCGCGTGCAATTTGTTGTACGTCTAAGTACGCTTTAGATTTTACTTCTCCAGCCAAGACTACTTGTCCGGTAGTTACTAAGGTTTCACAAGCTACTTTTGAATCTACATCATAGGCCAAAAAGTGGTCTATCAATGCATCTGAGATTTGATCTGCAATTTTATCAGGATGTCCTTCTGATACAGACTCTGAGGTAAATAAATATGACATACTATTTATTTTTTGTTGTTATAAATTCAGTTTGCTGATTGCCATAGTCGGCTAAAGAAGTAGAAGTTTACTGCTTTAGCAATTTGTTTTTTTGATTTGCGTAAAAGCATTTGTGGTTAAACATATTGTTTTACATAGAATCAAATAAGAGGTTGCAATCAGTTCAAATCCTTCCCCTTTTGGTGCAGCAAAATTATAAAAAAGAAATGGAAACCCACTTAAAAAATAAGATTCTTTGGAAAGGGTATAAATAAGCTAGGAATTAATCTATAATATTTGTTAGATTTGAGTGTTGAAATTTAAAAAAATCAAAATGAGCAATCAAAAATTTGAAACAGCAGCCTTGCATGCAGGTCATGAAGTAAGCAATACACAAGGAACTAGAGCCGTTCCTATTTACCAAACATCTTCTTATGTGTTTAACAACACCGAGCATGCAGCTAATTTGTTTGCCTTAAAAGAATTAGGGTTTATTTATACAAGACTTAACAATCCTACAAACCAAATACTGCAAGAGCGTTTGGCAGCAGTAGAGGGTGGAATTGGAGCGGTGGTTTTTGCTTCTGGAACTTCTGCGATTGCAACTGGGTTAATGACTTTGTTAAAGGCAGGAGATCATATTGTTGCTTCAAGTAGTTTGTACGGAGGAACTTACAATTTGCTAAATGTTACTTTGCCAAGATTGGGAATTACAACTACTTTTGTAGACGCTACTAATCCTGAGAGTTTTAAAGATGCTGTGCAAGACAATACACGTGCCTTTTTTGTAGAATCTCTTGGGAATCCTAAATTAGATGTGTTAGATTTAGAGGCTATTGCAGAGCAGGCAAAAGCAGCAGAAGTACCTTTTATTGTAGATAATACAGTAGCTTCTCCAGCTTTATTAAACCCTATAAAGCACGGAGCAAATTTGGTAATTCATTCTCTAACAAAATACATTGGCGGACAAGGAAACTCTTTAGGAGGAGCTATTATAGATGCGGGTACTTTTAATTGGGCTAATGGAAAATTCCCTGAGTTTACAGAGCCATGTGCAGGATATCACGGATTGGTATATCACGAGGCTTTAGGGGCAGCTGCATTTACGTTTAAATTAATTTTGGAAGGATTGCGTGATTTTGGTGGAGCTTTGAGTCCAACCAACGCATTTAATATTATTCAAGGTTTAGAAACCCTAAATGTAAGAATGAAACAACACAGTGCCAATGCACTAGAGTTAGCTACTTGGTTAGAAGAAAGAGAAGAGGTTGCATGGGTAAACTATCCAGGATTGACAAGCAGCAGCTACAACGATTTGGCTAATAAATATTTACCAAAAGGGCAGAGTGGTTTGGTTACATTTGGTTTAAAAGGTGGTTTTGATGCTGCTAAAAAAGTAACCGATGCAACTCAGATATTCTCTTTGTTGGCTAATATTGGAGATACCAAATCGTTGATTATTCATCCGTCGAGTACTACTCATCAGCAATTAACAGAAGAGGAACAAGCTGCAGCTGGAGTTACTGCTGATTTGATTCGTTTGTCTGTTGGTTTGGAAAATGTAGAAGATTTAAAAGCAGATTTAGAACAGGCTTTTGGAAGTTTGTAAAATAAGTAAAAAACCATCTCTTAATTATTGAGATGGTTTTTTACTAATGAATTAAAAAATATGAAAAGAGAATTGACAAGACTACTGTTTTTTCTACTCATGGTCTCTTGTAGCAATGATGACGTTATTTCTAATGAAGTCATAAAAGATGAGATATTTGGCGAATGGATGGCGGATCGTATTGAGCATAAAAAAGTAGTATACATACCTAATGGAAATACAAAAGACACCATATCGTATTTTTACTCTCAAGCAGATAATATTTCTTTAGAATTAAAAATTACGGACAATCCAAAACAAATGAATAATAGTGGGGCATATTCATACAAAGGCAAATTTGTAGAATTTGGCAATACTAAAACTGTAGAAGAAATTGAAAAGTATGGAGTAAGGTTTTACAATATTAATGAGTGGGAATTTGTAGGAAATGATGAAATAAATGCAGTTGAAATAATAAACAATCCTAATAGTAATATGTTACCCTATATTGATCAGTTTATCAATTTTAAAATTAAAAAGTTAACTAAAGAAGAGTTTGTCTTAGAATACCATATGATTCATTCCTTTTTTAAACCAAGTACAAAAAAAGAGGAAGAGTTAAAAGTTTATACTTTCGTTAGAAAAAAATAATAATGAAAGTAAAGTATAACAAAGTCATTCAGTTCTCATACACATGGCTTTGTTTTTTTTAGTGTAGTTGTTGTATGTTTTTTAGCTCAATTCTAGAAACTTCTTTCAGCTTATTTTGTTCTAGTAATTTTCCTAGTTCACTCATTTTACTTTGTAAATCTGCTTTGTAATTTATGTAATCCTGAAAAATAATACCGTTTATACTTCTTCTGTTGTAGGCTTCTCTAAAACGTATTCCTCCTCCATTGGTATGGTATTTATATGCCAAATAATCTACCGTGTGTTTTTGTGAATGAATCCAATAATAAAAAACATCTTCATAATCTTCACCACCGCCTTCTTTTGTAAAGGTTACTTGTATTGTTTTGTAGGGCTGTTGGCGTATGTAGGTACTCCCTATGTAGTTTTTTCTTACTGCGGCATCGTTAAGTTTGTAGGGGAGTAGAGCAAAGTAAATAACAGAGTTTAGTGAAGAGAAATAGCTGTTTTTTTCTTTTTCAGATAAAACAACTTTAGTACCGTTTATGCTGCGGTAAAAATTATTGTTTTGTAATACATCACAAAGGGTATCTGTGTTTTTTATAGTAGTTACGCTGTAAGAAAATTCCTGATTTTGATGTAGAAACTGGTAAGTTTTTCCTCTAAATTCAAACTGGTAAGCACTTTGGTTGTACAGCTTTCCGCCATGTGTTTTTATAGCTTTGTTTATCCATTCTTGACCTTGGTTTTGCGAAGTTTTGTGAGAAGGTTTACATGCTATCATCAAAATAAAAACTAAGCTAGCGATACTTGTAATTGTATATTTCATTTGGATAAGTTTTAAGAACTTTGTCTGAAAAATAGGCTAAAAATAACAACATTCTACTCAAAAAAGAACTCCTTAGAAAGAAGTCATGGTAGTTCTATTTTATTTTATATCTTTGCCTCAGCTCATTAAATATTTTTAGAAGTAAGTTATCAAGAAAGGTAGAGGGATTGGACCCGTTGAAACCTTAGCAACCCTTTGCCAGTCAAAGAAGGTGCTACATTCTACCAACAACTGTTGGATAGATAACACAGGAGCCATTCTCCCATTTTCCCTTAGATAACTTTACGTACATTCTACACTTTCCTTTTTTAAGGAAAGAATAGATGGGTATTAAATTACACAAACATTGAACAAAAGTTTACAACATAAAACCCTAAAAGATTACACTACTTTGGTAGGTGTGCATTATGCCAATATAGAATTGTCTTATCAATTATTTGGGCAGCCCTTGCATTCAGCTCCAATAGTGTTGGTGAACCATGCACTTACTGGAAACTCAGATGTAGCGGGAACGCATACCGGTTGGTGGAAAGGGATTGTATCGCCCAACAATTTGGTAGATACCAATAAATACACTGTGTTGTGTATAGATATTCCTGGTAATGGTTACGATGGAAAACCAGAAAATCTAATAGATGACATCAAAAGTTTTACAGCTAGAGATGTAGCCCAATTGTTTGGGTTGCTTTTGCAGGAATTAGAAATAACCAAACTACATGCAATATTAGCTGGTTCTTTGGGGGGAGGAATTGCATGGGAAATGGCAGTATTGTTTCCTAATTTGGCAGAGTATATTATTCCCATTGCTTCAGATTGGAAAGCTACGGATTGGATATTGGCTCATAACAAAACTCAGGAACAAATTTTAATGAACTCTAAAAAACCTGTACATGATGCTCGTATGATGGCCATGTTGTTTTATCGTACGGCAGCTTCTTTTAAACAAAAGTTTAACAGAACCCAAAACGAAGCCTTAGGAATTGCTAATGTAGAAAGTTGGTTGTTGCATCATGGTTACAAGCTAGAAAATCGATTTGAACTGAAAGCATACAAAATGGTTAATCATTTGCTAAGCACCTTAGATATTACCGAAGGAAGAGGCAGTTTTGTAGCCGTAGCTCAAAAAATAAAAGCACATGTGATACAAATAGGGATCGATTCGGATTTCTTTTTTGTTCCAGAAGAAAATAGAGAAACGCATCAATTATTACAACAAGCTGGGGTAGACTCTGTGTATAAAGAAATCAAATCTATACACGGTCACGATGGTTTTTTGGTAGAAGACACACAGTTAAAAGAGTTGTTAAAAGACGTTTTTTAATTAAAAAGTGAAACAAAAAGGATCAAAAGGAACGTTTTAAAGCTTTGCTTGCGATATATAAATGAATAAAGGAGTTCGATAGGAGTTGAGAACGAATCTTTTAAATAATAAAAAAGATGAAAGTATTAAAGTTTGGAGGAAAATCATTAGCAAATGGAGCTGGGATCCAAAGCGTGATTGACATACTGCAAAAAAAGAAAAATAATAAAGAAGAAATTGTGGTGGTGGTATCTGCTAGAGGAAATGCTACTGCTGATTTGTTTGAATTGCTAGAAAAAGCAAAAAAAGGAGAAGATTATAAAGCCGACTTTTTAGCTTTTCAAGAAGAGCAAATAGCTCCTTTACCATCGGTTGATTTTAAAGAAGCATTTTCATTTTTAGAAAAAATATTTGAAGGCGTTCACTTATTGGGTGATTATAGTCCTAAAATTGAAGACTTGGTAACTTCGTATGGTGAGTTGTTGGCAGGTAAAATGGTAACAGCTTTGTTGCAACAACAAAATGCAAAAGCAGTTTATGTAGATTCTCGCGAACTTTTTAAGACTGATAAACTTTATGGAGAAGCCACTTTGTTAGAAGAACTGACAGAGCAAAACATTAAAAACTATTTTGATGCACTTGATTTGTCAGCTGAAATTCCGGTAATTACTGGTTTTGTAGGTGAAACTTTGGATGGTGAGACTACCACCATTGGGGGCAACGGTAGCAATTATTCTGCTTCGTTAATTGCAGGTTACTTAGAGGCTGATGAGTTGGAGAATTATACAATTGTAAGTGGAATTTTTACAGCCAATCCGTCGTTGGTAACCAACGCAAAAAAAATAGATCATTTGTCTTTTCAAGAAGCTAATGAACTGGCCAACTTAGGAGACAATGTTTTGGATGCAAAAGCCATTATTCCTTTGGTAAACAAAAACATTCCACTTCGTATAAAAAATACGTTTGAACCTGAAACTCCTGGTACGCTTATCAATAGTGAACAAAATACCAAAAAAGGAATAAAGGTAATATCTGTACAAGAGAATATGGCTTTGGTAAGTTTAGAGGGACGTGGTTTGTTAGGAAAAGTAGGGATTGATGCACGTATATTTTCGGCTTTAAGTCAAGAAAATATTAGTGTGGGAATTATATCGCAAGGTTCGTCTGAAAGGGGGATTAGTTTTGTTGTGAATGCCAAAGATGCACACAAGGCAAAAGATGCTTTAGGGAACGAGTTTAATTTAGACTTTTTAAGTAAAGATATTAACAAAATAACCATAAAGCGTGGTGTGGCTGTAGTTTCTGTTTTGGGGAATTCGTTAAGTTCTTTTAATACTTCTTATACAGCTTTGGTTAATAACAACATTAATCCATTGCTTATTAACAATACAGTAACGGGGAACAACGTCTGTTTGGTATTAGACAATAAAGATTTAAGAAAGGCTGTGAACGTGATGCATGGAGAAATCTTTGGAATTGCTAAAAAAATAAACATCGCTGTATTCGGAGTTGGTTTAGTTGGTGGTACTTTGGTAAAACAAATATTAGAGAGTCATGATGCTATTTTAAGTAAAAAAAATATCGACTTGAATGTGTTTGCTGTAGCCAATTCAAAAAAAGTATTGTTTAACGAAAACGGAGTTTCTTCCAATTGGGAACAGGAGTTAAAAAGTCATGGAATTTTGTATACTTCTGTAGATGAAATTGTAAGTTTTGCACAAGCACATCATTTGGGAAATTTAATTGCAGTTGACAACTCTGCTAGTGCAGCCATGACAGAAAATTACATTCCTTTGGTAGAAAGCGGTTTCAATCTGGTGTCTTCTAACAAAATTGGGAATACCAAATCGTTGCAATTTTATAGAAATTTACGATTGGCATTGCTACAAAACAGAAAACAATATTTGTATGAAACCAATGTGGGGGCAGGGTTGCCTTTAATAGATACCATTAAGCTGCTACACGCTTCAGGTGAAAATATTACTAGAATAAAAGGAGTGTTTTCTGGAACGTTGAGCTATTTGTTTAATAATTTTTCGGCTAAGGATGTGGCGTTTAGCGAAGTGTTAAAAGAAGCGGCTAGCAAAGGTTTTACAGAACCAGATCCTAGAGAAGATTTAAACGGAAATGACGTAGGGAGAAAACTGTTGATTTTGGCAAGAGAGCTTGATTTAGAAAATGAATTTGAAGATGTACAAATTCATAATCTTATCCCAGAGCATTTAAGAGATGGCGACACAAAGTATTTTTTAAATAGTTTAGAAGACTTAGATCCGATTTACAAAGAAATTAAAGAAACGCAAAAAAACAATCACGTGTTGCGATACATAGGAGATTTGCATGGCGATTTGTCCTCGGACAAGGGAGTGCTTCAAGTAAAGTTGGTTTCTGTTCCTAATGATTCTGCTTTGGGACAAGTAAAAGGAGCCGATTCTATTTTTGAAATTTATACCGAATCTTATGGTAGCCAGCCTATTGTAATTCAAGGAGCAGGTGCTGGAGCCGAAGTAACCGCTAGAGGTGTGTTTGGTGACATTATGCGATTAACCGATTTAGAGTTATAATAAAAAAAGGAAGGTTTGTGTGTCGTAATTACTATTTGTTGATAGGATTTACGGATATAAATATCAAGAAATTAGCAGCCTTGAAAAGGGAATAAAAAATAAAAAAAATCAAAGCGTTATGGTATAGTACCAAGTGCTTTGTACCAATTACAGAATAAGAAATGAGTCAGAAAAAAAAGAATTTTGAAACCTTAGCAATTAGAACACAATCAGAAACTACACAGTTTTCTGAACACTCTGTTCCTATGTACTTAACCTCTGGATTTGTTTTTGAAGATGCCGAAGAGATGCGTGCTTCCTTTGCCGAAGAAAAACAGCGCGATTTGTACAGTCGTTACAGCAACCCTAACACCAATGAGTTTATACAGAAAGTATGCTTAATGGAAGGTGCGGAAGATGGATTTGCTTTTGCAAGCGGAATGGCAGCCGTATATTCAACCCTAGCTGCTTTGGTCAATGCTGGCGATCATATTGTTTCTTCTCGTTCGGTATTTGGAGCTACGCATGGTTTGTTTACCAAATATTTTCCAAAATGGAATATAGAAACAAGTTACTTTAGTGTAGACGAAGTTGAAGTCGTAGAAAGTTTAATTCAGCCTAATACTAAAATCATATACGCAGAAACCCCTACCAATCCTGGGGTAGATGTGTTGGATATGGAATATTTAGCAGCAATAGCCAAAAAGCATGGTGTTTTGTTGGTGATAGACAATTGCTTTGCAACACCTTATTTGCAGCAACCTATTGAATTCGGTGCTGATTTGGTTGTGCATTCTGCCACCAAATTAATGGATGGGCAAGGACGTGTACTGGGAGGAGTCACAGTAGGAAAAAAAGAGCTGATAAGAGAAATATATCTTTTCTCTCGACTAACAGGTCCTAGTTTGAGTCCTTTTAATGCTTGGGTGCTTTCAAAATCGTTAGAAACTCTTGCTGTTCGTGTAGACAGACAATGTGAAAACGCACTAAAATTAGCTACGTTTTTAGAAAATCATCCTCAAGTAAATTGGGTGAAATATCCGTTTTTAAAGTCGCATCCCCAGTACGATGTTGCCAAAAAGCAAATGAAAAATGGAGGTACTATGGTCGCTTTTGAAGTTAAGGGGGGGGTAGAAGGAGGAAGAAACTTTTTTGACAATATAAAAATGTGTTCATTGTCCGCCAATCTAGGAGACACTCGTACCATTGTAACTCATCCAGCAAGTACTACACATGCCAAAGTAGAACCAGAGGTAAAACAAGCTGTAAATATTACAGATGGTTTGGTACGATGCTCGTTAGGGTTAGAACATATAGATGATATTATTGCAGACATCAAACAAGCGCTAGAAAGCAAGTAAAAAAAAAG
>NZ_AFPK01000006.1 GCF_000220525.1 Ochrovirga pacifica | reverse complement strand
AGGCACAATAAAAATTATTACATATGCGTTTCTACATATCTTTTAGCCGCTAAATAAAGTGCTATAAGTTCTGCGTCATCTTGCCAATCTTTAGTACTTGTTGGTATTGGTGCATTCTTTTCAAACTCTTCTACTATTTCTAAGGCTAAATATTCCATAATTTTTACGTGATGCCTAACAATGCATAAACACAAGTGCTAGGGCTTATTTATTGATTAATATTTTAATTCGTTGTTCATTCTATCTTTATACGTTGGATTTTCTGCCGAAAATCGCACCTGATGCTTATGCTAGTCCGTTGTAGCCAATATGAAAAAACGCATTTTCCAAATATCAATCATAGGATTTTTACTTCTTACTTCTTGCAGTAAAGAGAAAGTAAGAGTGATAGAAAATGAAGATTTCAAATGGACTGTAACCATACCGAAAAATTTTAGAGAATTATCTGATAGCGAATGGGACAAAGTTGAGAATAAAGGAATGGACGCTTTCGAAAATGTTTATGGCGAAGAAGTGGAAAATAGAGCCACTACTCTTTTCGCATACAAAAGCGGACAATTCCAAACATTTGAATCAAACTTTCAAATACACGATTTAGAAGAAGATGGAAATTACTATGAAAGTAATCGCGAAGTGAATAAAATGACGTTCGAAACACTTAAGGAAACTATGCCGAATGCAATTTTGGACTCAGTTTCATCAAAAGAAATGATAGATGGACTGGAATTTGACCGTTTCCAAATGAATATTGATTTCCAAAACGGAATTGAAATGACAACAGTTGGATATAGCAGATTATTTAATGATAAGGATTTTACGATTAACATTGTCTACACCAAAGAAAATGTGGGAAAGGAACTTATTGAAAATATCTTAACCTCAAAATTTGAATAAAATACTGGCTACAACAACGGCTATAGTTCATTACGGCTGAAATTCCTAATCGGAATTTCGAGCCTTTTTGCTAAATTTATGGTTACGGCGGAATGATACTCGCGTACCATTCCGTAACGAAACCATAGCCAAAACCGTTGGCACACATTAAAATCGACACATGAAAAGTAAAACGACAGCAGCAACATTAGCATTCTTTTTAGGTGGACTTGGAGTTCACAGGTTCTACCTTGGACAGCCAATACTTGGCATAGTTTATTTGCTTCTATCTTGGACTCTTATTCCTGTGTTTGTCGGACTAATTGACTTCATAGTACTACTGTCATATTCTGACCAAAAATTTAATTCAAAGTACAATAAGACAAATCAAAAAACGAAACATTCTCAACACGTATCAAATACTAACAAAGGCAAAGCAAATACCGATAATTTAGTAAATGTAACAAGTCGGAAAGTCGGCAGTAACACAACTGAAATGACAATCGACCTTAACGAAGAAAACTTAGTCGCACTTTTTAAAGAGAAACAAAAACAACGAGAAGCTGAAATAAGGAATTTCAATTATGTTCCAATGCAGATTCAGCGTCAAGGTCTTCAACTTCTTGAAAGCATTAACATACTAAACACTACCAAGAATCTTGACACATTAATTGGACGATATGAGTTCGTTTCAAAAATGTATGATGACTTTGTAAAAGCCTCACACAACAAAAGATATATTTCTGATATACAAGTGGCAATTGACCAATACAAGTCAATGTACTATGACAGAATTTTAAAAGACTACGAACTTCAACTTTTAGTTCAACCAGACCATGACAACTTAACCGATTACTACTCTGATTGCCTTTTTAACTGTTTCAATGGATTTTATAAAGAGCAAATGGAACAGATTGAAAACCTTAAAAGAGATGATGCAAAGCAGAGAAGAAAAGAAAAGGTTGTTGAAATTGCAGATATGACTATTTCAGAGTTTGACAAAAACGGTTCAGACAATGACCGATTTAAGCCTATGTTGAACTCACTTAGAGAAATCATTGATAATTTGGATTCTCGTGAAAGGAAACCTCTTGCCGAAACAAAGGAGTTAAACAACCCGATTATAATAAATCCTAAAAGCACATTTGAACTCACCTTATACAACGCAAATCAAAAGGAAATTAAGAAGGCGATTCAAATCTTGAGAGACGATAACATTTGGAATAAGGAAAAGGAATTACTCCCTTTATTTACTGCTCACAATATAAAGTGCAAAGAGATTGAAGATTACATTTCAGAGTATAAGCCACAGTATCACAAATTCATTGAACAGGCAAAGGCAAAATCGGACGAATACAAATCAGCTTCCGAAATGGACAGGTTGGATATTGAAAATGAATTTAAAGAAGAAGCAATCAATAATCTTTACGAAAGAGCAGCTTGCGAACTTGATATACTTTTTGAAGGAAGTGAAATACCTGAAACTATTGACGATGAACTAATTAAAGAATATGGTTTCGAGACCATTTCCAAATATATCGGCTTTAGTTATCGTAAAGACAAGATTATAAGCAATTGGGAAAGAAAAGAATTTGAAGATTTACTCAAAGCAGATTTAGCCATTTCGGGCAGCGACCTCCCAAATGAAGAAGTATTGTTTTCTCAAACTTTAAAAACGCTAAATAAGATTGCTGAAAAAGAAGAAGGACATTTTAAGAGAAAGCAAAAAGCTGTTGACTATTTGAAAGAAAACCCAAAACTATTGGACAATATCGGCAAACACGTTTCGACACGTTCAATGTTTAAAATCAAACCTTTACCTGAGAAGTTTAAGAATGTTGACTTAGAAAGCCTTTCTGCTTCATGGTCATATGTCGAAGAGTACATAAGACTATTGACAGATACTTACAGAGATTCAGAACGCTGTACGGAAGATATAAAAGGCGACAAATCTTGGATTAAAGAATTTAGAGTTGAGAAACACGAAGATTTTGTTCCTGACTTCATATGTCATCGAGCGAGAAAAGAATGTGATAAAAAATTTAGTAAAAACCGACCTCCAAAACTACCTTTTCATGTGGGTTGTAACTGTAACTTGAGAACAGAAATATAAAAAAAACGTGTGCCAACAATGGCTATACGTAATGCAGGCTAAAGTGTTAATATGAAAGCAATTACATTAAACAAACTTTTCGGTTGGCGGACAATAAAGTGCCTTGAAATCCCGCACTACGCATAGCCGAGACC
>NZ_AFPK01000007.1 GCF_000220525.1 Ochrovirga pacifica | reverse complement strand
AACGGTCTCGTATAACCGTCAGTTACGGGATTAAAGTTAATAATTTTCGGTTAAGAACTGGCGTTAGCAATTCCGAGTGGATTCGGACGTAGTCGAATCCGCCGTAATTGCGGTTATACATTGTTGTACGCTGGCTTTTTTATCCGTTTAATTATTCTAATCAGATTTGGAATAATTGCAAATATTGCACTTAAACCTAAAATCAGTCCGTAATTTATGTCATTCCAGTGTAATTTTCTAATTCCATTGTCACAAGCAGTACATTCCACAACTTTTAGATTTGCATCTAAAGAGGAAAATCCGAGTATTAAAATTCCGAAAATCAGAAGGCTAATTATTATGTTTTTTAAATAATCAGCGAGTTTTTGATTCAGATTGTCAAGCGTTAAAATTAGAAGTCCAATTCCGAACGTCAGGAAATAAAGTTTATTCGAGAAAACAAAAAAGTTTTTTCCAACAAATTGAATTTTGTCAGAAGTTGACCATTTAAAAATGTCCTGAATTATTCCACGAAAAAAAGATTCGGAAGAATAGGCTATGATAATTCCGATTACAAATGCTAAAATTCCAAATATTATCTTTTTTGTCAATTTCGAGTGAGTTTTGGCTTGCGTACAAC
>NZ_AFPK01000008.1 GCF_000220525.1 Ochrovirga pacifica | reverse complement strand
GCCAACAATATGAGAAGACACAGAAATAAAAACAAAAGAAGTCGATTTTCGATTTTATTTCCAATCCTGACAATACTCGGAATTGGAATTATTGCTGTGTTAACTTCTGGTTACGAAAAAAGCTGGACGTTTAATTGGAACGGAATTGAAAAAAATATCCAAGATTCAATTAGTGTTTATAAATATCAATCTATTTCGAGTGGAATTGGTGGAAATGGAAGAGCAATGCCTGAAGAAATTGAAAGCCGAAAATGGATTATGCAAAACGCAACTGAATCTGAACTTCTAAAACTAACGAAATTTCCAAACGGAAATATAAAAGCAATTGCTTACGAGGGATTATTAAGAAAAAAGAATTTCAAAAACAAAACTGAACTGATTTCAAATGCGATTAAAGACACGGTTTATTCTGTTTACTATCAATCTGGTTGTTTAGGAGATAAATTAGAAATTGGAGAATATTTAGTTCAAAATGTTTTAATGATTGACGACCGAATTCCACCTTTTAGACCTGAATTAATTATTGATTTTGGACTCTCTAAAATGGAAAAGCAAAAAATCCTGAATGAATTTCATAATCGGAAAAAATAAAATACTGTTGGCAACAATGTATAACCGCAATTACGGCGGATTCGACTACGTCCGAATCCACTCGGAATTGCTAACGTCAGTGCTTAACCGAAAATTATTAACTTTAATCCCGTAACTGACGGTTATACGAG
>NZ_AFPK01000009.1 GCF_000220525.1 Ochrovirga pacifica | reverse complement strand
AACGGTTTGGTATAAGAATCAGTTTGGGAGAAAAGGGCAGAGCCTTTTCGAGCGTGCTGATTCGACATTGTTAAAAGTACGTAAGAAAGGGTTAGAAACCAAGCCCCAAATTGTTTTTATGCATTGTTACCCAAAGTATTTTTTCAGCTATTTTTATTTTTCAAATTAAAAAACTTTCAAATTTTTCGTTTTTAACATTCAGTTTCAACTCGGTTAGCTACGATAATTTCAAAAACGGAGTTACTGATTCAATTCAGCGGCAAGAGTTATTTTCAGCGTTCTTATTGTTTTGAAACTTTCAAGCACTTAAGTTTTTTAATTAGTTTTCGGATTAATTTTCAGTTTATGTCTTTTCAAACCGCAAGCAGTTTTTATTTTCAAACTTTAGAGGTTTATGAAAATGTAAGAGGAACTTTCAGTCTTAGCTACACGACAATTTTACAAGCAAAATATTTAGTTAATTATCAGCGTTAATAATTTTTTCAGTGAGTAGAGTTTTTCAAATTCACGATTCATAAACTCTTTAAAGAATAGTTCAATTTGGTTTACTGTGGAAATTTCCAGCCGAAATTTCAAGACTATTTTGGGTAACGGT
>NZ_AFPK01000010.1 GCF_000220525.1 Ochrovirga pacifica | reverse complement strand
TTTCACATCTAAATATTAAAATATAGCTATCAAAAAAGAGTCAACCTATTTCAGTATAATACAAACAATCGATTTGAAAATTAACTCGTAGAACGAAACTTCAAACTGGTTGAATGTATTTTTTAAGTCTATTTCAAGTACGTTTTGAAAAAGTAGCAACGCAGAGTTTGAAAGTTTTTTTGTCTCAAAATCTAGTTATTTTCTTGTTGAGAAATATCTTGAAAATGAAAAACGTAACCGCGTAATTTTGAAAGTCTATTCTTCTTCTGAAAACTTTAAATAGAGGAAAGTTTCTAAAAAGTAGCAACGCTGAATTTGTCAAAAATCTCTCAAATAAAATTCCCTAGTTACTTGAAAGATTCTAAGAACTCAAATATTTGAAACAGTAAAGTAGCTGAATTTATAGTAGCTATGTGAAAAGAAGAAGAAACTCGTTTTGAAGCTGTAGCTGCGTTTTGAATAAAACTAAAGAAAGTCTAAATTCCAGAAAAATGCATCTAGTGGAAAATCACGAAAAGGTAACAGCGTATAGCGTTAATTTGGGAAACTTCTATTAAAATTGAAGTTTCTTTTTTTTAATTAAAATTGTTTTGAGTTTGATAATTGTATATTTTTAATCCCAAACTAATGCTATACAAACCCGTTACCTGCAAGCTAAAGGAAATGCTAAATTACGATAAATTATACATGATTGGAGAAACACATTCCAATCGACCATTTAGGGGAGAAATTGAGAATTCTGACTTAGCTGAACCTGAAATCTCTCGCGGAGAAAAAGAGAATCTTGAAGTTATTCCTGTCAAACACTCGATGGGTGGAAAATCTCTTTATGACATTATTTGGACTACTAATGCTTTCCCTCTTATTGTAAGTGAAAGAACAATCGAATTATTCAAATCTAACGGAATATCAGGTTGGAAAACTTATAACGTTGAAATATACTCAAAAAAGAATGAGTTTATTAAGCAAAAATACTATGGGTTGATTATAACTGGACGTTGTGGTTATCGGGACTACTCGAAGAGCTCAATAGTAATGAATAAAATCGGAATCACAATGGAACCTCATTCCAAAGGTTTTTATTTTAAAGATAATTATTGGGATGGTTCAGACTTGTTTATGTGTAACCCCGATGAAAACGGTAACTCTAATATGTTTAGATTTTGCACTCAAAAAGTAGCTGATTTATTTAAGAAAGAAAAAATAAAGAACATATCTCTTGAAAAAACAACTGACTTCTATATGTCAATTTCACTGTACAATATTGAACTTACCAAGGAACAGAAATTAGAAATAGAAAAATTAAAAGCCAGCAGGTAACAACAAATAAGTTCGATTTTTGGCTTTGTTTCTAACATTCAGTTCACTACTTTTAAACTAAGTTGGTCACGGCTGATAGTTTCACTCCTATCCTACCAAAAATCCAACTTATTAAACCCGTTGGCAAATATTTTCGAGCGAGATTTTTTGAAATATTTTTTTTGTAAATTTGCTGTATGAGCAAAAAAGAAGACATCCAAAGTTATTTATCTAATCTTAAAAATAGATTAAAAAATGAACTTCCTAGAATTTCAGAGGAGATTCGTGTCTATGAAGAAAAACTTGCTGAAGGAAAATTAAATCCTAACCCTACACCAGGACCACAATTTAATGGATAAACCAAAATTATTAGTAATTGCTGGTTGTAATGGTTCTGGAAAATCTTCTTTCTCGAAAGCTTTCACAGAAGGAAAAACAAAGCCTTATGATTATGATAAAATTTATAAGGAAAAGTATGAATCTCTAATAGACACTGAGTTTAGAGATAGAATGGCTCATAATCTTGCTAGAAAAGATTTAGAAAACACCATAAAATCTTCTATTAAAAACAGAACTGATTTCTGTTATGAAACAAACTTCAACTCTACTCCAATATATTGGCCTGAGATTTTTAAGTCGGAAAATTATAGAATAGAATTAGTTTTCTTTTGCTTAGATTCTATTGAAAAAGCAAAAGAAAGAGTTCGTATTAGATTTGAAAATGGTGGCCATTTTGTACCTGATAATGAAGTAAAAGAAAGGTACAGACTTGGATATAAACACTTAAATGAAAATTGGAAGTTTTTTGACTCTGTTACTCTTTTTGAAACAAGTAAATACAATGACACTCCTAGTCACTTGTTTACAATTGAAGAAGAACAATTTATATTAAAAAATGATTTCCCTAAATATCTTGAGAAATTTATCCCTAGCATAAAAGAGCTAAACAAAAAACATTAGCCAACAACACATAAAAACAATTTGGGGCTTGGTTCTTACCCCTTTCTTCCTTACTTTTAAACAAACATCGAATCAGCACGCTCGAAAAGGCTCTGCCCTTTTCTCCCAAACAGATTCTTATACCAAACCGTTGCCCACAATTATGAAAAACCCTTTTGAAAGAGATGATTATAAGTTTGGTGCTGAAAGTTTTTTAATTATGTTTTTAAATCAATACCAATTTATATTAGGTTCTGATTTAGAAAATTACATCAATAATGACAACTTGTTTAATGAAAAAGAAAACCCCTGCAATATCTATTTCATATTAAGAAGACCTAAAGTAACCATCAACCCTGAATCAGTAGTAATTAAAGGACAAGAAGTAAGTTTCGAACTTATTATTCATAATAAAGATCAAAAGGAGATTATACTAATGGGCTTGAAATTCCCAGAAGCAAAATCCACATTAGTATTTAATAGTCAATACCCATATAACCTATTTTCTTTTTCAGATGGAAAAGATTTTTTATTTGTTGCTAGACCAGGTTCGTTAATTGATTATGATATTGCAGAAAATGAATATGACATTCCTAGTTTAGATTATGAAATAATGTATATCGGACAATCTTATGGAAAAGATGGCAAACGTACAGCATTAACTAGGTTATCCTCACACGAAACATTACAAAAAATTTACACCCATACTTCCAGTGAACATCCTAATTCAGATATCTGGATTATGCTAACTAATTTTTCACAAAAAAGTATGTTAATGACTACAGGAGCAGATTTCCTTAAACCTAATCAAGAAAACGAATTAGATGAGTATCAAAAAGTAAGTCATTTTTTCAAAAATAATGGTCTCTATTTTTCAGAGAAACAAAAAATAAATTTTACAGAGGCTGCTTTAATAAAATACTTTAAACCTAAATATAATATTGAATTTAAAGATAGTTTTCCTAATCCTAAACACAAGTCATATTCTGAATGCTATAAACTAAATGTTAGAGCAATTACAATTGAAATAAATACAGATGAAATGAAAAGGAAAATTTACACTAAGAGTTCAGAAAAAAAAGTTAAGCATATGAAAATGTTTGAGTTTAATTCCGATGAAGATAGAATTAGCTTACTTGGAATGAATGACCTATAAAAACTGTGGGCAACAACGCATAAAAACAATTTGGGGCTTGGTTTCTAATCCAATGTTCTGTACTTTTAACTAAGTCGAATCAGCACGCTCGAAAAGGCTCTGCCCTTTTCTCCCAAACTGATTCTTATGTAAACCCGTTGGCTAAAATTATAAAAATGAAAAAGATATTATTGATTGGAATTATCGCTGGAATTTTTTCAGGATGTAAAACAGTCAAAACAACAACGAATAACATCATCAATGAAGAATTAGGATACTACCCGCTAAAAACGGGGAATTATTGGATCCATAAATACTTTGATTCTAACAATACGCAAACAATTAAAGTAGTTGACAAGAATATTGAAATAAATGGTAAACATTATTTTAAAATTGAAAGAAAATATTCTTGGAATAAAAAAAGTGTTGACTACTCTAGAAATGAAAAAGGAACGAATTATTCTTACGATGACAAGACAAAAGGAGAATCAATAAATATTCCGAATAATTTAGAAGTTGGTTTTACATGGTTACAATTTGACAAGAGTTGGAAATATGAGATAATCAGCACTAATGCGAAAATAGAGACTCCTATAGGAAAATATGAAAACCTATTATTAATTGAAGCATCCCAACTGACTAATAGAGATAAGTATAAACGAAGTAAATATCAATTGTTTTTCAAGAGAGGTGTAGGAAAAATCGCTGCTAAGGGAAATGGAAAATTAATGACTTATTTAACAAAATATAATGTCCAATAAACTTTAGCCAACAATCAATAAGTTCGATTTTTGGCTTTGTTTCTAACATCCAGTTCACTAATTTTAAACTAAGTTGGTCACGGCCGATAGTTTCGCTGCTAATCAACCAAAAATCCAACTTATTAAACCCGTTAGCTTTAAGCAAAAACAAAAAATATGAAAGAAGAAAATATAGAAACTCATGAATTTTTACCTAGTGGTATTTGGGAAGGTTTTTATTGTTATAACAATTCTCCCGTACAACATAAAATGAGCATTAGATTAAAATTTATTGAAAACAAAGTATCGGGAAATGGTGTTGATGATGTAGCTCCTTTTACATGGAGCGGTAAATATGACTTGAACAATTTTAAGATTAACAAAACAAAACTTTATTCTACTCATCAAATTGAATATTATGGTGATATTGACGAAAATGGAATATGGGGAATTTGGAAAAATGTTAAAGACCTCTCTAATTTAGACCCTGAATTAGTAGAGATTGTATTAAACTCATTCCAAAATGAAATTAAAGGAGGTTTTCATATATGGCCTAAAAAAAGGTCAAATATTGCTAAGGAAATAGAACAAAGCGAAGAAGTTGAAAGTTCTAAGAAACTAGAAGAAATTTACATCGAATACTTTACATAAAAATAACATGTTTTTCTAAATTCTAAAGCATTAACTATTTTACTGAATACTGTACTTGAATCAATTATGAAATGAGTAAAATATTCGAGAAATAGAAATTCAATTATAACAACGTGAAATAATCATTACTGTAAGATTGAAAAATATTTTTTTATTCAGAATTAAATAGCCTAAAGCTAACAACAAATAAGTTCGATTTTTGGCTTTGTTTCTAACATTCAGTTCACTACTTTTAAACAAAGTTGGTCACGGCCGATAGTTTCGCTGCTATCTAACCAAAAATCCAACTTATTAAACCCGTTGTAAACAATTAAAACCCAAAATTATGAATAAACATCTTTTCTTATTAGTATTTGTTTTTTTAATCTTTAATAACAAAGTAAAAGCTCAAAATACTGATATGACAATCGGATTTAAAGCTGGTACTAACTACTCATCTTATACACCGAAATATATAATTTCTGGAATTGAAGGTGTACGCTATGACAGAAAATTTGGTTTCTATCTCGGTGGCTTCGTGAATTTTGAAATATCAGATGACTTTAAAATTCAACCTGAACTAATTTTTGCGGTGCAAGGTGCAAAATTTGTAAATGAAAATATTGAATTGATTGATACTAATGGCTTCAGCTCAAGAGTTGACTTTGAATCAAATATTAATGAATCTACAATTATAATCCCTATAGTTGCAAAATATTTTGTTAGTGAAAGTTTTTATCTTGAAGGTGGTCCACAATTTGGGTACATAATAAATCGCAAAGAAAACATTACTAAAGACCCATTTGAGGACATTTCAGGCACACCGACTGAACCAATGGATTTTGATTATGACAAATTTGACTTCGGACTAACGTTTGGAGTTGGTTATAATTTTTCAGAGAAAATTAGTCTAAATACAAGATACTTTTTTGGATTAATTGAACGAAATAATACTATTAAATCGTCCGTTTTTAATTTGGGATTAGAATATAAGATATAACTGTTTACAACAATGGCTATAAGTAATTGCTTGTTCTCGCCTACTTCTGAAAATCCTGCGGAATTTCCAACTTGGTGTGTACTTGCTAAGTTAAGTGCTAACCCACGCAACTACTCATAGCCGAGACCGTTGGCTTCAAGCGCGATTCTAATCCTGCCGATACATTTCTCTGAAACATAATTCAAAAATCTTTAAAGTAATCTTGAATGAAAAGTAGCTGCGTGAATGATTTTCAGTAGTAACGTTGAAATGAAAACGTAATTACGCGAATTGAAATCGTAGCAACGCTAAAAAGTCATTAATTGAAAGTTTGTCTCAGCTTGAAAAATTTAATCTCTGAAAGAATTTTAAGAAAGTAGTTTCGTTGAAAAATTATCTAAAATTTGAAAAGTTTGAAACAGTAGCTCTTCTGAATTGAAAGTAGTTCTGCTTGAAATATTCGTAGCACCGCTGAAAGGAAATCGTAACTGCGTGAATTGAATCAGTAACAACGCTGACCTGAAAGTAGCTACGTGATTTTGAAATCGGAAAACTTACGAACAAAACGTTTACAGTAGGATTGAATCGCCATAAGCCAACAATAAATAAGCTAAATTTTGGGCTTTGTTCTAAACTTAAAGTTCACTACTTTTAAACAAGCTTTGTTTTGTCTGATAGACCTCTACCCTATCAACCCAAAACTTAGCTTATAAAACCCGTTGGCAAACATAAAGAAGATTTCCAATATAAAATTAAACACTAAACTTATTAACACTTATCAATAAATGTGTTAAAAAGTTTAAATTTAAATATCATATAAAATTGCGAACTTGTAGTTTATAAATTTAATACCAAAAAAAGAAAAACTATGGGAATTAAACCAGGACCTAAAAGAACTGCAAAATCTACTGGAAAACCAGACAGACGTCAAAGAGATAATAAAAGTACACCTGGAAATACTCCATCATTGAAACCTCACAAACATAAAAAAGGAGACTAATAGAAAATTATGAGAAATAGAATTTGGGCAGAACTAACTCAATCAAAACATAACATTGAATTTACTTCAATGTATTCTGACCGACAAAGATTTATTTTGAGAATTTTTAATATTGGAGTTCTTACATTTTCTTCAGCTGGAGTTATGGGGTGGAAAATTTGGGGAAATTTACCACTAATTTCCTGTGTAATAATTGCTGCAATTTCATTAATGAGATTATTACAACCTCATTTAATAATGAATGAAAAACAATTAAAAAACCTTGATGATATTCATCGGTTTTATGCAGACTATTATAATAGGATTGAAAAATTATGGTATGAATTTGATTCTAACCGAATAGATGAAGGACAAGCCACAAAAGCGTTTTTTAAGCTTAAAGATTTAGAAACTAATATTAATCCTTTAATAGCAGAGACAATTAGAAGTAAACCAAAAAGACTTGTGAAAAAATGCAAGAAAAATTCAGACGAATATTTTAATCAAGTATTTAACATATAAATATATTATGGCAAAACAAACAAATAACAGACCACAAGGAAGACCTACGAATAATCCGAATAATGCTCCTAAACCGAAAAGTAATAATAGTATGCCTCGCTATCAGGCACCACCACCTCCACCACCGAAAAAGAAAGATTAAAATTACGATTTGCCAACACCGGCTAAACTTCATGCGGGTTTTGTGCTTGCTTCAAAGTTTTGTGTATATTTACTAGGTCGCCAAATCTTGTTGATTTGGCTTTGTGATAACCAAAGAAACAAATCCAAACAAAAAGCTTCGGCTTAGTCCGTGTTCGAAAATCTTGTCGATTTTCAATCCCGCACAAAGCCTAGCCA
>NZ_AFPK01000011.1 GCF_000220525.1 Ochrovirga pacifica | reverse complement strand
TTAAAGAAGAGCTTTTTTTATGAGTTGTGTTGTTTATTGATGTTTACAATTTAGGTTCCCATCCTTTTTCATAAGATCTTTTGATAAGCTTTCGGGCTTCTCTATCTTTTTTAATTTTACCTGTTTCTGTATCAATATGTAGTGTACGTCCCACTTCTTGTGCTATATTTCCAAGGTGACAAGTCATCGTTGTAATGCTGGCATCGGCAATAGGAGAGTTTTGTTTTTCTCCTACTCTAATAGCATTAAAAAAGTTGGCAATGTGTTTTACATCTAAGCTACCACCCCCTGCTGTACCTAGGGTTACATTTTTACCAGCTTCTTTTTCGTTTTTGATAAGGTTTCCTTTTAGATCGAATAAAGAATAACCACCACGAGTTAAGGTAATAGCACCTTTGCTTCCGTAAATAGTAGCTCCTCGACCAGGTTGGTTCGGTTGCATTTTTCCTCGGCTATGACCTGTCCAAGTAATAAACTTTCCGTCATCATAAGTAAAAGTTGCTTGTTGATTGTCAGCAAATTCCCAGTCGTCTTTATAAGTGTACTTCCCTCCAAAAGAGCTTACTGTTTTCGGAATATCTACTCCCAAAGCCCAACGACAAATATCAATTTCGTGTGTACCGTTGTTATGAATTTCTCCAGTTCCCCAAGTTTTAAACCAGTGCCAGTTGTATGGATGAACATTGTCTCTAAAATCCTCTCTTGGTGCGGGTCCTTGCCATAAATCCCAGTCTAAAGTGCTTGGAACGGCAATTTTTTTACCTATACCGATGCTTCCTCTATTATTGTTGTAATAAGCTTCTCCTTTAAACACATCACCAATAATTCCTTCTCTTATTTCTTGAACCCCTTGTTGGCTGGTAATAGCAGAACGTTGCTGGTTTCCCATTTGTACTACTTTTCCATATTTTTTCTGAGCTTCAACCAATAGTTCGTTCTCAAAAAGGTTATGGCTACATGGCTTTTCTACATAAACATGCTTCCCTGCCTGAAGGGCTGCAATAGCCATAGGAGCGTGCCAATGTTCTGGAGTAGCAATAAATACGGCATCAATATCTTTGTTTTCTAATACTTTTCTAAAATCTTTTTCAACAGCAGGAATATATCCTAATGTTTCTTGACAATACACATTGTTTTTTTCAATGATTTTGTCATCAACATCACAAGTAATAGCGACTTTGGCTTCTTTGTACTTTCCAATGGCTTTGGTCAATGATTTTGCTCTACTTCTTACTCCAATTACAGCTACATTTAGTCTTTCGTTGGCACCCAAAATGCTTTGTCCGTTAGCAGCGTAACTAAAGTTAGGAATCAACATACTTCCTAAAGCGATTCCTGCAGAACCTGCAGCAGTTTTTTTTATGAATTCTCTTCTTGTATCCATAGTGATGTGTTTTTTAGTATTTTTTAATTTTTACATTTCTAAACGAAACCAAGTCTCCATGATCTTGTAATAAAATTCTTCCTTCTTCTAACAAGCCAAAACCTTTCCATTTCTTATACTTGCTTTCTGCTACTAATTTTTTAAAGTGTGCACTTTTTCTTTCGTACTCCAATACTTTTACACCATTAAGCCAATGTTCTACATGGTTGTTTACCGATTTTATATAAGCTGTATTCCATTCTCCAATGGGTTTGATGGGTTTGTTGGTATCTGCCTGAATCAAATCGTATAAAGAGGCAACGGTTCTGCTTCCTTCGTGATTTCCTTTTTTAGCATCTGGATGCAATGCATCATCTAATATTTGGTACTCTAAACCAATAGAAGAACCAGGGCCTTTATTAATTTTTGTATCAACATAATATTTGATTCCACTATTGGCTCCAGGAGTTAATTTAAAATCTACTTTCAATTCAAAATCACTAAAAGATTCTTTGGTAACAATGTCTCCTCCAGCAGCAGATTCTGCTCCGCCAGATGCCAATACGCTTAAAATACCATTTCTTATTTTCCAACCTTTTTTAGGAAATTCCTCTAGCTTGGCACCTTTCCATCCTTTAGTGGTTTTTCCATCCCAAAGCAGTTTCCAACCGTCTGCTTTTTCTTTAGCGGTTAAATGATTTCTTTTTACAGCTACAGGTGCTGTTGTAGGTGTAGCGTATTTTCTAACATTTTCGTCAATGATTCGAATGTTTCTCCAACGAATTTGTCTTCCCGCTTGTCCTCTGTGAATTTGCAAGCCAATAAATCCGCTAGCTGTTTCATTGTCTACCAAATGTGCAGCAGGTACTCCGTTTACCCAAGTTTTAATAGTATCTCCAATAGCTTCTACTCTGTATTTGTTCCAGTCTCCAGTCTTAAACGCTTTTTTTGCTGGTACATTGTCTTCCAAGTCGTTTAACCATCCGCGTTTCCCTTCTTCAAAAATTCCTCCACTCCAAGCTCTTTCGGAAGGATCAATTTCTACCTGATATCCGTGCACTCGTCCTTCTTTGTATTCTGGAAAACTATTGCTTCTAATCTGAATTCCGGAATTGGTGTTTTCGTCTACCAAATATTCAATCTCTAAAATAAAATCACCATAATGTTTATCGGTGGTTAAAAACGTATTGGCTTCTCCTTTTACGGTGGTTCCTGTAATAACTCCATCTTTTAGTTCGTAAGTAGAGTTTCCGCCTTTTACGGTCCATCCTTTAAGACTGTTATCTTTGATTAAATTTGTCCAAGGATCTTTGGAAGTTTCTTTGCAAGAAGTAAAACTAAGCGAACAAAATGTCGCAATTGCAATTAGTAATCGATTCATTTTAGATAATTTTTAGATTCTTTTAAAAATACTAGTTTTTGGTGTGAATATCATTTTCGTGTGCGAACACAATAATAGTTATTTTTATTTATCATTCATAAAAAATACACAAGTTTTTATGAATAGTGTAGTGATTTGTGTGAATAGTTAAGAATTTAGTTTTAATAATGCTCGTGGGTTAATTCAGTTCAAATTTTGGTAAATAGAAGGTAGGCATTCCTAATTTTCCTCCCTATCTTTGAGGCTACCAATTTTAAGTACTATATAAAAAGCATTTTTTGTCACAGAGCCCATCCATATTAACCGATCGTTTTCAGCGTTCACATAGCTATTTGCGTATCTCTATTACAGAGCGTTGTAATTTTAGATGTACGTACTGCATGCCTGCTGCTGGAATTCCATTATCTCCTAAAAATCATATCATGACGTATGAGGAGGTGTTTTTGGTTGCACAAAAGTTTGTAGCATTGGGGGTTACAAAAATTAGAATTACTGGAGGGGAACCTTTGGTAAGGAAAGACGTGGCACTTATTTTAGAAAAATTAGCAACGTTACCTGTAGAGCTTTCTATTACAACCAATGGTGTATTGATAGATAAATATATAGAAACGTTTAAGGCTTGCGGTATTCAAAAAATTAATGTGAGTATTGATTCTTTGGATGAACAAAAATTCAATACCATCACTCGCCGTAATGATTTTAAGAAAGTAATGGAAAATATCCGTCTTTTTGTAAAGGATGATTTTTTTAAAATAAAATTAAATTGTGTGTTGATGAAAGGGTTTAACGAGGATGAAATTCCTGCTTTTATTCAGCTAACAAAAGACTTAAATATCAATGTTCGTTTTATAGAGTTCATGCCTTTTGATGGCAATAAATGGAATTTAGATCAACTAGTATCACATCAACAAGTATTAGATAAGGCTACTCAATTTTTTGGAAATAGCTTGGTAGGTAAAATAGAGGATGCTCCTAACGATACTTCTAAAAATTACCGAATAAACAATTATCAAGGAAGCTTTGCTATTATCAGCACTGTAACCAATCCTTTTTGTGACAGCTGTAATCGAATTCGATTGACTGCTAACGGGAAATTAAAAAACTGCTTATTTTCTAACGGAGAAACCGATTTGCTAACAGCTTTACGCAATGGAGAATCTATAGAAACAGCAATTAGAGTGGCTATAAACTCTAAACGAAAAATGCGAGGGGGAATGGATACGCAACAGCAGTTTACTTCTGATGAATTGCGTAATCAAAACCGTAGTATGACTGCTATTGGTGGATAGTGATATACAGCGTTTACTTTTCTTAAAAAGAATCATATCTGTTTTTTATTTAATCATATCTATCCTTAGCTTGTTTGTTATAGCTTTTATTTTGATGGGACTTAAAGAAACCAAATAAATGAAAAAAACAACTCCAATATTTAATGTGTTTTTATACTGTTTAGTATTGTTATGTTTTACCACAGCATGTACTGTAAAAAAAAGCAATCATAGCCAAGATATTAATTTTAACAAAGACTGGAAATTTAGCAAGGGAGCGGTTACAGAAGCAATTGATCCCAATTATCAAGATTCAGACTGGGAAACAGTAAATGTTCCTCATGACTGGAGTATTAAAGGACCTTTTTCTAAAGAGAACCCTTCGTTTTCTAGAGGTGGATGGTTGCCTACGGGCAAGTGCACTTACCGCAAAACTTTTCAGGTAGATGCATCTAAAGAAGAAAACAAGATATTTGTATATTTTGATGGAGCCTATAGAAATTCTACAGTATACATCAATGGTCACAAAGTAGGGTTTAGACCTTTGGGTTATATTGGTTTTCAGTATGACTTAACAGAGTATATTAATTTTGATAAGGAGAATGTATTAACGGTAACCTTAGATAATTCCGAACAACCAGGACATCGTTGGTATTCGGGAACTGGAATATATAGAGATGTAACGCTAAAAATTAGAAATAAAACGTATGTGCCTAATTGGAGTTTGTATGTAACTACTCCTGAGATTACCCAAAAGAAGGCAGTTATCAAGACGGAGTTTGATATTCAGACAGAACGTCCCGAATTGCAGAAAATTACAGCCAAAATTCTGGTATCTCATCAAGGGAGTGTGGTTGCAGAGTTAACAGTGGACAAAGAAATTAGCCCTAAAGCAACTTCTGGAGTGGCAGTAGAGTTGCCTATAAACAATCCTAAATTGTGGAGTCCATCTACACCAGAATTGTACACCGTAACTGTGCAGTTGTTTGATGGTGAGACCAAGATAGGTGAGGAATCTACGCGCACAGGAATTAGGACTTTAGGATATGATAAAGAGAAAGGGTTTTCAATTAACGGAGTACAAACCAAACTAAAAGGAGTTTGCCTACATCATGCAGGGGGACCCTTAGGATCTGCAGTTTATAAAAGAACCATAGAACGCCAATTGGAGATATTAAGAGAAATGGGCTGTAATGCTGTAAGAACTTCTCACAATCCTTTTTCTACCGAATTTTTAGACGTATGTGATGAAATGGGGTTTTTAGTGATGAATGAAATGTTTGACGAATGGGAAGTAGTCAAAGAACCAGCAACCATTCAAAATGGGAAAAAAGTTAGAATTCCTGTAAAATACTATGCAGAAATTTTTAAAGAATGGGCAGATAAAGATTTAACTGATTTTGTGCTGAGAGATCGTAACCACCCATCGGTAGTGATGTGGAGCATAGGAAATGAAATCGATCAGATGAAAACAGATGAGGGGGTACCTATTGCCAATAGATTGATTGACATTGTTCATAAATTGGATTATAGACCTGTTACCAATGGATTAATCGGATACGGCTGGGATGCTTGGCCAAGCGAGGCTGCTGCTTCAACAAGTGATATTCGTGGATACAATTATATCAAAGAAAATGGATTGGACCGAGAGGATAAAATTGCTCCTAATGCGATGGCAATTGTTACCGAATGTGCCTCTGCACAATCTTATTATCCTCGTAGTACATATTTGTATGGTGATGAGAAAAAAGCTTGGTGGGACAAATTAGGTTACCAATACAATGATTCATATGAGTGGGTAGAACAAAGAGAATTAATTGGGTACAGAGGTGTTCAGGCATGGAAAGATATAAAGAACCGACCTAATATTATGGGACAGTTTATATGGACGGGTTGGGATTATTTAGGAGAGGTGATTCCTTATGGTTGGCCAGCGCGTTCATCATCTTTTGCACCGATTGATTTATGTGGTTTCCCTAAAGATGGCTACTACTTTTATCAATCTCAGTGGTCAGATAAGCCTATGGTGCATATTTTTCCGCATTGGAATTTAGAGGGTATGGAAGGTAAAAAAGTGACGGTCTATGCATATACCAATGGTGATGAGGTAGAATTGTTTCAAGATGGAAAATCGTTGGGGAAACAAAAGAACAATCTAAGCGATGTGGAATACCAACAATGGGAGGTGGTGTATCAGCCTGGAACGCTGAAAGCAGTATCGTATAAAAATGGAAAGCAAATAGCCACAAAGGTTGTACATACAGCAGGTAAAGCGGCTAAAATAGAGCTGTTTGCAAGAAGAACGCATCTGAATGCAAATGGTGAAGACGTAGTGTATGTGGAATGTACTGTGTTGGACAAAGATGGAAATGTAGTGCCCAAGGCCGATTCACTAATCCAGTTTGACGTACAAGGTGCTGGTGAATTGATTGGTGTAGGGAATGGAGACAATATGAGTCATGCTTCTTTTCAGGCAAAAGAGCGAAAAGCGTTTAACGGAAAGTGTTTGGCTATTGTTAGAACAACCGAAAAAGAAGGAACAATTCAATTTACTGCATCAGCTGAAGGAATATCTCCCTCTAATATAACATTGATATCACGTAATAAATAGAAAATTTTACAGAGTTGCTGTAAAGTATAAATAAAGTGATACTGTAGCTATCATGTATGGCTAAGTGGTTGATAGATGCAGAGTTTAGAAAAAGATGTGTTACTGAATTAGATGTCATGGCTTCAAATTTAATCATTTGTTTTGTAGTCAGAACCTTTTGTGGTAGTAAGAATTCTACTAAAAAAGGATATTTGCTACAGTTGAAAAATGGACAAATAAGAATTTTCTGTGACAATTAATTTTTTAGAAAAATGTTGAAAAAAATCGTGTTGGCTCTTTCTGTGGGAGCGTTTTTAATGGTGGCCTGTAAAGGTTCTGTAGAAAAAAAAGGAAGTGATGAAACAGCTTCTGCAAAAAAAGTATTTGAACCCAATTGGGAATCTATTAAAAAGAATTATAAAGATCCAGAGTGGTTTAACAAACAAAAATTTGGAATCTTTATCCACTGGGGAGCATATTCTGTGCCTGCCTACGGATCTGAATGGTATCCACGTAACATGTATATGGACACGGCTGTTTTTACTGCACAATTAAAACATCAAAAAGACGGACCTCACTCTGTTCATACGCATCACGTAAAAACGTATGGAAATCCTAAAGAGTTTGGGTACAAAGATTTCATTCCGATGTTTAAAGCAGAAAAATTCGATCCAAAAGAATGGATTTCTTTGTTCAAACAAGCAGGAGCTAAGTATGTAGTACCTGTGGCAGATCATCATGATGGTTTTGCTATGTACAAATCAAACACAACAAGATGGAACTCAGTAGATATGGGACCAAAGAGAGATGTATTGGGTGAGTTGATGAAAGAGGGTAGAGCACAAGGATTGATTATGGGAGCATCTTCTCATTTTGCTTTTAACTGGTCTTTTTACAATAAAAAAGATCATTTTGATACTACTGATCCTGAATATGCAGATTTGTATTCATCTAAAGGAAAAGATTTAAAAGAGCCTGTCTCTGAAGCTTTTAAAGAAAGATGGTGGTTAAGAACAAAAGATTTGATTGATAACTATCAGCCAGATATTTTGTGGTTCGACTTTATGTTAGATACTCCTGATTTTAGAGAATACCGTCCTAAGTTGGCTGCATATTACTACAATAAAGGAATTGAGTGGGGAAAAGAAGTAGTGCTACAAGATAAAAACTTTTACGAAGAGGCCTTTCCTAAAGGGACAGTGGTTTATGATTTAGAACGTGGTAAATTGCCAAATATTCGTAAGTTGCCTTGGCAAACAGACACTTCTATTGGTAAAAACTCATGGAGTCACGTAAGCAACTGGAAATCGAAAACAGCAAATCAGTTGATAGATGACTTAATTGATATTGTGTCAAAAAATGGAAATTTGTTGTTAAACGTTGGACCTAAGGCAGACGGAACTATTCCTGATGATCAAGCAAAAATTTTATTGCAAATGGGAGATTGGTTGGCTGCTAATGGTGATGCAATTTACAATACTAAATACTGGAAAACATTTGGAGAAGGGCCAACAGAAGTAAAAAAAGGGCATCACTCTGAAGGTAAAAATAAAGATTTTACAGGACAAGATATTCGTTTTACTCAAAGCGAGGATGGAACAAAATTATATGCTATTTTAATGGAGTGGCCAACTGTAGGAAGTGTGGATATCCATTCGTTAGGAAAGAATAGCGAGTATTCAAAAGATATTACAGTTCAATCAATAAAGATGTTAAGCTCCAAAGAATCTTTGGAATGGGAGCAAAACGCTAACGGTTTAAAAGTAACCTTGCCTAAAGAAAAGCCTGGTGACTTTGCTTACACTTTGGAGATTTCACTGTAGTTAAGTTAATTTTTGGTTTTGTTAAAAGGTTTTGCTTTAGGGCAAAACCTTTTTTATTTTTTTCTAAGAGAAGACTCTCTAACAATTAACTCTGCATCTAGAATAATTTTATGCAATACTGGTTTCCAGTTGGGGTCGTTTACACGTTTTAAAAATTGTTGAGCAACCAATTTCCCTATTTTATGGTTGTGTTGATGAACAGTAGAAATAGTAGGAGAGATTAGTTTGGTAAAGGGTTCGTTGCTAAAACCAACCAAGGCAATTTCATCAGGTACTTTAATTCCATGTTCTTGTAAAACCTGTAAAGCACCTAAGGCAGCATAATCACCAGAAGCAAAAATAGCATCTGGCCACTTAGGAAGTTTTAATAATTCTTCGGTCTTTTTTCTACCTTCTTCAAGGGTTAGGTTGCTTTCTAAAATTAAGCTCTCTACAATAGGGATGTTGTGTTTTAATAAGGCATCAATATAACCACGAATTCTATTTTTATAAATTCTGGTATGGCTAAAACCAGCAATATGCGCAATGCGTTCACAACCCTGTTCTATTAAATGGTCTACTACTATGTGACTACTTTGGTAGTCGTCAATACCAACATAATCTACACCAATATCATTTTCTCCACGATCGTACAAAATAAGAGGGATTCCTTTTTGTTTAATGCGTTCATAATGTTCAAAATCGACTGTTTCATTTGCTAGCGATGCAATAATTCCATCAACTTGAGTCTGTAATAAAGCCTCAATATTTCTACATTCTTTTTGATAGGATTCATTAGACTGAGTTATAATTACGTTGTATCCCTCTTTGTTTAGTTCTTCTTCGATATTTTCTACTACTGAAGAAAAAAAGTAACTATTGGTTCTGGGAACAATAATTCCGACTAAATTGCTTTTTCCACTACGCAATGCAGAGGCAAGATGATTGGGTTGGTATCCTAATTCTTTTGCTTTTAACTTTACAGCTTTTTTTGTTTTATCGCTTATTCTAGGATGATTGTGTAATGCTCTAGAAACTGCTGAAGGTGTAATTTGCAGTGCATTAGCAATATCTTTTATAGTGGTTTTTCTTTTCATATTTTAAAATATTACTATATTTGCTCAAACGTTTGAACTTTACCAATTCTAAAAATATTCTTTAGTTTATTTAGAAATGTGAATGTTTTAAGGTTTAATTTTGTAAGAATGATAATCGGTGTTTTTTGATTATTGTTTTTTTTATACCAGTGTTCAAACGTTTGAACAAAGATAATTAAATAAAAGTTATAAAATGAAATACATTGTTTGCGAAGAACCAGGTAAGTTCTTATTAAAGGAAAAAGAAGCTCCGGTACGTAAAGAAAATGAAGCTTTGCTAAGAGTAAAAAAAGTAGGAATCTGTGGTACAGATTTGCATGCTTATTCAGGAAACCAAGCGTTTTTTACGTATCCAAGAATTTTAGGACACGAATTAGCTTCAGAAATTGTGGAAATAGGAGAAAATGAAAGAGGTTTAAAAGCAGGAGACAATGTAGTAATTATGCCTTATGTAAGTTGTGGTAAGTGTATTGCTTGTCGCAATGGAAAAACCAACTGTTGTACTAATATTAGTGTGTTGGGAGTGCATTCTGATGGAGGAATGCAAGAGTATATTACCGTTCGTCAAGATTTATTATTGCCAGCAAATCATCTTTCTGACGATCAAATGGCTATTGTAGAGCCTTTAGCAATTGGAGCTCATGCCATCCGTAGAGCTGATGTAAAACCAGGAGAAACTGTAGTTGTGGTAGGTTGTGGACCAATTGGTATTGGAATGGTAAAGTTGGCACAAATTGCAGGAGCTACTGTAATAGTGCTAGATGTAAACGATGAACGTTTAAAATACACAAAAGAAGAAATAGGAGCAGATTATGTAATTAACGTAAATAACAATCCGGTAGAAAAAATTGCTGAAATTACCAACGGAGATATGGCTACAGCAGTTTTTGATGCAACCGGGTTTAAAGGTGCTTTAGAAATTGGTCCTGACTATATGGCTCATGGAGGGCGATATGTTTTGGTAGGTTTGTCTAAAGGAGATTTAACATTTAATCACCCAAAAATCCACGCTAAAGAAACCACTGTTATGTGTAGTAGAAATGCTACTACAGAAGACTTTGAACATGTAATTAGTGTGTTAGACCAGTTTCCGACGGATTCTTTTATTACACACAACGTACCTTTTACAGAAATGATAGAGCACTTTGATAGTTGGACAAAACCAGCAACAGGAGTAATTAAAGCAACTGTAGATTTTATCTAAACCATAAAAAACTAAAAACCAAACCAAAATCATATTAACTTAATTTATTTAATCAATGTTTTCAAAAGATCATAAGGTTGTAACTTTTGGTGAGATTTTAGGACGGTTATCTCCTCCTAACAATTTACGTTTTAGTCAAGCAGCTAATTTAGAAGTAATCTACGGAGGTGGAGAGTTTAACGTAGCCGCTTCATTGGCTAATTATGGAGTTAGAGCTCAATTTATATCTGCAGTACCCAACAATGCTATCGGAGACTGTGTGTTGCAAACCGTACGTTCTAGAAATGTAGGTGCAAAGCACATTCTAAGGCAAGGGAATCGTTTAGGATTGTACTTTTTAGAACACGGAGCTTCGGGTAGAAATAGTGCAGTAGTATACGATAGAGCACACTCTGCTATGTCCGAAGTACAACCAGGACAATTTGATTGGGAGGCTATTTTTAAAGGAGCAACAGTTTTCCATTGGAGTGGAATTACACCTGCACTTTCTCAATCAGCTGCAGATACTTGTTTAGAAGCAGTACAAGAAGCTGCTAAAAGAGGTATTACCATTTCTACAGATTTAAACTACAGAAGCAAATTGTGGAAGTACGGAAAACAACCAAAAGAGGTAATGCCTGCATTGTTAAAGTACAGCAACATTATTTTAGCCGATGTAGATACAGCGATGTTTATGTTAGGAAAAGCTAAAATCAATCCTGATTATAGCAAAGAGGATGAGGTAAAAGCACACTTTGACAACATCATAAAATTATTACCAAACGTACATACTATAGGTATGACCTTTAGAAACTCTGTAAACGCATCTCATCAAAAGATAGGAGGATTGTTGTACAAGGATGGGCAATTATATCGTGAACGCATCAAAGAAATTACACCTGTGGTAGATCGCGTAGGAACCGGAGATGCCTTTATGGGAGGATTGCTTTACGGGTTGATTGAATACAAAGACGATTTACAAAAAGCGGTGTCTTTCGCTACCGCAGCTTGTGTTATCAAACACACTATTTTTGGTGATGTGAACAGAGCTTCTAAACAAGAGGTTATCGATTTTATGGAAAGTGACGGATCTGCTTTAGTAGATAGATAAACCTTCATTCAACTCCAAAAAAAACAAACAAATAACAACACAATCAAAAGAACAAAAAAATGGCACAATATTCAAGAATTGAAGTGGCTCAAGTGATGAAAGAAACCGGAATGGTTCCTTTATTTTATCACCCAGATATAGAACTAGGAAAAAAAGTATTAAAGGCTTGCTACGATGGAGGAGCTCGTTTGTTAGAGTTTACTGCTCGTGGAGACTTTGCTCACGAAGTTTTTGCCGAACTAACCAAGTACGCTGTAAAAGAACTGCCAGGAATGATTATGGGAGTAGGATCGGTAACCGATGCAGCAGCAGCTTCTTTGTATATGTCTTTAGGGGCAAATTTTATTGTAACTCCAGTGTTTAGAGAAGACATTGCCATTGCGTGTAACCGTCGTAAAGTAGCCTGGAACCCAGGATGTGGAACCTTAACAGAAATTGCAAGAGCAGAAGAGTTAGGGTGCGAAATCGTGAAATTATTCCCAGGAAACTTATACGGACCTAAGTTTGTAAAAGGAATTGTAGGTCCTCAGCCTTGGACATCCATTATGCCTACCGGAGGAGTAACTACAGAAGAAGATAATTTGAGAGGTTGGTTTGATGCAGGTGTAGTTTGTGTTGGAATGGGATCTCAATTGATCAGCAAACAAATTTTAGCCGATCAAGATTTTACAGGACTAGAAGAAAAAGTAGCTGAAGCAATTGCAACTATTAAGAAAATTAGAGGATAAAAATATGTCAAATCAGTATGCACAAATAGATCCTAAAGACAACATTATTGTTGCAATTCAGGGATTGAAAGAAGGAATGGAAGTGTCAGTAGCTGGAGAGCAATTGACTTTGAAAGAAGACATCAAACAAAAACATAAGTTTGCTTTGTATGACTTTGCAATAGGTGATGAAATCTTTATGTATGGGGTGTTAATTGGAAAAGCTGTTTTGCCCATTGCCCAAGGATGTGCTATTACCATAGATAACGTAAAACACGCATCGGCAGAATACAAGGAGAGTAAAGAAAAATTTACCTGGACTGCACCAGATATTTCTAATTTTGAAGGAAGAACCTTTAACGGATTTCATAGAAAAGACGGAAAAGTAGGTACTGCTAATTATTGGTTGGTGATTCCGTTAACTTTTTGTGAAAATAGAAATGTAGATGTGTTAGAAGGTGCTTTGGCTGAAAAGCTAGGATACCAAACCAAAAAAGATTTTGCAGTAGACACCGATGCTTTAATCGCTAAGTATAAAGAAGGGGCTTCCGCGGATGAAATTTTTAATACACCCATTATAACAACCAAAGAAGAAATGGTTAAAAACCGTTTGTTTCCTAATGTGGATGGAATTAAATTCTTAAAACACGATGGTGGTTGTGGAGGAATTCGTCAAGATTCTGAAACATTGTGTAAACTGTTGGCAGGATATATTACAAATCCGAACGTAGCTGGTGCTACAGTATTTAGCTTGGGTTGTCAGAATGCACAAATAGAAATGTTGCAAAATGCTATTAATGCCATTGCTCCTAATAATGACAAACCAGTACATTATTTAGAACAACAACAAAGTGCAAGCGAACGTTCCTTGATAGAAGAAGCGGTAAAACACACTTTTATTGGTTTAACAGAAGCAAATAAATTGACTCGACAACCGGCACCCTTAAGCAAATTGGTTCTTGGTTTAGAGTGTGGGGGATCTGATGGATTTTCTGGAATTTCTGCAAACCCAGGGCTAGGCTATGCTTCAGATTTGTTGGTAGCTTTAGGAGGTTCTCCAGTATTATCAGAGTTTCCTGAGTTAAACGGAGTAGAGCAAGAAATCATTAACCGTTGTGTTACAGAGCACGATGCCAAAAAGTTTTATGATTTAATGAGAGCTTATTCTGCTGCTGCTGTTGCGGTAGGTTCTGGTTTTGAAAACAACCCTTCTCCGGGGAACATTAAAGACGGCTTAATTACCGATGCTATGAAATCTGCGGGAGCTGCTAAAAAAGGTGGAACATCACCTGTAGTAGAGGTTTTGGACTATACAGAACAGGTAACCAAACCAGGATTGAACCTATTATGTACCCCAGGTAACGATGTAGAATCGACCACAGGGTTGGTGGGTTCTGGTTGTAACGTAGTTGTATTTACTACTGGATTGGGAACCCCAACAGGAAACCCAGTTGCACCAGTTTTAAAAATGTCTAGTAATACCAACTTGTACGAACGTATGAATGACATCATCGATATCAATGCAGGTACAGTTATTACCGGAGAAGATACCATCCAGACCATGGGAGAGAAAATATTAGATCATGTAATTAGAGTGGCCAGTGGTGAAACACCATCCAAAGCTGTATTGCACGGAAATAATGATTTTATTCCTTGGAAAAGAGGTGTGTCATTATAAAATTAGTAGAAACAAAGTATTGGGAACAAAAGTTATATACTCAATACTTTGTTTTTGTAAATAAAAACAAGATAACAGATTGGTCGTGGTTTTTTACAAACCACTATGTACTAATTACTAAACATTATAAAAAATGGAATCTTTAAATAGATCTACTGCAAACGTAAAAACATATACTGAACGTATTATTCAATTTGGAGAAGGAAACTTTTTAAGAGCTTTTGCCAATTGGATGATTCACGAAATGAACAAAAATGCCAACTTTGATGCCGGGGTAGTTGCTGTTCAGCCCATCGATCAAGGACTGATAAAAATGTTGAACGACCAAGATGGTTTGTATACTTTATATCTAAACGGAATTAAAAATGGTGAGGCTATAAGCGAGCATCAAATTGTAGATTGTATTCAACGAGGAATCAATCCTTATGAAGGATATGCAGACTACTTAGCCGTAGCTGAAAATCCAGATTTACGTTTTATGATTTCTAATACAACAGAAGCTGGTATTGCTTACAATGCCGAAGATAAGTTAGATGATGCACCACAAACAAGTTTCCCAGGAAAATTAACCGCTTTGTTGTACAAGAGATTTCAAACTTTTAATGGAGCTTCTGACAAAGGATTGATTTTAATTCCTTGTGAATTAATTGATAAAAACGGAGACAACTTAAAGAAAATCATTTTACAATACGCTGCTGACTGGAATTTAGGAGAGGCGTTTGTGAATTGGATTGAAAATGATAATATCTTCTGTAATTCATTGGTAGATAGAATTGTACCAGGATATCCAAGAGATAAAATGGATGCTATTACTAAAGAACTAGGATACAAAGACAATTTGGTAGTAGAAGGAGAACAATTCCACTTGTGGGTAATTGAAGGACCTGCTTCGGTAAAAGAAGAAATTCCTGCAGAAGCATGTGGATTGAACATTGTGTTTACCGACAATATGGAGCCTTATAGAACCCGTAAAGTAAGAATCTTAAACGGAGCTCATACAACTTTAGTGCCTGTGGGGTATTTGTACGGAATAGACAAAGTACGTGAGTCTTTAGAAGACGAAGTGGTAGGAACTTACTTAAAGAACACCATTTTTAATGAAATTTGTCCAACCTTAGATTTGCCAGAAGCTGAGCTAAATCAGTTTGCAAACGATGTGCTAGATCGTTTTAGAAACCCATATTTAGAGCATGCTTTAATGAGTATTTCATTAAACTCAACTTCTAAATTTAAAACAAGAGTGTTGCCGTCAGTATTAGAATACATCAGAAGAAAGAATGCATTACCACAAGGGTTGTTGTTCTCTTTGGCATCATTGATTGCTTTTTACAAGGGTGATAGAAATGGAGAGGCAATTGCTTTAAAAGATGATCAATCTGCTTTGGATTTCTTTAAAACACAATGGGCTACAGGAGATGCAGCTGCGGTAGCCAAAGCAACTTTGGCTAATACAGATTTTTGGGGAACTGACTTAACAGCTATTGATGGCCTAGAGGCAGCTGTTGTAGCTCACCTAGAAAGCATTCAGGCAAACGGAATGAAAGCCAGTTTGCAAACTTTTGTAAAATAAATATCAATACTCACCCACCATAACATCGTTTTGTTATGATGGGTGTGCTATTTTTCAAAATTCTAAAAAAAGAAATATGGTAATAGATTCACATCAACATTTTTGGCAGTACGAGCCCGTTAAACACGATTGGATTGACGACGAAATGGCTGTTATTAGAAAAAATTTTTTACCTACCGATTTACAACAAGTTTATCAAGAAAATGACGTGGATGGTTGTGTGGCTGTACAAGCAGATCAAACTACAGCAGAAACCGATTTTTTAATTGATTTAGCTACTAAGAACAATTTTATTAGAGGAATTGTAGGATGGGTAGATTTTAGAGCGGAAAACATTGATGAAGTCTTAGAACACTACAGTCAGCATGAAGTTGTTAAAGGCTTTCGTCATGTAGTTCAGGGAGAACCAGACCATAATTTTTTGCTACGTCCCAATTTTTTGAATGGAATTTCTAAACTAGAAAAATATGGGTTTACTTACGATATTTTAGTGTTTCCACATCAATTAGGAGCTGTTTTAGAATTTGTAAAAAAGTTTCCTAACATCAATTTTGTAATAGATCACATTGCCAAACCTTATATTAAAGATGGATTTTATGACGGTTGGGCAATATTGATGAAAGAAATAGGAAAACAACCAAATGTTTATTGCAAATTATCTGGGATGATAACAGAAGCAGATTATAAAACATGGACCCCAAAACAATTAGAACCGTATATGCAATTGGTTTTAGAGGCCTTTGGTGCACAAAAAATTATGTACGGATCTGACTGGCCTGTTTGTTTAGTAGCAGGTAATTATACACAAGTAAAAGAAACAGTAACCAATTTTATAGCCAATTTAAGTTCGCAAGAACAAGCAACCATTATGGGTGAAAACGCTATTAAATTTTACAATTTATAAACAATCAATATGGATTTGAATTTAAAAAACAAAGTAGTTGTTGTAACAGGAGCTGCTGGAATTAAAGGAAGTATAGGAGAAACCATTGTACAACACTTAGCCAAAGAAGGAGCTATTCCTGTAATTGTAGACAGAAATGACAGAGGTTTTACTTATGCAGAAGAATTACAAGCTAAAGGAATTGATGCTATTTTTGTGAAAACAGACTTGTCTGATGCTTCTCAAGTAGAAGCGGCAGCAAAAACAATAGAAGAAAAGTATGGAGAAATTCATGCATTAATCAACAATGTAGGGGTAAATGACGGAGCTGGATTAGATGCTTCCGTTGATGACTTTATGTATTCTTTAAAATTAAACATGGTAAGCTTTTTTGCAATGACCAAGTTTTGTTTGCCAATGCTTAAAAAAGCCAAAGGAAACATTTTAAACATAGGATCAAAAGTAGCTTTAACAGGTCAAGGAGGAACTTCTGGATATGCAGCAGCAAAAGGAGGTGTTTTTGGATTGACTAGAGAATGGGCGGTAGATTTAATTAAATTTGGAATTCGTTCTAATGCTATTGTAATTGCTGAAAGCTGGACACCTGCTTATGATGCATGGATTAAAACATTAGACAATGGAGAAGAAAAATTAAAATCTATTGTATCTAAAATCCCATTAGAAAACAGAATGACCACTCCAGCCGAAATTGCAGACCAATGTTTGTTTACTATTTCGGACAAATCATCACATACTACAGGACAGTTTATAACTGTAGATGGAGGATATGTAAATTTAGATCGTTCTTTATTGACAGAATAAAACATTTGTGATAGAAATATACAACTTTTGTGTTGCTAGTTTTGGATGAATTTATCTTAATTAGCAACACTTTTATTTTAAACTAATTTTTAAAAAATTATGAGTGAATCTATAAAAAAGCCAGTGGTTAGTAAACAACTACTGTTTCCTTTTATCATTATTACTTCTTTGTTTGCCTTGTGGGGTATAGCAAATGACTTAACCAACCCAATGGTATCTGCCTTTAAAAAAGTAATGCCAGAATTGTCAAACATGCAAGCCTCATTAGTGCAATTTGCCTTTTATTTTGGGTATTTCTTTATGGCTTTGCCCGCTGCTTTGTTTATCAGAAAATACAGCTATAAATCTGGAATTATATTAGGACTGTGTTTGTATGCTATAGGGGCATTTTTATTTTACCCAGCAGCTGCTTTCCAAGAATTCAACTATTTTTTGGTTTCGCTTTGGGTCATTACCTGTGGTTTGGCTTTTTTAGAAACAACTTCCAATCCACTTATTTTAGCTTTGGGAGATAAAGAAACTGCGACTCAACGATTGAATTTAGCCCAAGCTTTTAATCCAATTGGTTCTTTAATGGGGATGATTGTTGCACAACAGTTTGTAATATCGGCTTTGCAGTCTGACGACAAAAATGAAGCAGGAGAGCTTGTATACGATACCTTATCTGAGTCTGCAAAAGCAGCTGTAAGAGAAAATGATCTAGGGGTAATTAGCGTGCCTTATATAGCTCTTGGTTTGGTAGTGGTTGCCATTATGATGGTGATTGTATTTACCAAAATTCCTAAAACCCCTGAAGAGGATAAAATGAATTTATCTGATTCATTTAAAAAATTATTTGCGAATAAAAACTATGTACAAGGGGTGGTAGCACAAGCTTTTTATGTAGGGGCACAAATTATGTGTTGGACGTATATTTTTCAATACGTAGACAATATCAACGAAAGCTTACCAGAAAACGAAGCACTTACTGCAACTTGGTTCAATGTAGCAGCCATGATTATTTTCTTATCAGGTAGATGGATTGGTACTGGGTTAATGAAAACCATGAATCCATCAAAAGTACTAATGATGTTTGGTATTGGAGGAGTTGTATTTGCTGCCGGAGCAATTTTATTGCCAGGGACTATAGGTTTGTATTCTTTAGTGTTGATTTCTTTATTTATGTCCATCATGTTCCCTACGATTTATGGTATTGCACTTAAAGATATGGGAGATGAGGCTAAAATAGGATCTGCTGGTTTGGTAATGGCTATTGTAGGAGGAGCTTTAATGCCTATTTTACAAGGAGGAATTTTAGATTGGGGAGGACCTGGTTTTTCAGATGTTAAAATTCTAGGATTTATTCCTGAAGTTAATTTTTCATTCATTTTACCTTTAATATGTTTGGCTGTTGTAGCTAGGTACGGAATGGTAACGTATAAAAAATCAAAAAACTAAAAATATGAATACCAAAAGATATTGTTTAACCTGTGATTTAAAAGACGATCCCAAGTTAATTACTGAATACAAAGAATACCACGCACCAGGTAATGCTTGGCCAGAAATTACTGCAAGCATAAAAGATGCAGGAATTGTAGATATGCAAATCTATCTGTCAGGAAACAGAATGTTTATGATTATGGAGTGTGACGAAACTTTTGACCCTAACAAAAAAGCAGAAATGGATGCTAACAATCCAAAGGTTCAAGAATGGGAAGCATTGATGTGGAAATACCAACAAGGATTGCCATGGGCTAAAAACGGAGAAAAGTGGATTGAAATGGAAAAAGTATTTCAGTTGGGAGCTTAATCGTTTAAAAAGAAACAAAAAAAACTCTGATGTTAAC
>NZ_AFPK01000012.1 GCF_000220525.1 Ochrovirga pacifica | reverse complement strand
TTTTTTATATTATTTCCTAATACTTTTAATCTTCTTCAGTATTGGCGTTCTTTTTAACATTTCTTAATTCCACTTTAAAAATTAAAATTGTATTGAATTCATTTACAGGATTTCCTTCAACTGAATGTGTTAAACCAGAAGACATAATCATAAAACCTTTTCCTGTATCCTTATACTGTCTTGGTTCGGTTGGATCTATTTCTACAACAGTTCCTCCCTTAAATTCTTGAAAACCTAACCTCCATCCTCTATACAAACTGTTAGAACTTAAGTCAAAAAAACTATCACTTACATAGTTTTCATCAATAGCATCACTTTCAACTAAATTGCCATTAGCATCTTCTGTTAAAGTATGCACTCTATAAGCCGCATTAATTACGTCATTATCGTCTGGTTGTAGCCCCACTCCTTCCTCACTAATGTAACTATACATAGTATAATCTACATCGTTAAATGTAATAGATAGTGGAATTAATTTGGGATCATTTGCTAAAGTAGTAGCACCATTTTCTGCCACAACCAACTCGTCTTTATCAACATCGTAGGTATATGTATTTAAATACTTTTCTATCACTACCTTTTCTGTATCGTATTTACCTTGATGGTTGTAATTGTATCCGTTGTCTGATTGACATGCGATACCTACCACTGATACGATTGCTAACAATACTTTTTTAATACTCATTATAATCTGTTTTGAAGCCGCAATTTACAATTTTCCTATCTTAGCAGAAAGAAACCGGATTAAATTACTTTGAATTGCATGCGAATTGATAAATATTTATGGGCTATTAGAATGTTTAAAACACGATCCTTGGCTACAGATGCCTGTAAAAAAGGACATGTTAAGCTGAACAATAGTAATGCCAAAGCCTCTAAAGAGGTATATATTGGAGAAAAAATTGAAGTAAGGAAAAACCAAATCAACTATCGTTTAGAGGTTTTAGATATTCCACCAAACCGCGTAGGAGCAAAATTGGTTGACTTATACCGAAAAGACACCACCCCAAAAGAAGCTTTTGAACATTTAGATCTGTTAAAATATTCTAAAGAATATTATCGTAAAAAAGGTGCAGGTAGACCTAGTAAAAAAGACCGAAGAGATATAGACGATTTCCAAGAATCTTATAATTTTGACGACGAAAACTAATTTCATCACATATATGGAAAAATCCATCATTTTAGACCACCAAACCATTGTTCAGAAAACAAGAAGAATTGCTTTTCAAATTTTAGAAAGCAATTATGAAGCAAAAGAAATAATACTTGCAGGTATCAACGGAAATGGTTTTACGTTTGCTCAAAAAATAAAAGAACAATTAACTTTAATTACAGATATAGAAATTGTTTTGTGTGAACTGGTGATGGATAAAAAAAAACCACTAAACAATCCGCACACAAGCATTACAGCTACTGCTTATGAAAATAAAAATGTAGTCTTAATTGATGATGTTTTAGATTCTGGTAAAACTTTAATTTATGGAGTAAAACATTTTTTAGAAGTTCCACTAGCATCGTTCAGAACTGCTGTATTGGTAGATAGAAATCATAAAAAATATCCCGTAAAAGCAGATTATAAAGGAATCTCTTTATCAACTTCTATGCAAGAACAAGTGGTTGTAGATTTTTCTAAAGAAAACTCTTCGGCTTACCTTATTTAGACAAAGTCTCTTTTATTTCCAATACAATAGCATCAACAGATTTGTCATCTACACTTACTTGTAACTGTGCTTGGGTATAGAAAACATTTCTTTCAAATAAATGTTTTCCTATAAACTCGGGCAAATCTTCGTTAGACACTCTTGCTATTAACGGTCGTTTGTCTTTTTCTGGTAACAAACGTTGAACCAAGGTTGGAATTTTGGCGTTTAAGTAAATAGAAATCGCCCACTTATTTACCAACTGCATATTGGTACCAAAACAGGGGGTTCCCCCTCCAAGAGATAAGATAAAGCCCTCCTTTGTTTGTAAAATTTCGGTCAAACAAGCGGTTTCTAAGTTTCTAAAATAAATTTCTCCTTTTTGTTTAAAAATTTCTGAAATTGGCATTGCTTCCTTATTTTCAATATAATCATCCAAATCTATTCTATTGATTTGGTACAATTTACTCAACGATTTAGAAATTTCGGATTTACCACATCCCATGTAACCTAGCAATACAATTTTCATAATTTTTAATATTTACGAATCTAAAAACAAAGATGCTAGAAAAAACTAGCTAAAAAAAGTTTCTCAGCTAAAAAAATCTCTTATATTTGCACCCTCATTGACCTGGTAGCTCAGTTGGTAGAGCATCTCCCTTTTAAGGAGAGGGTCCTGGGTTCGAGCCCCAGCCCGGTCACTAAAACCTTTCATTTTTGAAAGGTTTTTTGTTTTTACTAGGGCATGAAAACTCTATTTATCAGAATAAAATGAAATCGTGATAAGCCCCAGCTCAATCACACAAAAATCTCTTTTACAGAGGAGCTTTTTGTTTTGATAAAAGGATTTTGTATTGATTTTAATTAAAGGGAATGTTCATTAAAACTTTAGAGACTTTCTATAAAAAAATAAAGTGATTAAATCAATATTACTCACAAGAAAAATGATAAGTCTGCTACATGGTATGTACAGATTTTAATCGCTTTTTTTATATTTGCCCATCAACATGCACCTATGGCGGAATTGGTAGACGTGCCATCTTGAGGGGGTGGTGTCCAATGGACGTGCTGGTTCGAATCCAGTTAGGTGCACTTTTTCAGCCAGTTATCTTTATTTTAAGAACGTAATCATCTCAAAAAAGTTTATTTATGAAAAAAATTATTCTTGCATTTGTTTTAAGTACTTTGATGTTTTGTTCCTCAAAAAAAAGCAAACCATCTGTTATTTTTACCAAAACTATTGATGTAATTAGTCTTAAAGATCAAAAATTTGAAGAAAAAATAGACACCCTAAACGAAGCCAATTTTAAGATTAGTTTACATCCACATGACAAAGAAAATCATTACATCGCAAGAAAAGAATTAGACAAAAAAGAAACGCCAAAAAACGCTATTGTGTCTTATTTATATCTTGTAGATGAAGATGGTAATGACCAAAAGTTTAAAGGAAATTCTGATTTTATTGACTTTATGAAAGCTTATGGTTACGAATTAAAGGAGCAAAAATCTAGAGTTTACTACATGGATTACACTTTTTACAAACCCTAAATTGCATGGAAATTACCTACACTATTGAGGACTTGCCTAAGGTAGCCAAACAGTTACTACAAACCAGTAAAAGTAAAATTCTACTATTTTATGCAACTATGGGTACTGGTAAGACAACACTTATCAAAGAGCTTGCTTTTCAGTTAGGATGTACCATTAGCTCTTCCCCTACCTTTGCTTTAGTTAATGAGTACGAAGCAAACAACCAAGAACTTATCTATCATTTTGATTTTTATAGAATTGAATCTGATGAAGAAGCTTATGACATCGGGATTGAAGAGTATTTTGATAAAGATGCTTGGTGTTTTGTAGAGTGGCCCGAGAATGTAGAAAATTTACTACCTTTAAATGCACAGGGAATTTCTATTAAGATAAATCAGGATCAAAGCAGAACACTAAAATTCCTTTAAACCAATTTTGCCCTATTCAAATGGAAAAGAAAATAAGTGCGTTTGGAAACATCAAGTTCCATGTTCAAGAAGAACGTTTGGCAGTAGTTCCTAAAAAGGGAGATTTATGGATAGGTATTCCTAAAGAAACCTGTCATGAAGAAAAAAGAATATGCCTAACTCCTGATGCTGTGGCTGCCATGACCCTGCAAGGACATCGAATAGTTATTGAATCGAATGCGGGTTTGGCTTCTAATTTTTCGGATAAAGAATATGCAGAATCTGGTGCAAAAATTACTTACGATACCAAAGAGGTATTTGCTTGTAATATTGTTTTAAAAGTTGCTCCGCCTTCTTTACAAGAGGTAGAATTACTTAAGCCTCAAGCAATTTTAGTTTCTTCCTTACAATTAAAAACACAATGCAAAGAGTATTTTAAAGCACTTGCCAATAAAAGAATTACAGCCATCGCTTTTGATTTTATTCAAGACGAGCACAATAGTTTTCCTATTGTAAAATCTTTAAGTGAAATTGCGGGTACGGCATCTATTTTAATTGCTTCAGAATTGATGAATGCCGAAAAAGGTGGATCTGGAAGATTACTAGGAAACATTAGCGGTGTTCCACCCTGTGAAGTAGTAATTTTAGGTGCTGGAACCGTTGCTTTATTTGCTGCCAAATCTGCCAAAGCATTAGGAGCTAGTGTAAAGGTTTTTGATAACTCAATCACAAAACTGAGAAGAATGCAGCAAGACTTAAACAGTCCTATTTATACATCAACCATACATCATAAAGTTTTAAAAAAAGCATTGCGTAGAGCTGATGTGATTATTGGAGCTATGAAAGGAAAATCTAGAACTCCTATTGTGGTTTCGGAAGATATGGTAACATTTATGAAGCCTGGTTCTGTAATTATAGACGTAAGCATAGACCGTGGTGGATGTTTTGAAACTTCGGAACTTACAACCCACAGCAAACCTACTTTTGTAAAACATGGCGTTATTCATTATTGCGTTCCTAACATACCTTCTAGATATGCAAAAACAGCTTCTGCTTCTATAAGCAATATCATCACTCCTTATTTACTAGCTGTTGGAGATGAAGGTGGTTTTGATGCTGCTGTTATTTACGATCCTGTAATTCGTAGCGGAATGTATATGTATAGAGGTATACTAACCAAAAAGGCCGTAGGCGATTGGTTTGATATTCCGTTTACTGATATTAATTTATTAATTTTATAAATTAATAAGTTGCTTTTTCTAGACTGAAAAAATACTATAAAAAANANANANANANANANATATATATATATATT
>NZ_AFPK01000013.1 GCF_000220525.1 Ochrovirga pacifica | reverse complement strand
GTTTTTTGGACTTATTTTGGTAAAAATAAAGGGTATTGCAGCAGTTTTGCCATGCTTTGCAAGCAAATGTACCTTTCCTATTACTGTTTTTAAAGTCTTTGTAATGGTTTTGTTAGTCTTTGCATATATTTGTACCTTTTCTATTACTGTTTTAGGGGGTGTTATGACTCTAAATTGTGCCTTTGCAGCTTAAAAAGGACTTCCCAACATCAATAAAGGTCAACACGACACTGTTTTTTGTTTCCCACGGTCAAAATTGTATTTCCTATTATTTGTTTAGGACTTCCCAATAGGTAAATAAGGATTCTGGAACTTAATTTGCTAGTTGTAAGATTTCGTAAAGTAGTTGCAGAGCTATTGTTGACTTTAAAATGCAGTTTTTATCCTACATACATATTAGGTAGTGGCTATAATTTGTTTTTAATTTTATCTCCTTTAATTGGTGAGTAGTCGTTTTTTAATTCTCCATTCACAATTATTTGGTTAAAATAACATTTTATCCCTGTAGCTTTGTTCATATCTTCTGTATTTTGAATATGATAATGAAGATGTGCTTCTGAAGAATTACCTGAATTACCACAAAGTCCTAATAAGTCTCCTTGCTTAACGTTTTGACCTTGTTTTACAGCAATAGAGTGCTGCTTAAAGTGAGCAAAAAATAAATATTCATTATTTTTTGTTTTAAGAATTACTGTGTTTCCTGGTACGTACATTGGATTTAGTTCGCCTGGTGTATTGTCTTTTATTCCATTAACTACTAAAACGACTGTTGCATTGCAAGGTGCACTAATTTTTTTACCAAAAGCGTAGTAATCTTCATTTGTTTTTCCATCAGTTTTAAAGGTTTTTCCATTTTTATCTGTAATAAGAATGTCGAATGCGTTTTTTTGAGCTTTGTTGGTTACATGATAGTTTACTTCTTTAGTATCTCCACCCCAAAATACTGTCCACAAACCATTGAATGGTAAAATTAGCTTGGTTTTATTTCTTTTTAAAGTAGAGAGATTGTTTTCTGTATAGGGTTTGATAAAAAAGCCATTGATTTTTGCATTGCTGTTGATGGAAATGTTGATTAAGAAAACAGCTTTTTGGAAAGTTGTTTTATACGAAGCGTAAGTGTTTTGATAGTTTACGAATTCTCTTTGTTGAATGTTGCCTGCTTGAGTTTTGAGTCCTTTTAGAAAGTCTATGGTTTTTTCTAAGGGTAAAGCATCCTTCATTTCGGGAGAGAATAGGTTGAAAATTGTTTGGTAGTGTTCTGAGTTAAAATGTTTTTCAAATTCAGCTGAAATTTTTTTTGCGTTTTCTTTTTCTGCTTGTCCAAAACTTAGTATTGGTACTAAAATCAATAAAATAAGAGTTGTTTTTTTCATTTGTACTTAGATGTATTACAGTTTTGGGAAAGGAATGTATTAATTGTTAATTGGTTGGTTTAAAGTTAATTAATTTTAGTTAAGTTCCCAGCAGATTAGAACACAATTCTACTTACTTTAATTAGTGATTGTATATTGTTGGCAATATTTATGGAGTGTTGTTTTTTATGAATTTAAGAGTTTTTCCATTTGTTAGCTTTAAGAAGTAAACTCCATCACTTAAATTTTGGATGTTTATTTTTTCTTGATTGTATACTATTCCTTCTTTTATTTTAACTCCGACGGTGTTGTAAATAGAGTAGTTTTGATTTTTATTTAATCCTGAAATTATGATATAATTATTTGAAGGATTGGGATATAAGCTAAGCAGTGTATTTTTTTTGGTGTTGGTTGCAATACTTAGCGTATTGATTACTAAGTGAAGTATGCTCTCTTTTTGAATATTGTAATAAGATAAAGTTTTTCCAGTTTCAAGTTCTCTACCAGCAAATATCAATGTTTGTTGGTCTGGATGAATTCCTTCTTTGTCTTGAATTTTGGCTTTGATGTTTTCAACGCTATCACTGGGGTCAACGTCTAATGTTATGGTTTTATCAGTTGAAGTTCTTACAAATATTAGCATTGCTGATACATTGAATGATAAAAAAGAGAATAAAATAAAAAAGTAAATTTGTTTCATTTGTTAATTGTATTGGTTGTTGTTGTTGTGATGTTTGCTGATGAGTTTATGTATGGCTCGTTGCGTATTAATGTTTTTTTTTGATTTAATTAATTGAATAGCAATGGTGTTTGTGCATTTTTGTGTGTATGGATTTCCGCAAACTAATTTGTTTTGACATATACATCAACACTTATTAGTTTTCCGTTTTTTATTTCATAGTTTTGTATTGTTCCTTCATTTTTGAAATCAAGTTTAGACATCGCATTTTTGCAATTTACATTATCAGTCTCAACAAACCCTTCGATTCTATTTAGTTTGAGTTTTTTTAATCCAAAATCAGAAATCAAAGGTAAAACTTCTTTCATAATTCCTTTGCCCCAAAACTCTGGTAGTAACCAAAGTCCAATTTCAGCTTTATGTTCTTGATTGTTTATGTCATTTAATCCACCTGCTCCGTAAAAAGTTTGGTTATCAAGAGAGCAAATAGCCCACCACATTTGTTTTTTATCTGCAAACCAAATCATTTGTTCTTTTGTAGCATCCAAATTGTTAAAACTAATTCCGTAATGTTGAATAACTTTTGGGTTTGAAAGTCCGTTGAAAATATTTTCAAGATCAAAATCAGTTATTTCACGTAACAGAAGTCGATTTGTTTTTATTGTCGGAAAATTTTTATCCATTTTTTAAACTTTAATTCTAGCCGTTTTCTAGGCATTAAATACAACGGTTTGGCTGGTGTTGTACTACGTTTTATTTTTGAATATGACTATTCCATTCAGGTCTAACAAGTTGAATTAAAGCTTGTTCATATGCTTCTATAATATTAAGCTTTTCAAATTCCATAGATAAATTTTCACTTCTTGCATATACATCTACACTTTGGTTATTTTTACATGCTAACTTTATTCCATTTCTTACCTTGACCATTACTTTATTTTTGTCATATGATAATGGTCTACTATATCCTTGGATTGATTTACCTATATATTTTATTTCGTCGTTAATAGTCATAACATAAACAATAGATTTTCTTTCTGTCTTTTTTACGAAATATTCGCATTTAAGATTGTTGTCAATCAATCTATAAATTCCAATTTTATAGAATTTAGTATTATTGTTAAGTTCTTGTATTGTCACGGCTTAGATTTATGTGTTTGGTTTTGTTGTAATATGTTTTTTATATTTCTAATTTCATAAAATATAAGTTTTCAATTGATTTCCAATTAAATTTATAGTTCGTCTTTAGACAAATTGGTTTACCGTAAGGTTTTTCAGTTTTGTATTCAAGTTTTGTTCCTGCTATATATTCTTTTCCATCTCTAAAATCAAAATCTCTTGTGTTTTCAGAGTATTCATTTTGATTTACATAATGAGAATGGTTGGTGGAAATATAGAAATAGCACAATTCAATTCCGTTTTCTTTGTAATCTTCGAGATTAGCCAAATCCTTGAAAATATCATATCTATTATTTGGTTCTCTATGATTTTTTTTCTTTAGAAACTTTAATTCAATTGCCGAATTAATTTTTTCGTTTTCATTTCCAAATTCGAGATAAATATCAATTCTAGCTTTGTCAGTTTTACTTTTACGGCTTTTTGATTTTAATTGAATAGTATTCTCTAATTCTAAATGAAATTTTTCACTAGGGTGAAATTCATACAATTGTCCAACAACTTTTAAGATGTATGCAAGTTCGAGTTGAAAAGAAGCTTCATTCTTAGATATAATTCCACCGTTAGCAATTTTCATTTCTAGAAGGTCAAAAGAAGTATCAATTATTTTTTTTAGCCTAGCTTTAAATTTATGCGTCATTAATCAAATGCATTACAACGTCCAATAAAAACGTTTTTGTTGGACCCTCAAATATAAAAGAAACCTTTAAAAACGTATGGATATATACGATAAATGTCTGGCTAAAACATGTACAGACTGCATAGCAAAAAAACTAGCTAGGTTTGGTTGTTAGTAGCGATTTATTTCTGGTATTTTTTTAAAAGAGTATCTATTATTTGTTCTGTTTGGTTAGGGTATTCTACGGTTAGTTTTTGCTTTTGTTCCAACCATTGTTGTACAATTGGTAGTGCTTTCTTTTTTAGTTTTTTAAGTACAGGTACTTGTAGTTGTTGCAAGGCAGCAGCATTGCATTGTTGTTCGTACTGGTTTTTCATAGGTATTACCAACAACTTTTTTTGTAGAAAAAGAGCTTCGGCAGGAGTTTCGAAACCTGCACCACAAATAATTCCGCTACAGCTTTCAAAACTTTTTAAAAACGCTTTGTTGTTTACTGGGGTTATTTGTAGGTTTTTTACTGTATAGGCGTTTTTTGTATGCTTAGAAAAAATATGCCACTGGGTGTTTGGCAATTGCTTAAAGAATTCAATCAGTTTGTCATCACCATATGCGGGCAAGTATACCGTATAATGGCTTTTTACGGTAGGTTGTAGGCTTCTTATTTGGCCTCTAATTACAGGGGTGTAAATATTGGCATTGTATTTTTTAAAATGAAAACCAATATAATCTGTAGTAGGAGCGTAGTGTTTAAGAATACGTTCACCCAATCGGTCTCTTTCTTTGGGTTTGGGACTTTCTTTGGCTTTTACAGCAGCTTGATGACTGAGAGATATACAGGGAATTTTGTGTAGCTTGGCAGCCCATGCAGATACGGGTTCAAAATCGTTTATAACCAAATCGTACTGTTCTATTTGTAGTTGATTTATTTCTTTTCTGAACTTTCTAAAGTCTGAATTTTTATAGGTTTTTAACAAATCCACACCTCCTTTTTTTCCAAAGATAAAACTCCATCCTTTTAATTGATATGTGATTTTAAAAGGAAGTTTTACATCGGCTTGTACACCGCTAACCAACAAATCTAAATCTACTTTTTTTTGTAAGATGGGAACAATGTCTCTGGCACGACTTAAATGACCGTTTCCGGTTCCTTGTATGGCATACAAAACTTTCATACGCTTTTATTTTGTATGCTTTTTTCTCCTATTACGTTGATTTCCTTAATCAGCTCGTTAAAAAGGTCTTTGTTTTTTAAGTCTGCTTTTCCTAAATCATTGTCTGTGTCGTGATCGGTGGGACCTAGTTTTTGTGCAATGGCATCATTTTGATACGAGTAGATTTTCCATTTTTTTTGATGGTACTCTAACGCTGTTAAATTTTCAATCCAGTCACCAGAATTTAAATATTCTACCGATTGTTCTGGATTGTTGGTGTTTAAAATGTTGCGTTGTTGTGGCTGATGTATGTGTCCGCAAATAACGTAATCGTATTCGTTCTGAAAGGCAATTTCGGCCGCAGTATCTTCAAAACTGTTGATGTGTTTGACAGCAGATTTTACGCTGTTTTTAATTTTTTTAGAAAAAGAAATACGTCCTCTTCCTAAAATTTTTTCACTAAACCAGTTTACAAAGGTATTGATCATAATTAGCAAATCGTAGCCTACGCCACCTAGCTTTGCCAACCATTTGGAATGTTGCATGGTAACATCAAACACATCTCCATGAAAAAACCATGCTTTTTTGCCGTCTAGTTCTAATACCAGTTTGTTTACCAGTTGAAAATTTCCAATTTCGAAACCAACAAATTTACGCAGCATTTCATCGTGGTTTCCTGTAATATAGTATACATCAACCCCTTTGGTAACTAAAGAAGTGATGTATTTAATCACTTTCATATGAGGTTTTGGAAAGTATCTTTTTTTAAATTGCCAGATATCAATAATATCTCCGTTTAGGATTAGTTTTTTAGGCTCTATAGTTTTTAGATAGTTTAACAACTCCTTTGCTCTAGAGCCATATGTTCCTAAATGAACATCCGAAATTACAACGACATCTACTTTTCTTTTCGGTTTTTTGTTTGCTGAAGACATGGTACACAATACTTTATCTGGCAAACGTATGCTATATGTGTTAAAAGCAACTTAATTAAAAGTTAAATTTAAAACACTATAAAATTAAACCTGCCAAACAAGCGGTAAGCCAAGAAGCAATAGCACCTCCTGCCATCGCTTTTAAGACCAATTTAGAGATGTCTTTTTTACGATTAGGAGCAATAGCACTAATTCCTCCCATTTGTATTCCGATAGAAGCAAAATTGGCAAAGCCACACAAAGCATAGCTGGCAATAATGGCTGTGCGTTCTGATATTTTGTTGTCGTTTTTTAGAATGGCCAAATCTTTATAAGCAATCAATTCTGTTAATACGATTTTCTCACCCAATAGGGTTCCAAACATGTGAGCTTCATTCCACGGAATTCCCATTAAATAGGCAAGGGGTTGAAAAACAAACCCTAGTAATTCTGCTAAAGAAGAATCAAAAAAGCTTAACAGTCCATCAATCATAGCTACCATACCTACAATGGCAATAATCATTGCAGCAATATTTGCGGCTAGTTTTAAACCGTCTACTGCACCATCACCAATAGCCTCTATACTATTGTTGGCTGTTTTTTTAACTTTGGTTTTTAAACTTCCTGCAGTTTCTGATTTTTCAGTTTCGGGATAAATAATTTTTGCTACAATAATGGCAGCAGGAGCACTCATAATAGAGGCAGCCATTAAATGCCCTGCTATATTGGGCAAATTGTGTAGCATTTTTACATAAATGGCCATTACTCCACCCGCTACAGTTGCAAATCCACCTACCATTACGGTCATTAATTCCGATTTGGTCATGTTTTTTACATAAGGTTTTACAAGCAAAGGAGCTTCGGTTTGCCCAACAAAAATACTACCTACTACACTTAGCGTTTCGCTACCGCTGGTTTTCATGGTTTTTTGAAACACTTTGGCAATTAATTTTACGATCCATTGCATTACTCCTAAATGATAAAAGAAAGCCATTAAGGCAGAAAAGAAAACAATGGTTGGGAGTACTCTAACAGCAAAATTTATAATAGGAGCTTCTACTGCACCAGTTACAAAAGACGAGAATAAAAAATCTCCACCTTTATCGGCATATTCTAGTAATTTTTTGATAGTTTTATCGAAAAAGGAGAAAAAGGGAAGTCCAATTTTTGTTTTTAATATAACCAAAGAAAAAATGATTTGTAAACCCAATCCCCACAATACGGTTCTAAACGAAATAGCCTTCTTATTGTTGCTCATAAGATAGGCAATTGATAAAAGGAGTAAAATTCCTACCACTCCGATATACTGCTGCATAATACATGTTTTATTTGAGGCTAAAAATAGTTTTTTTTTAACATTTAGTTCTTTTATTATGTAGTCGTTTTTCTATATTTGATTAACATAAATTGGTTTTTACTTGAAAAATTACATATCAGTATCCCAAAAAGACATAGAACAGCTACAGTCACAAGGATGTTCCTCCGATGATTGGTCGCTTTTGTACATAAAAAAATCCACAGATCTCTCTAAAGTTAAGCGTGTAACTTTTTCTGGAAAAAATTACCTAGGAAGCATAGAAGGTTCCAGAACTTTTTACGGAGGTATAGAAAAGAAAAATGTTATAGAAAAAGTGCACTTGCACAACTGTAGCATTGGAGACAATCCTTATATTTCTAACGTTAGGAGTTATATAGCGAATTATAATATTGGTGAAAACGTATTGATCTACAATGTAGGTATTATTGCTGTAGATGGAGTTTCTACCTTTGGTAATGGTATTAAGGTAGATGTAATTAATGAAGGAGGAGGAAGAGAAATTCCAATTTTTAACAAACTCTCGGCACAGATAGCTTATTTTTTAGCATTGTATAGACATAAAACAGAATTGGTAACTGCCATTTTAAAAATGGTAGATGAATATACACAATCGATAGCATCGGATACAGGAACGATTGGAGACAACGTAAAAATTCTAAATACCGATACTATAAAAGATGTAGCCATTGGAGACAATGCAGTTATTCGTTCCGTTTCTCTTTTAAAAAATGGATCTATCAACTCTAGAAACGATGCAAGAGTATATATTGGTACCGATGTAAAAGTTATTAATTTTATTATTTCTAGTGATTCTTTTATAGACAACGCTTCGTTTTTGTCAGACTGTTTTATTGGTCAAGGATGTAGAATAGACAAACAATACGCAATAGACCATTCGGTGTTTTTTGCCAATTCGCAAGGATTTAATGGAGAGGCATGTTCTATTTTTGCTGGACCTTATACAGTAACCCATCACAAATCTACTTTATTAATTGCTGGTTTGTTTTCTTTTATGAATGCGGGTAGTGGGTCTAACCAAAGTAACCATATGTACAAGCTGGGGCCTATCCATCAGGGAATTATGAGTAGGGGAGCAAAAACAACAAGTAACTCCTATGTTTTGTGGCCTTCAAAAATAGGAGCCTTTACGCTAATTATGGGACGTCATTACAAGCATGTAGATTCTTCTGATTTTCCATTTTCTTATTTGATAGAAAACGATAATAAAAGTTATTTAATACCCGGAGCCAACCTAAAAAGTGTGGGTGTGGTAAGGGATATGCAAAAATGGCCAAAAAGAGACAAAAGATCCAAAGAAGGAAGATTGGATATTGTTAATTTTAACGCCATTAGTCCGTATACAATTTCTAAGGTAGCAATTGGCTTAGAGCATTTGAACAGAATTTTAGAAAATTCTGACAAAGATTCTGTACAATATACTTTTAGAGATATGGTGATAAAAAAATCTAGTCTGATTAAAGGAATTCGTTTGTATACACGTATTTTGCAAAAGTATTTAGGAGGAGTGGTGATTAGTAAAATTTTAGGAATTCATATTCGTTCCGAGAAAAAATTAAGAGAAATACTAAAGCCAACTTCTACAATAGGAAATGAAAAGTGGGTAGATATTGCTGGAATGATTTGTCCTAAAAGTGCTTTGGAAAACGTGATTACCAAAGTACAAAACCATGAGATTGATTCGATAGAAAAAATTCATGAAGGCTTGCAAGAAATTCATGAAAACTACGACTCGTACTTATGGGGGTGGACCGTAAATATGTTGTATGAATTTTATATGATAGATGTTCAAAGCATAACCAAAGACGATCTTATTTTTATTGTAGATCAGTGGAGAGAAGCAGTAGTGGAGTTAAACAACTTACTATACAAAGATGCAAGCAAAGAGTTTGACTTGCATAAACATATTGGCTTTGGTGCCGACGGAGATGAAGATGACCGACTGGCAGACTTTATTAATGTAAGAGGTGAGTTTGAAAAGAACTCAACCGTAGTAGAAATTTTAAACGATTCTGAGTTGATGGAGAAACTTGGAACAAAAATAATTACACAAATAAAAGGAATAAAAAGATGTGTGGAATTGTAGGATATATAGGTGGTAAAGAAGCAGCACCTATATTAGTAAATGGGCTAAAAAAACTAGAATACAGAGGGTATGATAGTGCAGGAATAGCGGTGTTGGAAAATGATTTTTTGGTGTACAAACAATCAGGAAAGGTTAGCAATTTAGAAGCTATTATAGATGCTAAAGTAAAACAAGTTACTACTGGAATTGCTCATACAAGATGGGCAACACACGGAGAACCTACGCAAGAAAATGCACATCCGCATACGTCTAACAACGGTGAAATAATTTTAGTCCATAATGGGATTATAGAAAATTATAAATTTCTAAAAGATGAGTTGATAAGAAAAGGCTTTCATTTTTTAAGTCAGACAGATACCGAAGTATTGGTGAATTACATTCAGTACATACAGGATAAAAATCAATTAAATATTGAAGATGCTCTTAAAAAAGCATTGCAATCAGTAAACGGAGCATATGCCTTGGCTGTTTTAGATAAAAAAGAGCCCAATAAAATGGTAGTAACACGCAAAGGTAGTCCTTTGGCTATAGGGGTTACAGATACCAACGATGAGTTTTATGTGGCTTCTGATGCTATTCCTATTGTAGAGCATACCCAATCTTTAGTCTATTTAAACGATGATGAAGTTGTTACTTTAGAAAGAGGTAAAAAACTAAAAGTACAAGATATTTACGGAGTTACTAAAGGTTACAAAGTCAAAAATATTGACTTAGATTTGAATCAAGTCAACAAAGGAAAATATGAGCACTACATGCTTAAAGAAATTTTTGAGCAGCCTAGTACCATAGAGAATACTTTGTACAGTCATTTAAATAATGAGAATACCCAAATTAGTTTTGACAAATTAGAAGAACTAAAAGAAAAATTAATTAAAGCCAAGCGTATCATCATTGTGTCTTGTGGTACCTCTTGGCATGCTGGAATTGTGGGTGAATATGTAATAGAAGAGTTGGCAAGAATTCCTGTCGAGGTAGAATATGCTTCAGAGTTTAGGTATAGAAACCCAATTATTACTGATGAAGATATAGTAATGGCTATTTCTCAATCTGGAGAAACAGCTGATACTTTGGCTGCTTTGCGCTATTCTAAATCTATGGGAGCAACTACTTTTTGTATTTGTAACGTGTTTGGTTCTTCTATGTCTAGAGAATGCGATTTTACAGCCTACACTTATGCTGGTGCAGAGGTTGGAGTAGCTTCTACCAAAGCTTTTACAGCCCAAGTTGCAGTAATTACCTTATTAGGAATTCAATTAGGTTTAGAAAGAGGAACCATTTCTAAAGACACCGCAGATGGTTTGGTTAAAGAGATAAAATCATTACCACTAGAAGTCAACAAAGTTTTAAATACAGAAAAGCATATAAAGTCTGTAGCTAAAAACTTTGTAAAATCTTCAAGTTTTTTATTTTTAGGAAGAGGTATTAATTTCCCTATAGCCTTAGAAGGAGCACTAAAGCTAAAAGAAATCTCCTACATACATGCAGAAGGATATCCCGCAGCAGAAATGAAACATGGACCCATTGCCTTAATAGAAGAGTCTTTACCTACATTGATGATTGCAACCAACAATAATTTCTATGACAAATTAGTTTCTAATGCACAGGAAATTAAAGCAAGAAAAGGGCCTATTGTAGCAGTTGTTAATGAAGATGATGATGAGATGACTCACACCGCAGACTTTGTGTTTAAAGTGCCAAGGGTTTCGGATATTTTACAGCCTATTATTGCTGTGGTTCCCTTGCAATTATTTTCGTATCATGTTGCTGTTTATAGAGGATGTAATGTAGATCAGCCAAGAAATTTAGCAAAATCAGTAACAGTAGAATAAATAAGTTACCTTACAATTAAAAATAAAAAAGCTGTCCAACATGGACAGCTTTTTTGGGTTAGAATAGATAGATTAAGGTTGAGAAATACGACCTCCAGAAGAAGTCTTAAAATTTTCTATGGTGGGAGTTCCTTTGTACTTTATATGTCCGCCACTACTAGCTATAGGGTGTAACTGTTCGGTTGCAAATACACGTATAGATGCACCAGAACTAACCTTAGCAGTTGTTGTTTTACTGGTCAAATCAAAAGAATTGATAGTGCTTCCGCTACTAGAGTTACATTGGTACAGGTTGGTTTTTCCAATTAGTTCTATAGCACTTCCGCTACTACTTGCTGCTGTTAAATTCTGGGTATTTACAGAAAGTTTTACCGTAGCTCCACTAGAGGCTTTTACTTTTAAATCATCGCTAAATAAGGTGCTCTCAGACTGAACATAACTTCCGCTAGAAGCATGTATGCTTATAATTTCAGGAAGTGAAACCCAAACTGTTTTGCTGTCTGTTGGTTTGATGGTTTCATCTACATAGATTTTTAATTGACGGTTTTCAATCTCAGTTTTGATATATTCCTGTAAATTTTCATCAGTTTGAACCTTAATTTTTTGTTCATCGTCTTGTTTAATGTGTAGTTGAATTCCTTCGGCTACAGAAATTTTGTCAAAAGGTCTGTAGGTTGTTCTTGTTCTGGTTATGGTATTTCCGTCACCTCTTATTTTGCTGTTAAAATCTGCTGCACAGCTCATCAACAAAAAAGGTAGAATTAAAACAAAGATAGATGGGATGTTAAAATTTTTCATCATTAGAATTTTTTAAATGTTAGTATTGGAGGTTTGAATGTTACAGTCTGTACAATCCAATCCAGAAGGAGTCATAAGCAAATGGTGGTCAATCAATTTGGAAATATTGACTCCTTTGGTGTTTGGATAATGGTTGATAAAATTTCGTGTTGAATTATTTAAATAAAGAGTTGTTCCGTTGGTTATGTATAGGGTTATTGTAATAGATTCGTTTCTAAAACGATTTTGTATGGGACTTAAAAAATAGCTGTCTAAAACCAGTTGTTTGTTGTTTAATTGGTAGTTGTAGTCAATCGCATCGGCATTTTCTATTGCGTTTTGATGGTTACTTCCTTCAGATTTTTTTCTGATTTTTAGGTAAATGCTATCGTTTTCACTTTTTTTAATGTCAAAATATAAGTGATTGCTGTATATTTTTTCTTCCCCGTTGCTTGTTACTAATGTTTGATCGTTATTTCGATACAATCTGTTCTGAAAAAACAAGTTGTCGTTGTTAATTATTTTGATGGAAAGCGTGTCTTTTGGAGTAATAGGTAAGGTGTTGCTATATACTTTAGAGCCGTTATATGCGTTTTGAGAATGGTATTCTACTCCTGTAAATACAAGTATTAAGAAAGATACAATCCAAATTCCTAAAAGGGTTAAAGACACTACTTTACTCATTTGCTTTACCGACTTAGACACAATTCTAGTTCCCAAATAAAAGACCATACTTAGAGGAATTCCAATAGCTACAAACAAACAAGTGTAAAGCAGCCAGCTAGGTAATACAGATTGATAGATAAAGGGTAAGTTGCTCATCAAACCTTCATTAAGTCCAATAAATTCTAGCGTACTAAATGAAAAAGCACTAATGATAAAAGCAACTAAAAGAACGATAGACAAAAGGATAAGTACAATTCCGATAAACTTACTGATAAGCTGAAAAAAGCGTAAAAGAATTTTTCCTAAAACATCTATAAAATTTTGAAACACCGATTTGGCACCACTGTAATCTGCATTTTTTATTTTGTTGCTAACATTTTCAAACTCGGTTCTAATTTTTTTTTCAATATTGTCAATATTCACTGGTTCGCCTTGCATTTGCAGTTTTTCTGCTGTGGTTTTTGCTTCGGGAACCAATACCCAAAGAATAATATAAGTATACACACTAAAACCGCCTGCTGGTAACAGTAAAATAAACAAGATACGAATCCAGATAGCATCAACATTAAAATAGTGTCCAATTCCTGAAGCAACTCCACCTAAAAACTTATCATCTCCATCCCTAAACATTTTTTTAGAAACAGTACTTTTTCTTTGGTAAGAAGAATGATACTCTGTGTATCCTTCATCCACATCTGCATAATCTTCGGGTTGCCCCATAATTTTTATAATGCTTTGTATGTCCTCTTCGTTTACAACTTGTCTGTTGTCCTGAATTTTTTCGGATAACAATTCGCTAATTCTAGCTTCAATATCGGCTAAAATCTCATCTTTACCATTGGGATCATCACTTAGAGAGTTGGCAATGGCTTCTAAGTATTTTTTTAATATATGATAGGCAGGTTCATCAATATGGAAAAAGAATCCCCCTAAATTTATGTTGATTGTCTTATTCATTTTCTTTGTTTTTGGTACTTGTAATTTGGTTTACTGCATTGACTAAATTGCCCCAAGTTTGATGCAATTCTTTTAAAAAAATACTTCCGTTTTCGGTTAATACATAATATTTTCTTGGAGGGCCAGAGGTAGATTCTTCCCATCTGTAGCTTAGCAATCCAGCGTTTTTTAATCGGGTTAGTAGGGGATATATAGTACCTTCTACCACAATCATTTCTGCATTTTTTAACGACGATAAGATTTCTGAAGTGTATGCATCTCCATTTTTTAGAATGGAAAGAATGCAGTATTCCAAAACCCCTTTTCGCATTTGTGCTTTAGTGTTTTCAATCTTCATAAAGGTTTTTTCTAGGTTATTTAATAAATGTATAAGTTAGTGGATACTTATAGGCTTCTCCGTTTTTTACCTTTAAAGCACCAATAAGAATTAGAGCACTCTTAATAAAAACGAACATTCCGCAGACTAACATAAATACAAAAGGAATAAAAAAGTGATGGTCTTGTAGGTACATTTCTACATCAAAACGATCGTCGATTACTATGTTTTTTAACAACGACCAGTGATTGGCAAACGTTGCTATAAAAACCATACCTAAACATAAAATAATAAATGTTTGATAGAGTAAGAAACTTAAGTTAAAGTTAACAACTTCTTTTCCTTGCGTGTCTAAAAATTCGCTTTCTCCTTTTTTGGTTTGCCATAAGATTAAGGGAACAATAACACCACCAAAAGGAAAAATAAAGTTGCAAAATGCACTAAGATGTAACAAAAGTGCATTTGTGTTTTCCGTATTTTTTTTCATGATTGATAGAATTTTGGTTTTGTTGATGACACAAATCTATGTAATATTGTGGTACTATGCAAAACAAAGTACTTTTTGTTTTTTGGTTTCTTTTGTGAAAAGTAGAAGAATCTCAGTGTATTAAAGGGGTTAGGACATTTTTTTAACCTCTATTTTTTTTTGAAAAAAAAATAAAAAAATAGTTTATAAATAAAAAAATCAGCTGTAGAAGCTGATTTTGAAGAGGTATAAAAAGAAATTTACTTAGACAAATGAGTATCTATATAAGAAATGATTTCTGTTACTTTAGAAAGATAATCAAACCATTGAGTTGTGTTGTCTTTTTTAAACCAAGTCAATTGTCTTTTGGCAAAACGACGAGTATTTTTTTTAATTTCTTCTTTAGCAGTTTCTAGACTAATTTTTCCTTCAAAATAATCAAATAATTCTCTGTAACCTACGGTTTGCAATGCGTTTAGATGTTTTAAACTAATCAAGCTTTGGGCTTCTTTTAACTGCCCTTTGTTAAACATAATCTCTACCCTTTGGTTAATTCTATCATACATTACTTCTCTATCTGCAATTAAACCTATTTTGATAGAGGTAAAGTTGCGGGGTTGTTTGGGTTTGTTTTTAAAGGAACTATAGGTTAAACCACTACCTATACAAACTTCTAATGCTCTTATAACTCTATGCGGATTGTCTACGGCTATTTCATGATAAGTAACAGGATCTAGTTTTTTTAATTGATTTTGCAAATGTTCCAACCCTTGTTCTAATAGCTGTTGGTTTAGACTTTCTCTAATTTCGGGATTAACTTTAGGAAAATAATCCAATCCCTGTAAAACGGCATCTACATAGAGGCCACTACCTCCTACCATAATTACAACATTGTGTTTTGTAAAAAGCTGGTCTAACTTAGCCAATGCATCTCTTTCAAAATGTCCAACACTATAAGTATCATGTACGCTTTTGTTTTGAATAAAATGATGTTTTGCAGCAGCCAATTCCTCGGGTTCTGGAACTGCTGTACCGATAGTCATTTCTTTATAAAATTGCCTAGAATCACAGGAAATAATTTCGGTATGGTATTGTTGTGCAAGTTGTATTGCCAATGCTGTTTTACCAATGGCAGTTGGCCCTACAACGGTAATTAAATAATTCATGTTATAAGTTTTTTCCACATTGATGACAGAATTTTGCTCTGTTATCGTGATGAGGTTCGTTGCAGTATTGGCAAACTTGTGTGTTTGTTTTTATTTTTTTTTGATCGTTCAATTCAGAAGAAACAATTCCTGTAGGTACTGCTATAATTCCGTATCCAATAATCATTACCAAAGTCGCAAAAAATTGACCCAAAGGTGTGGCCGGTGCAATGTCTCCATACCCAACAGTAGTCATGGTAACCACTACCCAGTATATACTTCTAGGAATGCTAGAGAACCCACTATTGGCGTTTCCTTCAATCAAATAGATTAGAGTACCTAGTACAATAGAAAGTATAATAACAGCAAACATAAAAACACTGATCTTAGCTCTACTAGCTCTAATTGCTTTGATTAAATGATTAGAAGCTCCTACATATCTTACCAATTTTAAAATGGTAAAAACACGCAATAATCTCAGAGCTCTTAAAATAAACAAGGCTTCAGTATTTCCGATAAAGAGACCTAAATATTTGGGAAGGGTAGCCGCCAAATCAATCAAACCATACAGGCTAAAAATATAGCTCCAAGGAGCTCTTACACAAACAACTCTTAATACATATTCTATGGTAAACAAAGCTGTAATAACCCATTCTGCAATGTTAAAATAGTTTCCGTAAACTTGTTGCAAAGGGGCCACACTTTCTAACATTACAACTAAAACACTAATAAAGATTAGTATTAGTAGTACTACATCAAAAAGTTTACCTGCAGGTGTATCGGCTTCATAGATAATTTCATGCAGTTGTTCTTTCCAGTGTTTGGATTCTTTATTCAAAACGAATGATTTTTTTGAATTTTCCTTTTTCTAAATATTTTTTTACCAAATCTCTATTAATTAAATTATCGTCTAAGGGAGTGATGAGGTTTTTAATAATATCAATATGGGTAATTTGGTGAGCTAAATCTACATAACCGTATCCTTGTAAAATTCCGTTTTCTATTAAAAAAATAGATTTTTCAGAAGGAATTCTACCTTGATCTATCAAAACAGCATTTTGTATATTGAAAACGGTGGTGGGAATGTTTTTTGAGGATATTTTATTGAATTCTGGATTGTTGCTTTTTACGGTTTGGTAAGCCATAATATAGGCTAGTAATAGGCTTCCTGTTTCTTCAAAAGAAATATCGTGAATGTTTTTTAAAAGTTTTTTAGCTTGTTTAGATTTTCGCAGTAATAATTGATTAACGCCGTTTCGGATATTTCGGTTTTTGCCTACATACAAAATAGTTCCTTTCTGATTGTGTACATAAAAGGTTCCTGTTTTTCGGGGCATTTTGTCCAAGATTTTTAGCAAACGGTTGGTTAACATAGCATTGTTTTTACCCTCTACCTTAATGTTGTTTTTTATAATCTCCTTTTTAACATCTTTACTAATAAGCAGTTTAAATAGTTTTACTGTAGCAATGGCATCTCCGTTAGCTCGGTGTCTATCGCTCATAGGTATGCCCAAACTTCTACATAGTTTTCCCAGACTGTAAGAGTCTTGTCCTGGAATTAATTTTCGGCTGAGTTCTACCGTACATAAAGTTTTTCTTTTGTATTTGTAACCCAGTCTGGCAAACTCCATTTTTAAAATTCTATAATCAAAATTGGCATTATGGGCAACCAAAATACAATCTTCGGTTATTTCTATAATCTTTTTTGCAACTTCATGAAACTTAGGAGCACTTACCAACATCTTGTTGTTGATTCCCGTAAGTTGGGCAACAAAAGGTTGGATAGGAATTTCTGGATTGACCAAGGTAATGAGTTTCTCTACGACTTTGGTACCGTCAAATTTATGAATAGCAATCTCAGTCATTCCTTCTTCATTGTATTTTCCTCCCGTAGTTTCTATGTCTAGAATTGCAAACATTTAGTTTAGATTATTGTAACCACAAAGTTAGATTTTATAATACTAGATACTAGCAAATATAGTATAATAAAAATGGAGAAAAACGACGATTTTTATTAGAGCTAGTCATAAAATCTAAGGAAGTAGTATTTTTGTATGTAAAAGTTAAAGTTTGTGAAAGTTTTTCAGACCATTCCCGAGTTAGTAAAAGAACTAGAAATAGCAAGAAAACCCATTTCTTCTGATTTTTTTATTTTTAACTTTAACGAAATCAACGAACACAAAGTAATAGATAGTTTTCCACATTACAAACGTTTTTTCGAAATTTTACTGTATCAGCAAACCAGCAACGATTTGCAAATAGGACATACCTCGGTACAGAATTTAAGTCATTCAATTAGCTTTATTTCTCCTATGCAATCTTTGTCTATTAATAGAAAAAAGAATTCGGTTGGAGTGGGAATTTATTTTACGTCCGAATTTCTGTATGCATCCAAACATCAGTTTGAAATTCAGCAAGATTTTCCTTTTTTTAAACTGAACACCAACCCCTTTTATCAGTTAGAAGAAAAGGAGGAACTGTTGATAAAGGAATGGATTGATAAAATGTATCAAGAATACATTGCACAAGAGCCACAGTGTATGGAAATTGTACAATCGTATTTGCGTATTTTATTAAACTATACCAAACGAATATTTCAAGATCGATCTGGATGTATTTCTTTAAAACGATACGAAGAAATTACGTTGCTGTTTGAAGAATTAATTCTACAAGAAAAAACAGGCTACCAATCCGTAGCATCTTATGCTGCAATTCTAAATATTACCCCCATGTATTTGTCTGAATGTGTAAAAAAATCAACTGGAAAATCTGCAAAAAAAGTAGTGATGGATTATCAGATTCTAAGAATAAAGTCTCTGTTAATTCAAACTTCTAAAACAATTGATGAAATTGCTAGAATTGTAGGTTTTAAAGAATCGACTCATTTGATTAAATTTTTTAAAAATAGCGAAGGTCTTACTCCCAAACAATTTAGAAATACACCCTAAAAAGTATCATTTTTACATGTTTTTGTGTCAATAATCTTTGTTTTCTTCTTTTTAAGTTTGCACACTTAAAACAAAAAGTAAGTGAAATATTACCTACACAAAAATAACAAAGTAGCCATTACTCTATTAATGGCAGCACTGATTGCTTTGTCTCCTTTTGCAATAGATTCGTTTTTATCTGCAATGCCAGATATGGCTGTTTTTTTTGGAGTGGAATTTAATGTTATAGAGCTTATCATTACCATGTATTTTTTAGGCTTTTCCTTAGGTAATTTTTTGGGAGGACCTTTATCCGATGCTTTTGGTAGAAAAAAAATTGCTCTGATTGGGGTTGTTTTATACGGAGTTTCTGCATTGATTATTCCGCAATGTACAGCTATAGAGTATGTGTTGTTATTACGTGTTTTTCAGGCATTTGGAGGAGGTTTTGCTACAGTAACTTCCAATTTGTTTATAAGAGATTGGTACAAAGGTAAAGAAGTAGCTAAATTAATTACCATTACCACGATGATTATGATGTTGGCACCTTTGTTTGCTCCCATTATAGGAGCCTACATTGCCGAACATGTACAGTGGCAAGGGGTTTTTTACTTTTTAACCATTTGTGCACTGCTTCTATTTGTTGTTTTTTCTGTTTTTGTACCAGAATCTAGATCAAAAGAACTGCTAACACATCAGTTAACAATCAAACAACTAGTAGGAAAATATAAGTTGTTTTTATCAGATAAAAAATCGGTAATATTTATGCTGGCTATCAGTTTTCCTGCTTCGGGATTGTATGCGTTTATTACTACATCATCATTTATATACTTGGATTATTTTAATGTAGATCCTGCTGTTTTTCCTTTAATTTTTGGAGCAAACATAGCACTAAACATTACATTATCGATGTTAAATACCTTTTTGCTAAAACAATTTACTCCTAAAACCATTATGCAATTTGGACTTTGGTTACAGCTAACAGCAGGTTTGTTGTTAGGGATTGAAGTTTTGTTTTTAGGAGCAGCTTTTTGGCATGTTTTTGTTTTGATGGTCCTTTTTATAGGAAGTCTAGGATTAATTTTTGGAAACGGTATCGCTATTATTTTAGGAATCAATCCAGAAGTAAGTGCAACAGCAAATGGAGCTTTAGGTATTTTTAGATTTTTATTGGGGTTCTTAATAGGAACTCTGATTGCGGTTTTTCACACAGAAAATTTAATTCCAATAGCCGTTGGGATGTTTATTTGTTCTTTGGTGGGCAATCTATTTTTCTTAAAATTTAAATCTTTGGATAAAAACAGTCAATAATCCCCCAATATTTGTAGCTAGATTTACGAGATTATTCTTTGAATTGCCCTTTGTGTAAAAAAAGTCCACTAGAATTTTCTCGTAATTAGCTTCAATTTATTGACTTTTATTTCTGATAATTTCTAGCCCCAAAAATTGCACTCCCTACACGAATCATATTGCTTCCTTCTTGAATTGCTAGAGGATAATCACCACTCATTCCCATAGAGATAATTTTAAGCTCTTGGTTCAATTTTTTTAAGTTGTCAAAAAAAGCATATAACCCTTTAAATTCATTTTTAATTAGATTTTCATCGTCTGTAAAACTAGCCATTCCCATCAATCCAACAACTTTTACATTTTCCATTACTTCATATTCCGAAGAACTTAATATCTCGTTTACTTCTTCTTGAGACAAACCAAATTTACTATCCTCCTGAGCAATTTTTACTTGTAATAAGCAGTTTATTACTCGATTGTGTTTTTTTGCTTGTTTGTTAATTTCTTTCAGCGTAGAAAATTTGTCTACTCCGTGAATCAAATCTACAAAATGAGCCATGTACTTCACTTTATTACTTTGCAAATGCCCAATCATATGCCAAGAAATATCTTTGGGTAGAACGTCATATTTTTCTACCATTTCTTGAATTTTATTCTCTCCAAAAACTCTCTGACCTGCATTATATGCTTCTTGAATATCAGAAACAGGTTTGGTTTTGGAAACAGCAACAAGGGTTACGTCTTGAGGAAGTGTCTGACTTATTTTTTGTAGATTTTGGGCAATACTCATAAAGAATTGTTTTTTATGCAAATATAAAGGGAATCTTTGGGAGTGTTTCTTTAAAATTGTTCAAGTAATTGTCTGAATTGTTCAGGTTTTAGGATTCTTTTTTTGAGATTTTTACGAATCTAATCTATAATGTTTAATAAAGATTAGAAAACAGTAATAAACAACCAAATCAAAAAAAAATGATCAATTTAAAAACTACAGTAGCAGCTAGTTTATTAGTTGTTACTTGTCTAAGTGCACAGACCAAACCAAAGCACACTTTTACCAATCAGGTAGATTTTACCAATGCTCCTAAAAGGGTTAATCAAAAGTTTCCGCTCTCGGATCAGGTAAATAAAAATGATTGGATTTTGTCTGAAAAATTAAGTGATGAGTTTGAAGGAAAAAAATTGAACACCAAAAAATGGTATCCAAACAACCCAGGCTGGAAAGGGAGAAAGCCAACTTATTTTCATGGTTCTAATGTAAGTTTAAAAAATGGAGAGCTAGTTTTTAAAATTAATCAACATAAAGATGATCATATTCTTCCAGAAGGGTATACACATACAGCTGGATTTATTAAAAGTAAAGAAAAAGTATTGTATGGTTATTTTGAAGCAGAAATGAAACTGATGGATGACACTTGGGTTTCTGGTTTTTGGGCTTCTTTAGGGACCAAAGATTGGTGGACAGAAATTGATTTTTGCGAAAATTCACCAGCGACCAAAAATCAACAGAACGATTTGAATTCTAACATTCATGTATTTCGTTCTCCTAAAGAATATGGCAACGTAAAAAAACATTTTAGCAGGAATAAAAAATACAAAGTTCCTTTTAATTTACACGATGATTATCATGTTTGGGGAGTAGAATGGGACAAAGAGTTTATTCGTTTTTATTTGGATGGTGTTTTATTTAGAGAGGCAAAAAACACCCACTGGTTTCAGCCAATGCAGGTTAATTTTAATAACGAATCAAACAAGTGGTTTGGAGCATTACCATCAGAAAAAAGTAAGCTAGACCAAACGTTTCAGGTAAAGTATTTTAGATATTGGAGCAAAGGAAAACCACTAAAAAGACAAAGTAAAAAGTATGCCGAAGATTATGTAGGTATTCAGTAACAAAAAATCCCTCACGGTTGTGAGGGATTTTTTTATGGTATAAGAGTATAATTTATTTCAAAATAGAAATAATTTGATCTGCCAATTCAGTTCCAATACGGTCTTGTGCTTCTAAAGTAGCTGCACCAATATGTGGAGTTAATGAAATGTTAGGGTTCATCAACACTTTCATAGATGGAGTTGGTTCGTTTTCAAATACGTCCAAACCAGCTTTTGCAATTTCTCCTTTTTCTAAAGCATCAATCAAAGCAACTTCGTCTATAACACCACCACGAGCTGCGTTTAGTAAAATAGCCGTGTTTTTCATCATTTTTAATTCTGCTTCACCAATCACGTAGTCTTTTTGTGCAGGTACGTGTAGGGTTACAAAGTCAGCATTTTTTAATACTTCTTCTTTAGAAGTTGTTTCTATAGTAAAGCTTACTTTTTGTCCGTCAAAGAATTCTAAATCTAAGTCTACTTTCTCAAAGTAAGGATCAAAAGCAATCACTTTCATTCCTAATCCTAATGCAATTTTAGCTGTTGCTTGACCAATACGTCCAAATCCTATAACTCCTAAAGTTTGTCCTTTTAATTCTACTCCCTTAGCGTAGTTTTTCTTAAGTTGTTTAAATTTTGTGTCACCTTCTAAAGGCATGTTTCTGTTGGCATCTTGTAAAAAACGTACCAAACCAAACAAGTGAGCAAAAACCAATTCTCCTACCGAGTGCGAAGAAGCAGCAGGTGTGTTAATAACGTGTAAACCTTTGTCTTTAGCGTATTGCACATCAATATTGTCCATACCTACACCACCACGTCCGATGATTTTTAAAGAAGGACAAGCATCAATTAATTCTTGTCTTACCGTAGTTGCCGATCTTACTAAAATTACATCAATATTATTTTCGTTGATGTAGTTTTCTAATTGATCTTGGGCTACTGTGTTTAAGATTACTTCAAATCCAGCATTTTCTAATGCCGTAACACCCGATTGTGCCAAACCGTCGTTTGCTAAAACTTTCATTTTATTTTTGTTTATTTGCTTATCCGTTAAGCGTTAAAATTTTTTCATTACATCAATTAAAGCTTGTACGCTTTCAATTGGCATTGCATTGTAAATAGAAGCTCTAAAACCTCCTACAGAACGGTGTCCTTTTACGTTAGAGATTCCTGCTTCGGAACAAGCTGCTAAGAATTCGTCATTTTTAGATTCGTCTTTTAATAAGAATACTACATTCATCAAAGAGCGATCTTCTTTTGCTACGTTATTTACAAAAGAAGGGTTGTTGTCTATTTCATTGTACAACAAAGCTGCTTTTTCTTCGTTTCTTTTAGTTGCAGCTTCTAATCCACCGTTAGCTTTTAAGTATTCTAAATTTAACATAGAAACGTAAATAGCAAACACAGGAGGGGTGTTGAACATACTTTCTCCTTTAATGTGAATTTGATAGTCTAACATAGAAGGAATTGTTCTACCTGTTTTTCCTAAGATGTCCTTTTTTACAATAACTAAAGTAGCCCCAGCAGGACCTAAATTTTTCTGAGCACCAGCGTAAATAATTCCAAATTTAGATACGTCTATAGGTTTAGAAAAAATATCTGATGACATGTCTGCTACTAATGGAGCATTTGTTTCAGGAAAAGACTTGTATTGCGTACCAAAGATGGTGTTGTTTGAAGTAATGTGTACGTAATCTACATCTGATGGAATTTCTACATTTTTTGGAATGTAGTTATGGTTGGTGTCTTCCGAAGTAGCCACAACATTTACTTCTCCAAATAATCCTGCTTCTTTAATTGCTTTTTTACTCCAAGCACCTGTATTAATGTATGCTGCTTTTCCATTTTCTGACTTCATTAAGTTAATAGCAGTCATCAAAAACTGAGTAGAAGCCCCTCCTTGTAAGAATAAAACTTCGTGAGTTTCAGGTACGTTTAAAATTTCCTTAACCAATGCAACTGCTTTATCATATACTGCTACAAATTCTTTGCTACGGTGAGATATTTCAATAATAGAAAGTCCAGTATTTTCAAAATCTAAAAGTGCTTTACTAGCTTTTTCAAATACTTCTTGTGGTAGGATTGATGGACCTGCACTAAAATTATGTTTTTTCATTATGGTTTTCATTTTTGGAAAGCACAAATTTAAAAATTCTGAGTGCTTATAGACTAAGTTTATGGATTTATTTTTTTTAGAGGATTACAACTTTAATAAAAATTCAATAGTATCAATATTATCTGCGTAATTCCATAATTTAGGGCTTTGTGTAGTTCCTAATTTTACAGAATCTTCAATAAAAAGTTCGCTAGAAATGCATTGAATTTGATGTTTGTCTTCTTTTAGTTTGCTTTTTAAATCCTCTAAGTTGGTATAAGTTTCGTAAAACAAGGTGGCTATAGGCGATGCATAACTAGAGTCTTCTTTTACCATTAAAAAACCATTTTCCTGAATCTTAAAAAGACTCATTAAATAAATAGCCTTGTTGTAATCGTAATTGTTAGCGTATTTTTGATAGTGAATCAAGTCTTTATGCTTGTAAACAGCCTTAAATAGCAAATCAAAATTATAATCTTTTGGAACAAAAATTTTAGAAATGCTACGACAACCCAATCCAAAGTACCTAAAAATATCATCACTTAAAGCTTCTAGTTGTTCATGAGTTTCATTTCCGCCTAAAACCGCTACAGCATTTCTGTTTTGTCTTATAATATGTGGATGTTTTCCAAAATAGTAATCAAAATAACGAGCCGTATTGTTGCTACCTGTTGCAATAACGGCATCAAAGTTTTCTAGTTTTTCATTGGTAAAAGCAAACGTTCCTTTAAACAAAGGCTCTACATACTCCAAATATTTTGCAATAAGCGGAATGAAATATTTGTCATTAGAAGATAGTTTGGCCAACACCTTATTACCAGTAATGGCTACACTTAAAAAATCATGAAAACCCACCAAAGGAATATTTCCTGCCATAATAATGGCAATAGTTTTGGATTTTGAGGATTCTGTTAATGTTTTTATTTTTTTTTGATAAGGAGTTAACCAAGTATTAATATGGGTTTCGGTAAGTGCATTGGACCAACTTTCTAACGCAAACAATACATTTTCTTTGGTAAACCAAGAGTTGTATTCCTGAGCTCTGTTAATTTGAGTAAGGAACGCATCATAAAACACATCGTTATAAGGAATGTGATCTTTCTTTAAAATTTTTTGATTAGAAAACTGACTTAAAAAATCACCCAAAGTGATGAATGCTTTTTTTCTCTTATCTAAACTCATTATAAGTTAGTTTGTAGGTTTTGAATGAAAATTACAAAGTATTATTTTTGTGGCTACAAATTTAAAGAAAAAACAACGATGGCAATTATAATTACTGACGAATGTATCAACTGTGGAGCTTGTGAGCCAGAGTGTCCAAATAACGCAATTTACGAAGGAGCAGAAGAATGGCGATTTGCAGAAGGTACAGAACTGTCTGGAGATTTTGTATTACCCAACGGAAAGTCGGGGAATGCAGATGAAGAGCAAGAACCTATTTCTGATGAAGTATACTATATAGTACCTGATAAGTGTACAGAATGTAAAGGATTTCATGACGAGCCTCAATGTGCTGCTGTATGTCCTGTAGATTGTTGCGTACCTGATGAGGATGTGGTAGAAACAGAAGAAGAATTATTGGCAAAAAAAGCTTTTTTACATCAAGAAGACTAACAAACAGTAAAATATTCTTAATTATAAAACTCCAAACACAAGCGTTTGGAGTTTTTTTTATCCGCAATGTAAATGTTTTTAATGGTTCTAAATTAGGCTTCGGCTTGTGATAAATCTATAAATAGTTGTTTGGTAGGATTCTATGTAAAATAGCTTAAGGTTAATTTTACAGTTTTTACATTTTTTTAATAAAAAAAGTAGGGTTTCCTTAATGTTTAGCTTACATATTTTGCTTTTACTAGTTCTTATGTTTGAAGCATCAAAAACAAAAAACAAACTAGTAAAATGACAAATTTTAAAAATTATTTATTTGCTGCTTTATGTGGAACTGCGGTTTTGTTCACAGCTTGTGGAGAAGATGGTATTGACGGAGTTAACGGTATAGACGGAGTTAACGGAACTGACGGTAAAGACGGAGAAGATGGACAGGATTTAACGATTACTGAAACCATGTTCGAAAACAAATCAAATTTAGAGCCATTGGTAAAAATGCATTCTGAGTTTTCTAATGTAGAAGCTTATTCTTTGATTAGTACTTCTGATGTATTGTCTAATGGTTTCCAATTGTATGGGGCACAAGATGGAGCAGGATTGTTAAAAGATCCAAATAGTGATGGATTTATTTATTTATCTAATGCAGAAGATGATTATTCAGTATCTCGTGTATATTTTGATGAAAACATGAACCCTCTAAAAGGAGAGTGGTTGTTAAACGGTGAAGTGGCTGATAGAGCAAGACAATGTTCTGCAACTATGTGGGAAGCAGCTATTCATGGAGGAACAAAAGATATCTTTTTATCGGCTTCAGAAAATATTGCTTATGATGTTAAAGGAATAGATCCTTATATTGAAACACCAACTCCTACAGCTGATTTTGGATTGGATGCATTGGGTGAGTTCTCTTGGGAAAACGCAGTGCCATTACCTGCAAATGCATATGCTGGTAAAACAGTGATTATTGGTGGTGACGATGATTCTTCTGATTCTCAAGGACAAGTGACTTTGTATTATTCTGAAAATGGAGATCAAGATTTAGAAAATGGTAAAATCTATGTTCTAAGACTAAAAGAATATTCTAACGGAGGAACTACTACTGCAGTAAATGCCGGAGAAATTTATAATGAAGGTCAGTTAGATTTTCAAAAAGAATACAAAGTGGAGTTTGTAGAAATAGTTAACGGTAAGGATATGACTAAATCTGAAATGGAAGAAGCTTGTGTTACTGTTAAAGCTTCTGCTTTTATGAGAGTAGAAGATGTAGATTACCAAAAAGGTTCTGATGAAAATGGAAGAAACGTATACTTTGCTGTAACAGGACGTGGGCCAGGAAGAGGTACATATAATGACTGGGGTACTGTTTACAAATTAGCATTAGATGCAGATTCTCCATTAACAGGAACATTAACTCAAGTAGTTAGTGGTAATACTGACTCTAACAATATGGATGGAAATATTTCTTCTTTACAGAGTCCTGATAACATTTGTGTAACAGAAAACTACATCTATATACAAGAAGATCCTAACTCTTTTTCTAGAGGACATGCTGCTTACATCCATCAAACTGATTTAGCGGGTAACAATGCAAAAGTGGTTTTAGAATTAAAAGTTGAACAAAACTTAGCTGAAAACGGTTCTACTGGATTGAGTGGAGAGTTTGGAGCGTTAACTGACGTTTCTGAAAAAGTAGGAGAGGCAGATACTTTTATGTTAAACTTACAACCTCACTACTGGAAAAATGATGACTTTGTAAAAGGAAACGCGTTTCCACACGACCAAGGAGGACAAGTTGTTTTATTAAAAGGATTACCTAGATAAAACAACATAACTTTTTAATTATAAAAGAGCCTTCACGCTTGTGAAGGCTCTTTCCTATACATTAAACACAAGACATATTGGTCTTTACTTTAAAACAAACACAATGAAAACATCTAATGGGATAGTTGTTGTTTTTCTATTACTATTATTATCGTGTAAACAAGAAAAATCAACAACACAAAAAACTAATGTTGATTTTACAAAAGCTCAAAATTTTTACAAGCAGCAAATACAGCAAGCCATTATTTCTATAGATTCACTTGCTTTGTATAAAGCTCAGGATACATTTTCTAAATTAATTTTTAAACAACTGAGAATTGCTTTTAAAAAAGCAGAACCGTATGCATCTTATTTAAATCCAGAAGTGGGGCATAAAGCCAATGGTCCTGCTTTGCCTCAGTTTACAGACGATACACAGCGAGTTTTAGCACCTATTGGGCTTCAAAAAATTGAAGAATCTATTTATGAAGGTGGAACTTCTGATTTTGATTACAAAGAAGAATTACGGTTAACTAGAGGGTTGCTGAATGTATTAAAACGAAACATAAACCATCGTGACTTAAATCCACAACGTTTTTTTAGAGCTACGCATCAACAATTGTTACGTATAGTAAGTTTTGGATTGACAGGTTTTGATACTCCTATTAGTCAACAAAGTTTGTATGAGTCTCAAGTGTCATTGGAGAGTTTGTTATATGTATATCAATTAAGTTTACAAGATTATACACGCAAAAAAGATGACCGTTTGGACAAAGAATTGGTAGAAGTATTTACAGCAGCTATCCAGTATTTAGAGCAGCACCAAAATTTTGAATCTTTTAACAGGTTTACCTTTTTAAAAAACTACTTTAATCCTTTAATGCGTAAATGGGTACAGCTAAGAAAAACATTAGGTATTTGGTCTCCAAAGGTTCAAGATCCTTTTAATTACGATGCAGTTACTTTTTTTGAAGAAGATAGTTTTAATGTAGATTTTTTTAGAAAACCTTCTGAAAGAAATCCTAGTGAAAAAGAAATCTCTTTAGGTAAAAAATTATTTTTCGACCCTAAATTATCTACCAAAGGAACCATGTCTTGTGCTACTTGTCATCATCTAGACAAAGCGTACACAGATGGATTAAAAACGAGTTTAGATAACAACGGAAAACCAAGTTTAAGAAATGCTCCTACTTTGGTAAATGTTGCTTTTCAGAAAAGTTTCTTTTTAGATGGTAGATCCAATACCTTAAATGATCAAATTAGTTTGGTTTTTCAAAATAAATCAGAATTTGATACAGAAATTCATCAATTCTCAGAAACTATTTTAACAGATAGTAGTTATGTTCCTATTTTTAAGGAGTTGTATGGTCGTGTTCCTAAAAAGAATACAAAAGTTATTTCTGCCATTTCAGCCTATATTTCTACACTTAAAGGGTTTAGCTCTAAATTCGATAAAAACATAAGAGGAGAAGAAGATACGTTTACAGCATCAGAAAAAAGAGGGTTTAATTTGTACATGGGAAAAGCCCTGTGTGCTACTTGTCATTTTATGCCCTTAACCAATGGAACAGTACCTCCTTTTTTTAAAGAAACTGAAAAAGAGGTAATTGGTGTGCCCAAAACTAATGCGAATAAGCAACTGGATAGCGATCGAGGTTTTTATTGGGTGTATGAAGAGGCAATTCACGATGGTATGTTTAAAACCCCTACGGTACGAAATATTGCCGTAACAGCACCTTATATGCACAACGGTGTGTACAATACGTTAGAAGAAGTGATGGATTTTTACAATCAAGGAGGAGGAGCTGGTTTAGGGTTTAACTTGCCACATCAAACTTTACCTTTTGATGAATTGAATTTATCAGAAACAGAAATTAAAGACATCATTGCATTTTTACACACATTAACAGACGTACCAGAGGCTTATTAAACCATAATTTTTATATCAAATAATAGCATCCTCATCAATATTTTTGATGAGGATTTTTTTATGTTCTTTTTTTGCTTTTTTAAACTCGTATGTTAGGTAAAAGTTTCTTTTAAGTAAACTTAATGTACTTGTAATAATAGTGCTGTTTTTTGTTTCTAAAGTGCTGTGTTTTGATATAAAACTCCACCTTTTAATACGATTTCACTCCCTTTGTGCTGATTGGATATCTAGTTTCGCAGCCATAAACAAAAACAAATTTAATACAATGAAAATTTTAAAATTACCTTTATTATGGGTAGCAATGTCTTTGGCTGCAATTACTATAAGTTGTGGTGAAGACGGACTGGATGGCCTGGATGGAAAAGACGGAATTGATGGTGTAGATGGACAAAATGGAAAAGATGGTCAAGATGGTAAGGATGCTGTGACTCTAGAAGACACAGAAATGTTTTACAACAAATCTTTGATTGAACCTTTGGTAAACATCAATCCGAGTTTTAGCAATGTAAAAGCTTACTCTTTGTTAACTTCTGTAGATGTTGTGGGGGAATCAAACTTTCAGATAGCGAGTACTGTAGACGGGTCTGGATTGATTAGAGAAGATGAAAATGGATTTATTTACGTGGTAAATTGTGAAGATGCAAAAGCAGTTGCTCGTTTGCGTTTAGACAATAATTTAAATCCTATTTCGGGAGATTATTTACTAAACTCAGGAGTTGCCGATTATTCTAGACAGTGTTCGGGAACTATGTGGGAAAAAGAGATTCACGGAGGAGACAAAGACGTTTTCTTATCTGCTTCGGAAGAGTCTATTAGTAACGTGGTAAAAGAACTAGACCCAAGAGTAGAAACTCCAAACCCAACAGGAGATTACGGAAACAAAGCATTAGGACATTTTTTGTGGGAAAACGCTGTACCATTACCTAAAAATACCTACCCAGGAAAAACGGTAATCTTAGGGGGGAATGACTTAGATGGTGGGCAACCTATTTTATACCTTTCCGAAAACGGAGATGCAGATAGAACCAATGGTAAAGTATATGTTCTTAGAGCAAAGCAAATTTCTGATGGTGCTGGTGGTGTTGTTGCTGCTCCTGATGGAGAAAGACACGATGAAAGTGATTTTGATTTGAAACAATCATACGATATCGAGTTTTTAGAAATTCCTAACGCTAAAAATTTAAGTACCGGTGAAACATCTAATTATTACAGAAATACATTGTTTGCAACTCACTTTGTAAGAATGGAAGATTTAGACTATCAAAAAGGAAGCGATGCCAATGCTCGTAATATTTATTTTGCGGTAACAGGTAAAGGTGCGGGTAGAGGTACGGTAAACGACCAAGGTACAGTGTACAAATTAGAGTTAGATGAAGACTCTCCTTTAACAGGTAGACTGACAAAAATTATTAGTGGTAACGATAGTGATTTAGGAAAAGAAGGGTATTTAAGACCTTTGCAAAGTCCAGACAATATTTGTGTTACAGAAAACTATGTGTACATTCAAGAAGATCCTAACGGAGGAACTTGGAATAGAGGTCATGCAGCTTCTATTTACCAAGCTGATTTAGCCGGAGATAACGTGAAAAATCTATTAGACTTAAAAGTAAAATCTTTAGGAAACAATAGTTTAGATATTGTAGAAAGTGGAGAGTTTGGTTCTTTAATAGATGTTTCTGATAAAGTTGGAGTACCAGGAACTTTTATCTTAAACATTCAGGTAAAATATTGGCAAGACAATGCTTTTAAAGCTTTGGACGGTCATGATGGGACAGGAGAGTCTGATAGAGCTTCTCAAATCGTAATCTTAAGAGGGTTGCCACAATAATTAAACAATACAAAATTGACTTTAATAGTTCCCAAAAGTATTTTTGGGAACTATTTCTTTAAAATCTCGAAGCTTAATGAAATTCAAATTTTTGATTTTAACAGGACTTGCACTTATCGTTTTTACAGCTTGTTTTAATAAAAAAGAAAAACAGCAAACAACTTTGGTAAATTGGGATCCAGTGCAACAGTACTATCTAGATAACTTAGATTCAACGTTGGTATTTCTAAAGGATTTAGATAGTGTTAATCGTACTTCCCAACACAACATTACTGTTTTTAAAAAAATTAGAACAGCATTCAAAAAATGTGAGCCTTATTTGTCTTATTTAAACCCTAAGGCAGGACATAGAGTTAACGGTCCTGCTTTGCCAGTTTTTAGAGAAAATAGCGGTAAAATATTGCCTCCTGTAGGGTTACAAACTTTAGAAGAGTCTATTTTTTTAGGAGAAACCTCTCATCAAGAATGGGTAGATAATTTGCAGTATATAGAAGGAACTTTAAGTAAGGTAAAAAGTGAAATGACGTATTATGAACTCAATGCACAACGTTTTTTTCTGTCAACACACCAACAATTGCTTAGAATTGTAAGCTTTTCTATGGCTAATTTTGATACTCCTGTAAGTCAATGGGGAGTGCTAGAAGCTGAAATTTCATTGCAAAGTTTGTTGTTTGTCTATCAAAATAGTATTCAAAAAGGAATTCAAATTAAAGATAAAGAACTAGACATTTCTTTTGTGAATGCAATCAACAAAGCAGTTTATAGCATAAGTTCTCACAGCAATCCAACCACTTTTGATAAATTCGACTTTATAAAAAATCATCTCAATCCTATCACTCGCCTTTGGGTGGCAATTAGAAAAAAAAGTGATTTATGGCAACCTAATGGAGTGTATCCTTTTAACTTAGAGGCTCCTACTTTTTTTGAAGAAAACAGTTGGGATGTAAATCATTTTGCAGGACCCAAAAATCAAAATGCAACTCCAAAACAAATTGCCTTAGGAAAAAAATTGTTTTACGATGCTAATATTTCCAAAACAAAAGATATGGCTTGTGTTACTTGCCACGATCCTAAGAAAGGTTATGCGGATGGAATTCGTTTTTCTTTGGATAATTCGGGAAAACCTTTATCAAGAAATTCTCCTACTTTAATCAATTCTATTTTTCAAAAAGCATTTTTTTGGGATGGAAAATCAGGGAATTTAAACGAACAAATTAGCAATGTTTTTCAAAACGATCGAGAATTTAATAGTTCTGTGCATCAATTTTCAGATCAAATATTAGTGGACACCACTTATATAAAATTGTTTAAAGAAGCTTATGGAAAAATTCCCAAAAGCAATCAAGATATGGTGAGAGCTATTGCATCATACGTTGGTACACTCAATGGATTTAGTGCAAAGTTTGATAAAAATATTAGAGGAGAAGAAGATACGTTTACAGCATCAGAAAAAAGAGGGTTTAATTTATTTATGGGAAAAGCCTTGTGTGCCACCTGTCATTTTATGCCCTTAACCAATGGAACTGTACCTCCATTTTTTACGGATACCGAAAAAGAAGCTATTGGAGTTCCTAAAACAAATAAAAATAAAGAATTAGATGCCGATTTAGGATTTTATCACATGTTCCAGCAAGAGTATCATAAGACAATGTTTAAAACCCCTACGGTACGAAATATTGCCTTAACAGCACCTTACATGCATAATGGTGTATACAATACCCTAGAGGAAGTGATGGATTTTTACAATCAAGGAGGAGGAGCTGGTTTAGGGTTTAACTTGCCACATCAAACTTTGCCTTTTGATGAATTGAATTTGTCAGAAATTGAAATTATAGACATTATTGCGTTTTTGAATACGTTGACCGACGTACCTGAAGAAGCGTATTGAGGTAGTATAGAGTAGTTAGTACAGAGTATAGCATGCCAACTACTTTGTACTTTTTACTCAAACTTACGATTAGCTACTAGTTACCAAACCGTGCTTTTAACCAAGAGAAAATTTGTGTTCCAAAGCATCCCGAAAGGAATGAAATAGACAGGTTAAGGCACAACAATTTGTAGTTTACTTCGAAACTTTGTACAATAAAATTAGGAGAAACCCCCAACTTTCCTAAAGATTTGCTAAATAATATACTAGAAAACACACCCAAAATAACAAGAGCAGTAAGACTTGTTTTTTTGTTTTGGCAAAAAGCATTAAAAACCAAAGCTCCTAATATCCCAAAGACAATACTAAGTAAGGAGATAAGGGTTTGAGTCATGTTAGTTTACGGTAGTTTTATGATAACAAATTATAATTAATACTCGGAGGGAATAAGAGTTCAATTCCTTTCGGTTTGATTTTAAACAATGGACCTTTTTCGACCACTTTTCCTTTTGAGTTTCGCTTAATCAAATGGTCAAGCGTAATTATTCCTTGTTCAATTAGCAAGTCAAATTGTGAGGTAATTGGTTTTTTTGTGTGTTCTACCAGCTTATATTGAAAATGTTCACGTTCATCAATCCTTATACTTTCGGCTTCTACCCAAAATGTTTCTTTATGTTTTGATTTTAATCGGTTATGAAGTTTGTCTAATGTCCAGACTACAAAATCTCCAACCTCTGGTTTATCAGAGTTTTCAATTAGTTGTTTTATCTCGCTATCAATTCTTAAATTCAAACCTTGCGAGTTTCTCGTAATTGCTGAAACTGTGCAATAAAGTTTAAAATCATCATCACGTTCATAACCAAAATTGTCAAGAATTTCTGCTGAACTTTTAAACTTACTCAAGTTCCAATCTGGAACTTGTGCGAATAGATTTTTTCGATTTGTTCTGCTGTTTCTAAACGATTTAAGTTCAATTCCTTTATAATCGGGTTGTTTTGATGAGTTAATGTTAATTCCGAGTGCTGTCTCAAGTGTCCTACCTACAGAAGTATCAGCATCAACCATTGAAGGTATTGGGCCTGCATTCGCAATTTTTCTTAACAGAGCTAAAAGCTCAAAAGCAACTTCATTTTCTGTCGTATTGATTGCGTTAATTAATTCTTGAAATGGATTTAGAATTGAAGAATAAATTAATTCCTTGATGTCTAATTTTGTCAAGTTGAAAACTTGAAAATTATCGTTGTAAAAAGTGATTCCAATAATATCGTTAGGGTCAGCAACCTTTGTTAAACCGTAAAACCAAATTCTTGGATCTCCTTTTTTAGTTGAAGGACGATATAGAGAAGTTTTTGATTTGATAATCTTAAAGCCAGTATGAATAATTGCTGGAATCATTACTTTACTCTCTGTACCCTGATTCTGCAATTCATAATCGTGAATGTTCTCACTTTTCAAATAACTACGAACAGAACCAGTCGCATCCATAATGGATTTTTTCAATCCGGTTTCGGTTGGCTCAATTAAAGTAAGAGAAATTTGGTTTTTGGTCAGTAATTTTATTTTTTCTTGTTCTTCGTCTGTAAGTTTTCTCACTTGATATTTTTTAAAATTTCACTTGCGACTGCTCTTGCTAATAAAGGTGGAACAGCGTTACCAACTAAAGTGTATTGTGGCACTTCCGTTTTTCTATTATTTCCTCCCGTTGAGCGTTTCCCTTGAAATACGAAAGAGTCATCAAAAGACTGTAAACGTGCCATTTCTCTAACTGTTAACGATCTTGGCGAATTGTAATGAATATAATCATCTGCGATAGTCATTATTGTAGAGCTTTGTTCATCTGGTTTTAAAACATTATAATTTCGCTTGTTGGTAGAAAGCCCCAATTTTTCTAATTCTGGTTGAGCTTTTTTATAATCTCCATTTTTTAAAATAACTCCAAGTCTTTCAACAACAGTTTCGTTTTGATTACTTGTTTTGTGATTATTGAGTATGTCGAAATACTTTTCTCCATTTTCAAGTGCTTCTGTATTTCTTACGTAAAAAGGCTTTGTTTGAGGTTTGAAACGTTCAATTAATCTACCTTTTCTTGACCATTCCGCAAACGACTTTCCGCCTTTTGAGATTGGCTTCCCATCAATTCTACGTTTTTTCAAAAGTTTAGCCATTTTCTTAGCTGTTCCGTTGTATTGAGTTGAAATATCAACTAATTCGTATCGGTGAGCTTCTTGATTGTTACCGATAAAATCTAAATCATACAAAGCTTCGAAAATGGTAACCTTTTCTTCTTCAGAAACGGTTGCAGGAATTTCAGAAATATATTTTTGGTCTTTTCGACAACCAATGAAAAGCACTCTTTCTCTATTTTGTGGAACACCATAATTTGAAGCGTTAGCAACAAAAGGTTTTTCTATTTTGTAAAGTCTAATACTTTCAAGAATAGTTTCTAATTCCTTTTTCTGTGATTTATTACAATGCGATTTTAATATCTCTATTGACTCATCAAAAGAAGTTGTATAGATTTTTAACGCAGTAATGATATCATCACAATCTTTTTTATAAATATTTTCAACTTTTAAAATTTTGAAAGCATTTTCAATTTTTGATATAACATTTTCTGAGCTGATTTCTGTTATGAAATCAGTAAAAGCATTTACAAAATTATCACTATCAATATTGCAAAAGTCTTTTTCTTTTATAATATCACGTTTCAGTTTTTCCCATTCTTTCGCTCGCGATAAAAGATTAAAACCGTGACGTATAGTATTTATATTCTCGTCTGTTTTACTGGTTTTATAATCTGCAATTTTTGGTGTTAGTTTTCTGAACCTATTTTCTACAAAGTTTATAAAATCTGCTTTTCCACTTTCTTTGTCTTTTTCGAGTAGTTTTTCAAGTTCTACACGTTTTATAATACTATCTAATAGAAAAGAATTTGATTCTACTCGAACTTTTTTTATAAATGATGTGAGTGTAGGAATCTCTTTAATGTCAACTATAGAGTTTATCTCTTTAATGATAAGCTCTTTTATTTTACCCTTTTCTTTAGTTAAAATACCTTTTACATTCTCCATTACGAAGTATTTTGGCTGTAATACCTTAATAACTTCTAAATAATGAGAAAATAAGTCGTCTTTTTTATCGAATTTTTTTCGTTTTCCTGCAAGACTAAAACTTTGGCAAGGTGGACCTCCACAAACAACATCAATTTTTTTGCCATCTATTTTCTCTAGTAAGTTGTCTAAAAAATCTGGTTCGGTAATATCTTGTTTAAGAAATTCTGCATCCAAACCTAATTGGTGATTATATCGTACTACGTGAGTTAATTCACAGTTTTCATTTATATCGTTAGCTACAACAAAATCAAAGAATTTATTGTTATGTTCAGCTTGTAAAAATCCTTCACTAAAACCACCCGCTCCAGCAAATAAATCTACAAAAGTGAACGGTTTTCCGTAAAGTGAAATTTGTTCTTTTACAATGTTTACAAAGCTGTTTTCCTTGTAATTTTTTATGTGCTCATTTAAAACATTTTTTACTTCGTCTTGGATAAAAGTCTTTTTATTAGAATGATGAAGAAACTCGTCAGCTCTTTCTCTTAAAAAATCCAAATAATGATTGATTTTTTTAGATTCTAATGTTGTTCCAGTTATCTTTTGACTTACTTTATCGAAGTTTTCTGGTTTTACTTTTTGACCTATAGATATCTTTAATTGTCTTCCATTGCAATTTATTCTTAAGTGTATTGGTGTAAATCCTTTTTTATCAGGTTTGTCTAGATAGTAATTTATTGATGCCATAAAAAATCACATTTTTTATATTGTACGGACAAAATTACGGACATTTTTGTAAAGCAGAATGATATTTTTTATTATTTCTAGATTTTTGTTGTAATGTTCTCATAACTTTGATATTATAATTTTTCTAAGGTAAAAGAAGCTGTAAGTCCTACACAAAAGTTTCTGGGTAATTGTGCAACACCAAAAATAGCCCTGCTATGTGTACCTTTGTCTTGCAAAACATGTGCAAACAAATCAGAAGCACCGTTTACCACAATCGGACCATCGTCCCAATGATTGTCTGCTTGGTAATAGGCATCAATATGATTGAGCCCTACCAAGTTTTCAAAACCAATTTTAGCATTGATTTGTGCTAAAACATTTAAAGCACAGAGTTCCATGGCTTTGATTCCATCCGAAGTAGCAATTTCATTACCCAAACGACCTTGATATTTGTAGCTTTCATTTTCAATTGGAAATTGGATGGCAACATACGCAATTTGTTCTCTGATATTTACAGAAACATAATTTCCGCCAGGAGTAGAAACTGTTGGAAGTTGCAAACCTAATTTTTCAAGATGTTGTATGGGATTCATTTTGATTGTAATATTGTAAAGAAACTATTAGTGACCGTATTCTCGATTGTCTATTTTTCCAGCATTTAGTTTTTTCTGAATGATGAAATAAATTAAAATTAAAATCAAACCTATAATAATCCAAGGAACTGCAACAGACATTCCGTATTCACTTGTAGCGGTATTATAAATGGTCAAATCTGGGCTTTCGTTATGGGTAGAAGGTAAAATAGTAGGGAACATGGTTGCAAGGGTAGAGCTAATGCCACCTACAATCATCAAACAAGAAGAAGTAAAAGCATGAGCTTCTTTTTTAAATTTTAGCACAAAAAACTGACCGATCAATCCAATAAAATAAATAGCAGGAAAAATTAAAAACAAAGGGTATTTTAAGTAATTGTGTAGTGGTTGTGGCTCAATTAAATGCCAAATACTTACAGAAAACACAGTTAATAAGGCTAGAGCAATGTTGAGGCGAAAACTCACTTTTTTTAATTGCTCGTTAATACTGGCTTGAGTTTTTAAAACGACCCAATTGGCACCGTGAATGGTTAAGGTTACTACCGCAATGATTCCGATGACCAAGGTAAACCAATCAATTACACCAGGATGGGTGGTGGTGGGGCTAAAACTAGCATCCCATAAAGGCAAAAAGAAGTAGTGAGCTTCGTAGGTAGAAACACCATCTTCAACACCCCCTAAATTTACACCACGAGCCATATTTCCTAAAGCAATTCCAAAAAACAAAACTAACAAAAGACTAGAAACACCAAAGGCAGTATCCCAAAAAGATTTCCATACAGGGTGGTGAAACTGTCCGCGAAGTTCTAATCCCAAAGCTCTAAAAATCATGAGCCATAATACAATGATTAAAGGCAAATAAAATCCGCTAAAAACAGAAGCGTATAGCGTAGGAAATGCCATGAAAACCAATCCTCCAGCGGCTACAAGCCATACCTCATTAGAATCCCAAAACAACCCCGCTGCTTTAGAAATAACTTCTTTGTCTTTTTCTTTTTTTGCAAAGAATAAATGGATAATTCCTGTACCAAAATCATAACCATCAAGAATAAAAAATACGGTAACGACGACTGCAATAATAATGAACCAAAATATTTCCATGGCTTAGTGTTTTTGTGATTGTGGTCCTTGGTAAATGGTTTTTCCTACCAAGATTAAAAATAGAAGTCCTAAAATTAAATACAAGGCTACAAAGCCGAGCAAAGTAAACAAGGTGTTTCCTGATGAAACTGTGGGAGAGACTCCATCAACAGTTTTTAATAGACCATATACCAAATAAGGCTGTCTACCCAATTCAGCAACATACCAACCTGTAATGTTTGCTATAAACGGAAATGGTACTAACAATAGTAGTGTCCACAGAATGGGTCTAAACGTATATACTTTTTTAAGATACAACAGCAGCGCAGCAACCATCATAATTCCGATAAAAATAGTACCCAATCCTACCATAATGTGATAAGAATAATACAAGGCAGGAATATTATCGGGTAATTCCTCTTTGTCAAACTGATCCATTCCTGATATTTGCTGATGCCAATTTTGATACGTTAAGAAACTCAAAACATTAGGCACTGCAATTTTGTTATCTAGTTTTTTTTCTACCATGTTGGGCTGGCCAATCAATACAATTTCTGCTCCAGCATGTTCGGTTTCAAAAATTCCCTCCATGGCTGCAAAAGCTGCAGGCTGATACTTGGCTACATTTTTAGCATTCAGATCTCCTGTAGGAAAAGCGACTAGCAAAGCAGAAACCAATCCGAAAATGATTCCTGTTTTTACAAATAATTTTCCATAAGCTTCGTTTTTTTTGATGAGTAAGTAAAAAGCACCAATGCTCGCTACTAAAAAAGAAGAAGTTACCAAAGATGCCATTTGATTGTGTAAAAAAGCAGGTAACAACCATGGATTGCTAAACAATTTGCCAAAGTGTGTTAGGACGAATTTTCCATTTTCTATTATTTCATATCCTACAGGATGTTGCATCCAAGCATTGGTAGCTAATATAAGGTAACCGCTTGCCCAAGACCCTAAAAACACAAAAAAACCAGTAAGGAAATGCAATTTTTGTCCCATTATTTTTTCTCCAAAAATAAACAGTGCCAAAAACGAAGACTCTAGAAAGAAAGAAAAAGTTCCTTCCATAGCTAAGGTTTGCCCTATAATTCCCCCTGTGAGTTCTGAAAATTTAGCCCAGTTGGTTCCAAATTGGAACTCCATAGGAATCCCAGTAATAACTCCCATAGTAAAGTTGATGGCAAATATTTTCATAAAAAATTTAGCAGCATCATTGTAAATCTCTTTGTTAGACTTAAGGTAATAGCCTTTAAAGAACAAAATAATTAAAGAAAGTCCCATGGTAAGTTGGGGAAAAATGTAGTGGAATGTAATCGTAAAAGCAAACTGCAAACGATCGTAAAAAATCATGTCTTCCATGAGGGAAAAAAATTGTGACTTAAAATGAAATAACGATGGCTTAAACTTTGACTTTATCTCTAGTAAAACAAGAAAAAATACACCAAAATTTATAAGAATAAATTTACGACAATTCGTTTGTTAAACAGTAACTTTTGATACAGAATATGGCTAAAAATTAGCTTCTTTTTTAGTAGATGCTCTTACAATTAAATGTGTTTTAAGTTCCACAGTTTTGTAGTCCATAAAACCCTTTTTGGGATTGTCAATTTCATCTACCAAATAGGTTACTGCTGTTTTTCCTACTTTAGTTCCAGGTTGATCAATAGTAGTTATTTGGGGTTCTACAATTTGTGAAGACATAGAATTACTAAATCCTACAATAGCAATATCTTCGGGGACTTTTAGCTTATTTTTTTTAAAAGTTTGTAACGCTCCAACGGCACAATTATCGGTTATGCAAAATACTGCATCGGGTTTGATTGGATTTTGTAAAATTTGTTCGGCCAGTATTTTACCTTGATCTAGGGGAATGTATTGCGAACTTAGTACTAAAGATTCGTCAAAAGGGAGTTGGTGGGTTTTTAGAGCTCTTAAATAGCCTTCGTAACGTTTAAGAGAATTAAAGGAATCGTTGGTTTCTTTAAAAATGGCAATTCTTTTTCTTCCTAAATCAATCAAGTGTTTTACAGCTTTGTAAGCAGCTTCTTCTTCATCTATAATAATTTGCGTGCAAGGCACTTTTCTCGAAACTTTGTCAAATAGTACCAAAGGAACTTCTTCTATGTACTGAATAATTTTATCAATATTATGCGTATTTCTTGTTAAAGATAGTAGAATGCCATCTACCCCTAGGTGCAACATCATGTTAAGTAGTTCTATCTGTTTTTCGTAACTATCTTTTGATCCCATAATAATAGGATGATAACCTCTGTTTTCTGTTTCTTCTAATACTCCTTCTAATATGGTAGAGGTGTAGTAATGGGTTAGATTAGGAACAATAACACCTATAAGATGCGTTCTTCTTTTACGAAAACCTTGTGCAAATATGTTGGGAAAATAATTGAGTTCTTTTGCTTTTTTGTGCACCTTTTCTTTCATTTCAGTGCTAATATCTTTGTGGTTTTTTAGAGCTCTAGATACTGTAGATACAGAGGTTTGTAATGCATCTGCAATGTCTTTTAATCGTACGTTTTGTCTTTTTTTCATGTAGTAAATGTAGGATAATTGTATGAGTTTACGCAAACGTTTGCGGGTGTAATATTGCTTTTTTCGTAAAAAAAAGTTGTTTTGTATAGTAATTTTGTAGTGAACGAAATTAATAACTAATAAAACCTAAATTATGAAGAATATATTACTTACACTTTTTTGTGTTTTTGGCTATCTAGCAATAAATGCCCAGACTGAAGTTGCAGGTATCGTAACAGACGAAACTGGTTTTCCTGTAACACTTGCTAATGTCAAAGTAAAAGGAACCAATCAAGGTACTACTACAGATTTGGATGGGAATTACGTATTAAAAATAAACGGTACAGGAACTAAGACCATTGAATTCTCTAATATTGGTTTTGTAACTTTTGAAAAACAAATCAATGTAAAGGGAAAACGAATTATTGTAGATGTGGTACTAAAAGGAGATATGAATACTCTAGAAGAAGTAGTGCTTACAGCCTCTACAACCTTTAGGTCTCAAAAAGAAGCTCCTCTGTCTATCAGTTCGGTAAAGGCCGAAGAGATTACGAAATTATCAGCCAACAGTCAGGCAGATATTTTACGTAGTGTACCAGGAATTACAGCAGAAGGTGGAGGTGGAGAAGTAGCGACCAATGTATTTGTAAGAGGTTTGCCTTCTGGAGGGCAATACGTTTTTAACCCTTTACAATACGATGGTATGCCTTTGATGAGTACTTTTGGATTGAACTCATCGGCACATGACGTATATGCAAGAACCGATATAGGGTTTAAAGGAGTAGAATTTGTTCGTGGAGGTTCTGCCATTTTATACGGAGCAGGTTCTGTAGCTGGAATTATTAATTATACCAGTAAAACAGGAGATACCAACCCAGGGAATACTGTAAATGTAGAATGGGCTAATGGAGGAAGATTAAAAACAGACTTTTATAGTGGAGGTAAATTAGGAGGTGAGGATTCTAATACTTATTACGCTTTAACCGGATTTGTTAGATATGATGAAGGGCCCATTGATGTAGGACTACCAACCAAAGGGGTGCAATTAAGAGGTAATATTAAAAAGAAATTTGACAAAGGTTCGTTTACCATGCACGGTCAGTTTATAGACGATAAAGCTCAGTTCTATTTGCCATTGCCTTTACAAGGTGGATCTAGAGAACGTATTGATGGAAATGATGGAAAACCAGTAGAACAATTGCTGCCTAGCCAATTGGCTAACACATCTTTTTTAACACCAGGAGGAGTATATAACAGTCCTATTCAGGATGGAGTGGCTACAAGTGGCGGGTACTTTTTAGGAGATTTTAAATACAATTTAGAGGACGACTTAAAGTTTCAAGCCAAGGTTAGATATGCCAAATACAAACACAATTTTGCTTTGTATGTAGGAGGAAGTGGAGATTACGGAACCCCTATTCAGTTAGGAGATTATGTAAACAATATAGCAACTAATAATCTAGGTTACAGTGCTACTTATCAAGGAGGAGATGGATCTCAGATAAGCGATACCGATTTGGTGATAGAAAATCTTCATGTAGATAGATTACGTCCTATGACAGATTATGCAGGAGAAGCTTCGTTGACCAAAACTTTAGATACGGACTTTGGAAACCATAACATTACAGCAGGTACTTTTTTGGCAAGAACAGAGGCTGAAGACGTAAACTATCAATACAGAGTATTATCTGAATTTAATAACGACCCTCGTTTGGTAAATTTATCTTATACGAATGCAGGCGGTGATAATGTAATTTATTCTCAGGGAGGATTATACAACAGAATTGGGATGACAGCAAACAATTATCTATCACAAAACAAAACCGCTTTTTATGTTTCTGATGAGATTATTTTAGACAAATGGAGGATTGATGTAGGGTTTAGATACGAAAAAACATCAGGAGAATTTAACAAAGGAAATTTATACGATTCTACAGTATATGAAGATATTACTTCTGAATTAAGCAATGTACGTTATGCAGATGGAACATTTGTACGAGGAACAGTAGAGGCCGATGATTGGGCTATTTCTTTGGCAGGATTGTACAAGTTAAACGATGCTGTTAATTTATATGCCAATGCTTCCAAAGGTTTTTTCTTTCCTCAATTAAGAGGTTTTGCACCCACAGCAGGTATTCCTGAAACCTCATACGATTCAGAAAAAATTTCACAAGTAGAGCTAGGTGCTAAGTTTGGTACAGATAAGTTTTCTGGTTCTGCAGCAGCTTATTATGTTTCGTTAAGTGATCGTGTTAAAATAACCCAAGCAATCATTGGAGGAAATTTAGTAGATCAAACTAGAGATACACAAAACACAGAAACTTTTGGATTGGAATTTAATGGGGATTTAGAAATTATAGAACATTTAAATTTAAGAGGTACTGCTACTTATCAAATGCATGAAATCACTAAAAATAAGCAAGAAGACTTGGTAAACAATACAACGACTTCTGCCAACGAAGGGAACAAGCTGGCAAGACAACCTAACTTTATAGGTAGTTTAGGCTTGCATTTTGACAACAAGCAGTTTGATTCTAGTATAACTGCCAACCACACAGGTAAAAAGTTTTCATCGGATGTAAATGACATTGAGTTGGATGCTATTACCATGGTACGTATCAATGCAGGGTATACTTTTGATTTGGATGGCAATGATAAATCTTTAAGATTGGGAGCTTCAATATTCAACTTGTTTAACAATGCTGGTATTACCGAAGGAAATCCAAGAGCAGGAGCTGCAGGTCAAACAGAACAAGAATTCTTTGTAGGTAGACCAATTTTACCAAGAAGGTTTTTTGTAACAGCTTCTTTTAATTTTTAGAAAAAAGAACCTCTTTTTTAACATAGTTAAGTTTTAGTTTTTCGCCTGCATCCTCGGGTGTGGGCGATTTTTTAATCAACATTTTAAACATGAAAAATTTAGTCAAACAAGCACAACAAGTACTCAACAAAAACTGGAAAGATGGTTTTAGTGTACCTAGTGCCAAATTATATCCATTTCAATGGTTGTGGGATTCTGGTTTTATCGCCATTGGTTTTGCTCATTATGATATGGACAAAGCAGAAAAAGAAATTGCTACCTTATTGGATGCGCAATGGGACAATGGGTTTATTCCACACATTGTTTTTCATACCCCTAGCGATACGTATTTTCCAGGACCTGAATTTCACCAGTCAGAACTGCACCCTTTGTCTTCTAAAAAATACAAATCAACAGGAATGACACAACCACCAGTAACAGGTTTTGTGTTAGAAGAAATGTATAGAATAAGCCAAGACAAAAACAGCACGTTGGCTTTTATCAAATCACAAATAGACAAGGTGTTTTTAAACCACGAATATTTCTACAAACACAGAGATCCTAATAATGAAGGCTTAGTATATATTTATCATAACTGGGAGTCGGGAACAGATAATTCCCCTATTTGGGATGATATTTTTGCAACCATGAATCCACCTCATTACGAATTTACACGCAGAGATACTACTCATGTAGATGCAGCAGAAAGGCCTACAAATAGAGAGTACGATCATTACCTGCACATTATTAACATTGCTAAAGAACACAATTATAGCGATGAAAAAATTGCAGAATTGTCTCCGTTTTTAATTCAAGATCCCTTGTTTAACACAATGCTAATTAAATCCAATGAGGCTTTGATTAATTTGTATGAAATACTAGGAGATAATCAAGACAAAATAGCGCAATTAAAACTTTGGAACCAAAAGGCGATAGGGGGAATGAATACCAAACTCTACCATGATGAATTACAAGTTTATACCCATTTCGATGTAAGAAACAATAGACCTATCCCTTTCATTACATCATCGTCTTTTGCTCCAATATTTGCCAATTTTGTGAGTCAACAACGTGTAGAAAATATGTTGAATATAATGTTAGATAAGTTTGGCGGAGAAGACAAATACTTATGTGCTTCTTTTGATCCTACTAACGAACGCTTTGATCCCAAGAAATATTGGAGAGGGCCTGTTTGGGTAAATCTTAACTGGATGTTGTACCGAGGTTGTAGGGCTTATGATTACAACACTTTGGCAGAGCGTATTAAAAAAGACACGATAGAAATTGTGGAAAAAAGCGGCTTTTATGAGTATTTTGATGCTCGAAAAGAAATTCACATTTCTGACAAGGCAGGTTATGGAGGTGGCGACTTTTCTTGGACAGCTGCTTTGCTTTTAGATCTGATTGAAAGTGACCTATAACAAACTCATGTACCACTAAAACATCTTATAAAATGAACTGGTTAGACTATACAATTATCATTGCATACATTGCCTTTTTTTTAGGAATGGGCTATTTTTTTAAAGAAAATAAAAACTCTAAAGACTACTTTTTAGGTGGAAAAAGCCTAGGATGGTTTCCTTTAAGTTTATCAACCATGGCCACCCAACTTTCTGCCATTAGCTTTATTTCGGCACCAGCATTCGTTGGACTAAAAATGGGAGGTGGAATGAAATGGTTAACCTTTGAGTTTGCTGTTCCTCTAGCCATGATTTTTATTATGATTGTTGTAGTGCCTCCTTTGTTCCGATCGGGGGTGGTAAGTATCTACGAAGTTGTAGAAAAACGCTTTAGTACATCTACACGACTTATTTTAAGTATTGTTTTTCAGATTAGTAGAGCCTTGGGTACCGGGGTTATGGTCTATACCATTGCTATTATTTTACAAGCTGTTTTAGATATAGACTTTGTTTATACCATTCTAATTATAAGTATTATTACCATTATATATTCTTGGCAAGGAGGGATGAAAGCTGTTGTTTGGGGAGATGCCATTCAGATGATTATTTTGGTAGTTGGTTTGGGAATTTGTTTGTTTATAGGATGGAATTTACTACAAGAAAAAGGAGGTTTACCTCAGGGGTTTGAACCACAAAGATTGGAAGTAATGAATTGGAATTTAGGCTTGGGAGAAGGTAATGAATACGGTTTTTTACCGATGTTGATTGGTGGTTTTTTTCTTTATACCTCTTACTACGGATGTGATCAAACACAAGCACAACGTTTGTTGTCTAGTAAAGATGAGGGAACCATTAGAAAATTGTTGCTTGCCAATGGGCTGTTACGTTTTCCTGTTGTATTAGTGTACTGTATTATGGGGTTAATTATTGGAGGATTGGTGAGTATTTCTCCAGATTTTTTATCGGATATTGGAGCCATGACTCAGAAGCATTTTCCACTAGATTATCAACAAAATGGTCTAAAAGCTGATTTGATGATTCCTGTGTTTATCATTAAATACTTGCCCAATGGCTTGATTGGTGTTTTAATGGTGGGAATTCTTTCTGCAGCTATGTCTACATTAAGTTCTACCATTAACTCTTTGTCTGCTGTAACCGTAGAGGATTTGTTTAACAGAGGAGTACAAAAAGACAAAATGAGCACTAGTAAATACATGCTATTGTCTAAAATAGCGGTGGTGTTTTGGGGAGCTGTATGTATTGGTTGTGCTTTTTTGTTTGGAGGAAGTAAAAGTGCAGTGATTGAAATTATCAACGCGATTTCATCAGTGTTTTATGGACCCGTTTTGGTCACTTTTATTTTAGCATTTTTTTCTAAAAAAGTCAATCATATAGGAATGAATATAGGAATTTTAACTGCTGTGCTCATCAACCTTATATTTTCTAAAACTATTCAAGAATTATTTCACATAGATTTAGGAATTCATATTTTTTGGATTTGGCTAAACTTTACAGGGGTTATTATTGCTTTGTTGGTAGCGTATGTGGTAAGTGCATTTACAAAACAAGTTCGTATCAACAGCTTAAACGCTATGGATTTTAGCTTAAAAGTAAGCGATTTTAAAACCAAAGAAGTTTATATATTACTGTTCTTTTTTGTCTTAATATTAGTATTTAGTTTTTTCTTACCTTCTTTACTTAGTTTCTAATGAAATATATTGTAGCCCCCGATAAATTTAAAGGATCTCTTTCTGGTATAGAGTTTTGCAATGCAGTAGAAGAGGGAATCTTATTAGCTGATTCTAATGCAGAAATAGTAAAAGTTCCCTTAGCCGATGGAGGAGATGGTACTATGGATGCTTTGTTGCATGCCATGAATGGAAAAAAAATTACGACTCAAGTTCATAATCCAGTTTTTGAACTTATTGAAGCCAGTTACTTATGGGTTCCTCATCAAAAGCTTGCTGTCATCGAAATGGCACAAGCTTCGGGCTTAAGTTTGCTAGCACCTCAAGACAGAAATTGCCGACAAACTAGTTCTATAGGTACAGGAGAGCTGATTTTACACGCATTGCACAAGGGTGCTACTTCTATAGTTTTAGCTATTGGAGGTAGTGCTACTAACGATGGAGGTATTGGGATGGCTCATGCACTGGGGTATGAATTTATAGACAAAAATGGTTCTGTATTAAAACCCATTGGAGACAACTTAGAACTAGTAGATGAAGTTAAAACTAACAATGTTGTTGACATGTTAAATCAGGTACAATTTCAGGTAGCCTGCGATGTAAAAAATTTGCTCTATGGCGTACATGGGGCAGCTTATGTGTATGGAGCTCAAAAAGGAGCTTCTCCTTCTGAGATAGAAAAGCTAGATGTGGGAATGCAAAATTTTGCTGAAGTTCTAAAAAAACAATTTGGCGTAGACTGTCAAAAAGTAGAAGGAGCAGGTGCTGCAGGAGGAATGGGAGCAGGTGCTATGGTCTTTTTAGGGGCAGACCTTATTTCTGGAATTGATTTGGTTAAAAACATTACTCAGTTTGACAAACAAATACAACAAGCAGATTGGATTATTACTGGAGAAGGGAGGTTAGATAGCCAAACTTTATCGGGTAAAACTATACAAGGTGTGTTAGCATCTGCAAAATTACAAAATAAACCTGTAGCAGCTTTTTGTGGTAATGTTTCCTTATCTGCTAAAGAACAAAAGGAACTAGGGATTCATTTTGCATCAGCTGTTGCAAAAGGACCATGTACTTTACAAGAGGCCATGGAACAAGCATATAATCATGTAAAAAGTACAGCTTTTAATTTTGCCAATCTGATCCAAAGGAATGTAGTTGATTTTGTATCTTAGAGACTTTAATTTTCTATAAAAACAACAATGTCTATACAAATACAACCTTCTGTTTTTAAATTTTTAAATGCCTTAAAAGAAAACAACAATCGTGAATGGTTTGCAGATAATAAGGAGTGGTTTCAAGAAGAAGATGCACAACTCAAGATTTTTTTTACACAAGTAATGGAAGGCTTAAAAGAAACCGATTTGATAGAAGACATGAAAGCGTACAGAATTTATAGAGACGTTCGTTTTTCTAGAGATAAATCTCCATATAAAATATATAGAAGTTGTAGTTACAAGCGTGCTACAGAGGCATTAAGAGGAGGTTATCATGTAGAAATAACACCCAACACATCTTTTGTAGCTTGTGGTTTTTGGCAACCTAATAAAGAAGATTTGTTTAGAATTAGAAAAGAGTTTGAAATGGACTCGGAAGAAATCCAACAGATTATAAACCATCCAGAACTGCTAGAAATCTATGGAGGTTTTTATCAGGGACAAACATTAAAAACGGCTCCTAAAGGTTTTGATAAAGAGCACCCTGCGATTGAACTTATAAGGAAAAAAGATTTTATGCTGATGAGAACTTTTACTGATAAAGAAGTGTTGGCTCCTGATTTTTATCAAAAAGTCTTGCTATCTTTTCAAACAGCAAGACCTTTTTTAGATTATATGAGTAGTGTCTTAACCACTAACCTTAATGGAGAGTCGTTAATAGACTAAACATTTTAGTTGTTTTTAAGTTCTTTGGAGGTGCTTCCTTTTTTGATGGCTTTGTGATTTTCGTAGCATTCTAGAACAGCTTCTATCAGTTGTAAATCTGTAGCTTTTTGAATAAAGAAAGTAGAATAGTTACACTCAGATAAAACCTCTGTCAACTCATTCAAATCCATTTGTAGGTAATCCAAAATAATTTCTCTATCAAATCGATTGGTTAGAATTTCTCTGGTAGCATCTTTTTCTTTAAGTTCTTTTAAATCACGTAGTTTTTTGGGTTTTTTTCCAAACAGATTGTACACAAAGTCTACAGGGTTTGTTAAGGCTTTCCCAACACTTAAACTAGATACAGAACTGTTATTTTTTCGAATTTCATATGTTTGTGGCAACCCGTTAATATGCACTCTATTGTATTTGTCTTTAGGAACATTTTTAATATCAATTTCCAAAACCCCAATCAATTTGTGAACACGAACTTCTTCTAATTGTTCTATCTTAGGATGTAGTTGAATGTCTAATTCTGTTCCTTTTGATAAATCTCGGGTAATTTTAAGTTTGATCGACTCAAAACCTATGTGCGAAATTAATATGGTGTCATTTTCTTGGGTGTCAATTTCAAATAAACCATTTTTATCAGATACAGTTCCATCAATAGTTGTTAGGTTTAACAATGTAGTTCCATCAATAGCAGTGCTGTCTATGGCATTAGAAATTTTACCCTTTAAGCTAAATTTTAGCAAATCTTGTGCATGTCCTAAGCTAAAGAACAGTAGGCAAATAAGTATTAAAAGATAGTTTTTGTTCATGTTTTGTAAGTTAAAAGAGGGGATTTTAGTAAGCTTCTTTGTCATGGTATTCACGATACTTTAAATCTCCTTTTTGACATTTATCTATCGCAGCTGTTATGTTTACAAATTCCGAGCCAATTACTTTTTTAGGACCAGAATCTAAATACCATAAGGTCATTCTTATTCTTTTGCGATCTCTGCATCTAAATGTATAAGCTCCAGCATCAGTTTTCCAACCATCTTGTCGTAAATCTGATTCGTTTATGTTTTCACGAATTGGAATTCTAAAATCTGTAAAAATGGATTTTTGAATAGCTTCTAAGTCTTTGTCATCCGTTTTTTGAGAGAAAGATACTTGACTAATCAAGATGCATAAAATAAGGTAGAATCTCTTTTTTTTCATAGGTTAAAGATACTAATTATTCAAATCTATTCTAGCCATAATAGGAAAATGGTCAGAAAGTTTTACATCAAAATTGGTAAAAGAACCAATGTTCATAGTCTCATCGGGTAAGATAAAATCAATTCGCAAAGGAAATAGATAGTTAAACGTACTTCCAAACCCTGTTCCTGCTTCAACAAAGGCATCTTTTCTTCCTTTTATCAGGTGATGATAATTCCAAGAAAATGAAGTGTTATTGGTGTCTCCCGCAACAATACTTCTATAAGGGCAAGCATCTATGTGTGCTTTTAATTCATTTATTTGTTCTGATTGCTTTATAAAAACACGTTTAAATCTTTTTAGCAAAGCTTCGTTGGTAGCATCACCGTAATGTTCTTGTTGGGTGTTTAGTCTAAACGATTCTATATGCAAATTATAGATTCTAATGGTTTCACCATGAATTTTAACATCTACATAAATAACATTGTTTGTCGTGTTTTTAAAATTTAAACTTCCTTTGTTCAGTATAGGATATCTAGAAAAAATAGCCAGTTCGTTTGCATTTTTTCTTTTGGTGTAGGCATACGGAAGGTCAACCTTATGGTTAGAAAACGCATGGTATTCTTGTATGCAAACCAAATCTGCTTTTTGCTGATTGATAAATTGAAACAGTTCTTGCGTAATGGTAGGTGATTGGATCCATCTACCTTTGTTAAATTGTCTTACATTATACGATAAAACCTGAATGTCTGATTGCTTTAAAACTTCTTTGCCATGTAGGGAGAAAAAAGAGGTAATTTGCTGATAGCCCAAACCAATTACCAGTAATGAGAATAAAAACTGAATTCTTAGTCGCAGCAACCAAAACAATACAAAGAATAAATTAATGGCTAAAAAAAGTGGGTAAGAAAGGCTTAGTAAATTAGTATAAGGAAAAAAATGCGGATCTAAATAAGGTATGGCATAGACTATACACAAAACTACAGCAACTACAATGTTTAGAAAAAAGGCTAGTTTTTCTAGCAAATTAAGTTTCTTTTTCATCGATTTTTTCCTTGTTGAAATAAAAATTCTTTTTCTTCTTTGGATAATGATTCGTAACCCGATTTACTAATTTTATCTAAAATAACATCTATTTTTTGCTGAGTTTCTTGATTGTTCTTTGCATGATTTTTCTGATTTTTTGTGCTGTTTTTGTAAGATGTTTTTAAAGTGTTTTTTTTAGCAAACCATCCTTTAAAAGGATTCTGGAAACTCAAACTGTCTTTGTAGTAAATGGCTAAAAATCCGTACAAAGCTCCTCCTAAATGTGCAAACCTACCTCCAGTATTATCAGTAATACTAATCAAATCAATGGCGATAAAAATAGCAGCAATAATCCAAATTTTAACATAACCAATCAAAGGTATTCTTAGTTCGTAATTAGGAATATGAGTGGTAATTCCTATCATAATTGCCATTACTCCAGCAGAAGCTCCTAACAAAATAGCAGGAGTGTTTTGCAAAGACGGAATTAGATTATAAGTTAGCAAAAATAGCAACCCACCACTTAAAGTTCCAAACAAATAAAAGTTTAAAAGTTTTTTGGGAATAAAATAGTCTAAAAACAAGCGGCCAATAAAATTTAAATACAGCATGTTAAACAGCAAATGAAAAAAATCGGCATGTAAAAAACCAAAAGAAACAAGTGTCCACGGTTTGTTAAAAAACTCGGGCAAATAAGCAGATAGTGCAAACCAACGCCAGAAAAAATTATCTGAGTAATGTAAAAGTTGCACCAATCCCCCCACAAAAAATGTCAATACAAAAATTAGTACATTGATAAAAATAAGCTTTTCTACAATGCTTCCTGTTAGGTATTTTTGTTTAAGCTGTGCGATGATAGAATTTGCCATATCAATACATTCTATGTTGATTTTTTTTCCAGACGTACGCAATAATCAAACCAATTACTGCTCCTGCTACATGTGCAAAATAAGCAACATTTACGGGGCTTAAAATAGGCACACCTGTTAGTCCAGAAATCAGATCGGCGAGGACTACTACAGGAACAAAATATTTTACGGTAATAGGGATGAAGAAATAAAGGTAAATTTTAGCATTTGGAAAATACCATCCAAAAGCAGCTAACAAACCAAATATAGCTCCCGAAGCACCCAAAAGACGTGTGCCGTAAATACGATTGGCAGTTTCCATTATGGGGTTTTGAAAAGATTTGGTGTCGCTAAACAACCCGTACAATTCTTCTTTGGTGGCTCCCATGGCTAACAATTCACTCATTGCGTTCTGAAACTCTAATTGTCTTTCCAGTAAAAATATCAAACTAGCACCAATTCCAGCAGATAAATAGAAAAATAAAAATCTGTTTTTACCCCATAATTGTAACATTGGAGTTCCTAAAAAGTACAATCCAATCATATTAAAAAACAAGTGGCTAATGCTACCATGCATAAAAATACCTGTTATTAATTGCCAGATTCTAAACTTGGGATGTTCAAAGTAGTGGAGTGTAAAAAGTTCAAACAAATCAAAATTTTGAATAGCCATGGTAGCTACAAAAAACAAAACGTTGATGATGATTAAGTGTTTTATAGTTTCGGGAAGACGAATCATGTTGTTAATCTAGGTTAAAAAAGGCATCCAATTTTTTGATGTCTATTTTTGTGAATATTTTTTTTCTAAACGGAGAAATGTTAGCCTCTTTGCAAGCAAACAAATCATTAATCAGATTTTGTTGTTCGGTATCCGTAAGCTTAGTCCCTGTTCTAATTGCCAAAGTTTTGGACAAAGATTTAGCAATCATATCTAGTTGACTAAAACTATTTTCTTGAATATCCTGTTGAAAATCTTCAATTAATTGTTCAAAAACCATGCTAATCTGACTTTCTGTAATAGTTGTCGGAATTCCTGTCACAACCACAGCCTTTTCGGTTATTTTGTCAAATAAAAAACCAGTACTTTCTAGTTCTTCTTGTATGGTTTTTAGAATGTGAATTTCTTGAGTACTGTAGCTCAGGTAAATAGGAAATAGTAATTGTTGGCTAGAAGCTTCTTTTACAGTGATGTTAGCTAGAAAATTTTCGTATAAAATTCGTTGATGTGCCAAATGTTGATGTACTAAAAACGTACCTGTATTTAGATGGCATAAAATATATTTTTTAACCACCTGAAATGTATCAACTAGCTGATTGTTTTCTGTTTTTTCAAACAACTCAGGAGCAAGTTCTTCTTTGTTAGGTTCTTTATTTGCTACCGATTCTATTCCGTGATACAAAGCTTCCCAATCTCCTTGTTTTTTTGTAATTGGGCGAGAGGCAAAAGATTGTTTTTCTTTGTTGCTAACCGTTTCGATTCCTAAATTGACATTTGTTTTTTTTACAGGCTTTGGATCTGTATCAAAAGGATTAAAATTACTCTCGGATTTAAAAGGATTAAAATTAGGGTCTACCTGTATAGTAGGAGTTTTAATGGGAGCATCTTTGTAATGATAAGGTGTTTCTAGGTTTTTATCTCTAGAAAAGTCTAAAGAAGGTTTCATGTTAAATTGCCCCAAACTATGCTTTACAGCAGCTTTTATAATTTCGTATAACACCTTTTCATTGTCAAACTTTACCTCTGTTTTGGTAGGATGTATATTGATGTCGATAGAATGTGTGGGAACTTTTAGATATAAAAAATAACCAGGATGATGCTCTCTTTCTAGCAAGCCATCAAAAGCACTGTTAATTGCATGATGTAGGTATGGACTTTTAATAAATCTATTGTTTACAAAAAAGAATTGCTCCCCGCGTTTTTTTTTAGAAAATTGTGGTTTAATAATAAATCCGTCCACAGAAACCAAGTCTGTATCTTCTTGAATAGGAATAAGTTTTTCATTGGTTTTTTGACCAAAAATATTCACCACTCGTTGTTTTAAGTTTCCCGAAGGAAGTTTAAAAATTTCTGAATTGTTATGATTCATTGCAAAACCAATATCAGGGTGTACTAAGGCAACTCGTTGAAATTCGTCTATTATGTGACGCGTTTCTACAGCATCAGATTTTAGAAAATTTCGACGTGCAGGAATGTTAAAAAATAAATTTTTAACGCAAGTATTGGTTCCTACAGGAGTTGTTGTTATTTCTTGATGAATAATTTTACTAGCTTCTATTTGTATACAAGTTCCTAACTCTTCGGTAGCCAAACGAGTTTTCATTTCTACTTGTGCAATAGCAGCTATAGAGGCCATTGCCTCTCCTCTAAAGCCTTTAGTGTTTAGGTTAAACAAATCTTCGGCTTCTCTAATTTTTGAAGTAGCATGCCTTTCAAAACACAAACGAGCATCAGTTTGAGACATTCCAGAACCATCATCAATTACTTGAATTAATGTTTTTCCAGCATCTTTTAAAATTAAATGTATGTTTTTGGCTCCAGCATCTATTGCATTTTCTAGCAATTCTTTTACTACAGATGCGGGTCTTTGCACTACCTCGCCAGCTGCTATTTGATTGGCAACATGATCGGGTAATAATTGAATAATGTCAGACATTAAAAATAAGGGCTTATCTTAAAATATATAGGGCAATTCCTGCTAAAATAGTAATGATAATAGCAAGTCGGTAAGTCGATTTGGCATCGGCTTTGGCGTTAGATCGGGTTCTAGACCATTCATTTTTTAAATTGTTTTTGGTCAAGGTTACCTGATACTCATCATCGTTTGGATTTTCTTTTTGGTTTCTTTCGTTTTTGTATCGCTGCTCTAAAGCTTCCAAACGCTCTTTGCGCTCGTCGTAGTAACGAGGCTTGTAATCAAATACATAATGACCGATGGGTTTAAAGGGAGTTTTGAACATAGTGTAAAAGAAAAAACATTATGGTCAAATTTACGAAAAATTCGACAATAATGCTTTGTTATAAGGGGAGGAGTTGTTAACTATCTTTTGTTTAGTGCAGCCATTTTTATTGCTGCTACGGCACATTCTACTCCTTTATTTCCTAATTTTCCTCCAGATCGGTCTAAAGACTGTTGTTGGTTGTTGTCTGTTAGTACACAAAAAATGGTAGGAACATCATAAGTTAAATTTAAATCTTTAATTCCTTGAGTAACTCCGTCACAAACAAAATCAAAATGTTTGGTTTCTCCTTGAATCACACATCCAATAGCAATAATGGCATCTACATTTCTGCTTTCTAACATTTTTTTGCATCCATAAATCAACTCAAAACTACCAGGAACTTTCCAAGTAATAATGTCTTCTTCAGAAACACCATTGTCTATAAGCGTATCAATAGCTCCTAAAGTTAAATTTTCAGTTACTTGTGGATTCCATTCCGAAGTAACAATTCCAAAACGAAAACCTTTTACATTGGGCAAATCGTTTTTATCATATGCTGATAAATCTGTAGTTGCCATTAGTTAGCGTATTTTGCTTGGTTGCTGTATTTTTTTAATTCATCTGCTTGAGAAGATTTAGGGAATGAAGTCTCAATCTCTTCAAAATAATCTTCTGCTTTGCTGTATTCTTTTAACGACAAAGCTAATTTTCCTGCTTTTAACAAATATACAGGAGCTACAGCATGGTTGTCGGTGCTACTAGCAGCATCGTTAAAATAGCTCATTGCTTTACCATTGTCTCCTTTGGCTAAGTAAGCATCTCCTATACTTCCTTTGATAACAGCGTTTAATACTGCATCTTGTGTAGATACGTCTTTTAAATAAGTAATAGCATTGTCGTACTCAGCTAATTTTAAGTAAGAAATTCCTGCGTAATATTTTGCTAAATTACCAGCATTGGTTCCTCCATAATTGTCAGCAATATCTAACAATCCATATTTACCTTGTGCCCCTTCTAATGCTGTATTGTATAATGAGGTGTCTTCGCTGGCATTTGCTTTGTTAAATTCTTCTTTGGCAAAAACCAAAGCATTTGCTGCTTCTTTTTCTTTTGGAGCAACTACAAATTGTTGGTATCCCATGTACCCAAAAATCAACACAACAATGGCAATCAAACTAATAAAAAGTAGTTTGCTGTTATTTTCTATCCATTTTTCGGATTTGTTGGCTGTTTCATCTAGGGTGTTAAAAACTTCTGCAGTTGTGCTGTGTTCTAAATTTCCTTCATTGTCTACGATTACTTCTTCTTCAGCTTCAATCGTCTTTTTATAACCTCTTTTTTGGTATGTAGCCATAGGATTTATGTTGTTTATTGTTTTTATTTAATTTCTAAGTTGGACAAAAATAGTTTTTTTAATCGAATATCAAAACTGCGGATTCGCTAAAAAATGATAAATTGCAAGCCATTTTAAAAAGCCTAAAAACGTAGATGTATCTTCAAAAACTATCTTTGGTAAATTATAAAAGTATAGCATCAGAATTGTTTGAGTTTGATGCTAAAATCAACTGTTTTGTTGGAAACAATGGGGTAGGAAAAACCAATGTGTTAGATGCTATTTACTATTTGTCTTATACCAAGAGTTATTTTAATGCAATTGCAAGTCAGAACATCAAACATGGAGAAGATTTTTTTATGATAGAAGGAGATTATTTGATGGAAGAAAATCGGGTAGATAAAATTTTATGCAGCGTTAAAAAAGGAAATAAAAAGGTGGTTAAAAAAAACGGAAAAGCATATGATAAGTTTGCCGACCACATAGGAAATGTGCCTTTGGTTATGATTTCTCCATCGGACAGAGATTTAATTATTGAGGGAAGTGAAACCCGACGTAAGTTTATGGATGGAGTTATTTCTCAACAAGACCGAATGTATTTGCAAAATTTAATCAACTACAATAAGTTGTTAACCCAAAGAAATGCTTTGCTTAAGTATTTTGCTGCCAACAGAACTTTTGATGCACTAAACCTTAAAGTTTACAACGAACAATTGTCGGACTTAAGTGTTCGTATTTACGAAAAAAGGAATTGGTTTTTGCAAGAATTTGCTCCTATCTTTAACCAGTGTTACCAAGAAATAAGCAATTCTAAAGAAGAAGTTCAGTTGTTATACAAAACACAATTGCACGAAAAACCTTTGCTTAGTTTGTTAGACGATTTTTTAGAAAAAGATAGAGTGTTGCAGTATACCTCTGTGGGAATACACAAAGACGATTTGCAATTTGAATTGAATGGATATCCTATTAAAAAGTTTGGTTCGCAAGGGCAACAAAAGTCTTATTTAATTGCATTAAAATTAGCACAGTTTGAATTTACCAAACAACTAACAGGCAAAAAACCTATTTTATTGTTTGATGATGTTTTTGATAAGCTGGATGAAAATAGAGTATCGCAAGTAATTAATTTGGTAAATAAAGATCATTTTGGGCAAATTTTTATTAGCGATACCCATACCCAAAGAACCGAAAACGTGGTAAAAGCGACACAACAATCCTACAAAATATTTCAGTTGCAATGAAAAAAAATAAAGACACTTCTTTAACACAACGCAATAGCGAAGCCAACCCTATGAGTGCTTTGATGAAACATTTTATAAAAGCTAACAATTTAGAAAAAGGCTTTCAAAAAATTGCAGTAGAAGAAGAGTGGGAAAAATTAATGGGACCTGGAGTAAAAGCTTATACAGAAAAAATTTCTCTAAACAACGGCATTTTAAGAGTTGCTATTTCCTCTGCAGCGCTTAGGAATGAATTAAATTACGGAAAAGAAAAAATTCAAAAAATGATGAACGAAGCCCTAGGAGAAGAAGTCATAAAAAAGGTGATTTTGAACTAAGTAACAACTCGTCTATCAATTTTAACAACTCAGTAATTCAAAATTTATAAAGTAGCGTTTTAGCGGCACTTTTGATGAAAAATCAATTTGTGTCATGAAACAACTACAGCTTTTTACATTTGCTTTTCTTTTCTCTTTGTTTGCTTTTGGTCAGACAAAAATAAGTGGAAAGGTAACAGACAGTCATCAACAACCACTAGCGTTTGTAAGTATTTTTTTAAAAGGAACTTATGAAGGTACGACTACCGATGTTAACGGAGAATTTGAATTCGTCACCCAAAAAAAAGGAAAACAAATTTTGGTTGTAAGCAATTTAGGTTTTGATTCTAAGGAGCTTCAAAAAAAAGTATCGGAACTTCAGAATTTACAAGTTGTGTTAAAAGAGAACGTAAATTCCTTGAATGCTGTTGTGCTAAGTGCAGGTACGTTTAGTGCAGGAGAAAAAAGCAAAACAACAACCCTAAAACCACTGGATATTGTGACTACAGCGGGGTCTTTGGCAGATCCTATTGCTGCTTTTCAAACCATGCCAGGAACCAGTACTGTTGCCGAAGACGGTAGGTTGTTTGTAAGAGGTGGTAGGGCAGAAGAAACTCAGATTTTTATTGATGGTATTCGTGTTTTTACACCGTATGTTGCAACCACGAACAATGCACCAACACGAGGGCGATATTCTCCTTTTTTGTTTAAAGGAATATCGTTTTCTACTGGAGGTTATTCTGCAGAATACGGACAAGCCTTGTCTGGTATTTTGTTGATGAACACCATAGATGAACCAGAAAATGAAAGAACAGATATTAGTGTGATGAGTTTAGGAGTCGGACTTGGAAATACTCAAGTTTGGGATGGTAGTTCTTTAACGGTAAATACTTCGTATATCAATTTAGGACCTTATACAGAGTTGTATACAGATAGCAACCAATGGAACAAACCTTACGAGGCTTTTGCAGGAGAATCTGTTTACCGAAAAAAAGTAACCAAAGGATTATTTAAGTTCTATGCAGCATTTGATGCAGCAAGGTTTGACATTACACAAACTCATATAAATTATCCTGATGGTTTAAATTTTAAAACGGATGCAACTAATGCATATGCAAATTCATCTTACCGTCATAAAATCAACAAAAACTGGTCTACTTTTTACGGAATAAGTTATACATTGGCCAATACCAAATCATTTATCAACTCAGATAAAATAGACAATACGCAACAAGCAGTTCATGCTAAAGTAAAGGCAAATTACAAAGTAGGCAGTTTCTACAAATTGAATTTTGGTATAGAATCTTTTTTACAAAAGTTTGATGAAATTTTTATCACTCCAATTCAATCCTATTCATACGGGTTTAACAATCGCATTTTCGCAAGTTATCAAGAATCTAGCTTTTTGTTTTCTAAGAAATTCATAGCTCAACTGGGAAACCGCTTTTCTTGGAATAATTTATCCCATTCATTACAAACGGACTATCGACTTTCATTGGCCTATAAATTGGGAAATAAAGGACAACTTTCTTTGGCTACAGGTACTTTTCATCAAAATCCAGAAAAGGAGGTGCTTAAGTTTACACAAAATATTCATTCAGAAAGCTCTGAGCAATACATTGTGAATTACCAACGAAACCAAAAAGGGATGTTGTTTAGGGTAGAAGGCTTTTATAAAAAATACAAAGACTTAATTAAATACAATACTGTTACTCCTCAGTTTACCAGCCAATACAACAACAAAGGAAAAGGTTTTGCCAGAGGAGTAGATGTATTTTGGAGAGACAATAAAGGAATAAAAAACTTAGACTATTGGCTTAGTTACTCTTTTTTAGATACCCAAAGAGACTTTAAAAATTATTCAGGTAGTTTTCAGCCTAGTTTTGTGAATAAGCACAATGCCTCTGTGGTAACCAAATACTGGATGGAAAATTGGAAAAGTCAACTAGGCCTTACCTATCGTTTTGCTTCTGGACGTACCTATACCAATCCCAATATATCAGGATTTTTAAATGAAAAAACCAAGGCTTTTCAAACATTAGACTTTAACTGGGCGTATCTTATCAGTCCCCAAAAAATATTATTCTTTTCTGCTAGCAACTTGTTAGGAACTAAAAACATCAATGGATACCAGTACGCAAACACGCCCAATGCTAAAGGTATATTTCAAAGAGAAGCGATAAGACCCAGTGCAGATCGTTTCTTTTTTGTAGGATTTTTCTGGACGTTGAGTAAAAAAGAAACTGACAACCAATTAAATCAATTGTAGAACTACAATTCAGCACTAAAAAATAACACTTCAGAAGGCTCTTTTTTATTAATAGACCTATCTAAAAGATCTTTGAAGTGTATTAATAACCAACCTTTTAAAAATTAAAAATGATGAAAAAAATGACATTAATTGTAGCCTTATTTATGGGATTAATCAGCAACGCACAATCGCCTTACGAAGCCAAAATGAAAGAAGCTTTTGGATTATGGGGACAAAACCAACCTGTAAAAGCAAGTCAGTTGTTTGAGAGGATTACAATGGTAGAAACCCAAAATTGGTTGCCATATTACTACGCTGCACAGACATTAATTACTTCTGGATTTTCTGTTAAAGATGAGGCAGAACTAAAAACAAGGTTAGACAAAGCTCAAGCTTTTTTAGACAAAGCCAAAGAAGTTAGTCCTAAAAATGCCGAAATTTTAGTAGCACAAGCAACTTGGTATATAGTATGGGTTGCTTTTGATGGAGCAACTTATGGAGCAATGTACAGTGGTAAAGTGTCTAACTTGTATCAAAAAGCATTAAAAATAGCTCCAAACAACCCTAGGGTAGTATTAGGAAAAGCAGAGTGGGACATAGGGAAGGCTAAATTCTTTGGAAAAGATACTAGTGCATATTGCAAACAAATTGAGAAAGCCATTGAACTTTTTGATACATTTGAGAAACCGACACCATTTTATCCATCTTACGGAAAAGAAAGAGCACAACAAGTTTTGTCTCAATGTGGTAAACAAAAATAATTATGATACAAAAACTCGTTAAACACATCTTTGTTTGTGTTATTATAGGAATTGTCGTATTCTTTATAAGTACCAGTTTGTTTGGTTCTTGGGACTTTATTTCTACGAATTTACTATTTAGAATTATTGCATTTAACATTATGTATGCACTTGTTTTAGGTTTTGCAAATGCAGGATACTTTTTCTTATTAGGAAAATACAAATGGAAAGAGCATCAATCTAGATTACGAGTATTTGTTGGTATTGTAGGTTCAATTCCCATTACATTATTAGGACTTTTCTTATTAATGATGTTTGAAGTAATGTATTTAGAAGGGCATGATTTTAACTACTTTCTAAGTCATCAGAAACTGGCAAATTATGTGTTTGGGTTGTTGATATCGTTGGTTATAGTGATTATTTTTCATGCTATTTATTTCTATAAGCAAGTACAAGAAAGAAAGGTTAAAGACTCTCAAATAGTTGCCAGAACAGAATCTGCAAAGTTTGAGTCTTTGAAAAGCCAATTAGATCCACATTTTTTGTTTAACAGCTTAAATGTATTGACAAGTTTAATAGAAGAAAACCCAAGAGGAGCAGAAAAATTTACAACAGGTTTGTCTAAAATATATAGGTACATTCTAGAACAAAAGGATAAAGATGTGGTTGCTGTTGTTGATGAGCTTAAGTTTGCCATCACTTACATGCAGCTATTAAAAACAAGGTTTGAAGAAGGAATTGAGTTTGAAATAGGTGAGGAATTAAAAGAGGTGGAGTTTAAAATTGTGCCTTTATCTTTACAATTGTTGTTAGAAAATGCTGTAAAACACAATGCAATTACACCACAAAAGCCTTTGGTAATTAAAATTTATCAAGAAAATAACAAACTGGTAATAAAGAACAGTTTTAATCCCAAACAAGTGTTAGAAAAAAGCACCAAAGTCGGCTTGGAGAATATAAAACAACGTTACAAACTTATTACAAAAGAAACGGTAGATATTATACAAGAAAATAAGCTGTTTGTTGTAAAGCTACCGTTTTTAACAAAAGATATTAAAATTATGAAAACATCATACTTAAACGAATCAGAAAAATATTTAAGAGCTCAGAAAAGAGTAGACGATTTGTCTAATTTTTACTGGGGATTAGGAGCCTATTTTGTGGTTATTCCTTTTTTAATTTTTATCAATTACAAAACATTTTGGGGCTATCAATGGTTTTGGTTTCCTACGTTTGGATGGGGAATGGGAATGCTATTACAAGCAGTTAAGCTTTTTGTTTTGGGAACTTCTTGGCAAGACAAAAAGATTAGAGAAATCATGGAAAAAGAAAATTTTTAAACCGATAAATGTATGGAAATTATAAACAATTCTGAACAAGAAAAATATACAAGAGCAAAAAAAAGAGTAGAAGAATTGTATAAATTCTACTGGAACCTGTCTTCGTACCTTGTGGTTATTCCCTTTTTAATTTTTATCAATTACATGACCTCTTGGGGATTTCAATGGTTTTGGTATCCATTATTTGGGTGGGGATTGGGTCTTGCTTTGCACGCCATAAAACTCTTTGTATTAGGAACCAATTGGCGAGATAGAAAAATAAGAGAAATTATGGAACAAGATAATCGTTAAGTATATGAGAGTTATTATTATAGAAGACGAAAAACCATCAGCAAGAAGGTTAGAGCGTATGTTAAATGAGTTAGATATTTTGGTAGAAAAACAGCTGCATTCTGTTGCAGAATCTTTAGAGTGGCTTAGCACTAACGCACATCCAGACTTGATAATGTTAGATATACAGCTGTCTGATGGATTAAGTTTTGAAATTTTTGAGCATCTAGATTTAGCTAGTGCAATTATTTTTACAACAGCTTATGACGAATATGCTTTACGAGCGTTTAAACAAAACAGTATTGATTATTTGTTAAAACCTATTGATAGTGATGAGTTAGAAGTAGCCATTCAAAAATTTAAACAAAGACATCCGGTTCAAGCTCATTTTCCGTTAGATGTACATCAACTAAGAAAAATGTTGGTGAATCCTTTGGACCAAACATACAAAACAAGGTTTACCGTAAAAATAGGACAACACTTAAAAATGATAACTACCAATGAAATTGAATGTGTGTATAGTGAAAACAAAGGAACTTATCTTTATACAGATAGCAAACGTAGTTATTTAATTGATGAAACTTTAGAAAGCATAGAAAGCAAGTTAAATCCAGATGATTTTTTTAGAGTAAATCGTACTTTTTATGTGCATATTAATGCAATAAAAGATATGGTGTCGTATACCAATAGCAGGTTACAAGTTATTTTAAACAATTACCAACAAGAAGATATTATTGTTAGCAGAGAAAAAGTAAAAAAGTTTAAAGACTGGATTGATTAAAACAAAGTAGTAGATAAAAAGAAACTCCCAACCACAGGTTTGTCTAAGGTTTGATAATCGTTGGTTAATAAAAAACTACTTCTAAACCCAATTCCTATCAATGCTTCGGGAATGTTTAAAAAAGTATTGTCAAAAATAATTTCAAGCCCTACAGCATTTTGATGGGTTTTAAAATTGTTGAGATTCAAAGTGCTTATATCTGCAAAAAGATTGGCTCTTATACGCTTAAAATAAGTAATGCCCCATAAGCCAAAATCAGGATACAACAAAGGCATTTGATAGTTAAAGGAAGTTAAATAAGCTTCCTTAGCTAAGCTAGTTTTAAAACCTCGAGCATACCTAAAAGTATCTTCTTGCTGAATGCCATTTTTTTGATAAGCAAAAGAAATATAAGCATTATGGCTACGTGAAATTCCAGGAACATACAAGCGATTGATTGTAGAAAAATAAAAATTATTAAAGGCTTTTAAAGAATTTTGAAATCCTTGATTGTAGCGAATTGAGGTAGAAAAACCTGCACGTGTATTGATGTTCTGTTTGGATTTTCTTCTAAGACTAGAAGCTGCAAACTGAATTTTATAAAAGTTTAGATCAATAGACTCAAGATCTAGTTTTTCACCTGTATTTTCTTCAGTAAATGTTGTTCCTGTTCTACTGTTTAGTTCATAAGCCAATCCTAAATACGCTTGGTTGTTATAGTTGCCATTAATTTGCGATAAGGGCAGCCCAATACTTGGAGCTATATTAATACTGTGAAATTCATAAACACCATCAAAACTAGTATTGTTTGCATCCTGAAGGCTTCCTTCAAATTCTCTATGTTGGTATTCGGCCGATACACTTAGCTCAGGCCACCATTTTTGATAAGCAGCAGCAAATTTTAACTCGTAAGAGTTGTTTTCATTTAAAAAAATATCAGTACCTGCCGTTAAACTAATATCGTTTAGTAAAGTAGTAGCATTTACAGTAGCTCCAACTTTTTCTTCAGAAATGGTGTAGAACCAATCGTGAAATTTTAGGTCTTGAAAAGACGAGGTGTACTTTTTTGAAGGATACATTTTGTTGGAAACCTTTTCTAAAATAGATCCATTTTCAAAAGAAACTGTTTTTTTATTGTTAAAATCCATTACAGTAGGTTCTGTAATTTGTAGGGTATCAGGTGTAGCAATGGGAGTTGTAGAAATTTTGGTACCTGTAGCTATGGTTTCTATAAAATACAATTGTTGTTTTTTTACAAAAGGTTGATATGCCCCTATCGTAGCTTTTGTAAGTTGTTCTATTTGTTGATTCCCATGGGTTGAAACTCGGTAAATATTGTCAATTCCATCAAAGGATGCAGAAAAATAAACATGATTTGTAGTTGCAAACAAATCATCCATTATATGAGAAGTCCACACAGTTAAAGCAGTTTCTTGTTGGTTTTTTAGGTTGAATTTAAAAATAGCCAACTTGTGATGTTCTTGTTTTAAATACACCACCGTACTGTTGTTCACAAACTTTGGTCTACTTAAAACTCCGCTTAATGCAAAAGCAGTTAACTCATTCCCTTGAGTGTCTAAAATTACCAATTCATAGTTTCCTTCATTAGTTTTTATGGCTGCTATCAAAGAATTGTCAGCATTAAAATGAGGAGAAAAATAACGCTTTTTATGAGTAATTTTTTTTCGTTTTTTATGTTTCAAATCGTACACAAAAATATCATTGTAGCTACTGTAATTGTATCTAGGATGGTACGAAACTCCTGTAAACAACAATTGCTGATTTTGGTATTGAAAATAAGGATCTATGTTGATAACATTATTCGTTACCACACTTTCCGTTCCGTCATTAAAAATGCTTACAAAACGTTCTACAGCATCTAGCTCGTTTTTTAAGGCCACAAACTGACCATTTTCCATTAGTTGAGGAAAATTGTATAGAGAAACTTTTTTGGTGTTTTTAGTGATAGATGGATACTCTAAAACATTAAGTTGATTTCGTTGGTTTTTCCATATTTTAGAATTTTCTTCAGCAGATTTCTCATACAAATCCGTGGTAGATAAGCCCGTTTCTTTTTTAAGTTGATAACTAAAAGGATAAAAAGGAAACTGAAAAGAAGCTGCTTTTTTTGCAATGTTGTCTAGCTTAGCAGCATTGTAGTGGTTGCGAAAGTAATTTAGCATTTGATATCCTGTTACATAATGATTAGGAACCAAATCCGTAAAAGATCCATTCCTAATTTTCTGGTAAGAGTAATAGCGTTTGTCTTTGTACAAAGCCCTTTGTAAGGCAGTAAATTTAGGCAAACGACCACGTCCGCTCTGGGTCAAAGCAGTTTCCATAATTACGGCATCTCCTTCAAAATACCAATTGGGTACTGCTAGTACACTTCCCAATCCCCAGCCTGATTCTCCAAATAAGTAGTACAATACTTTGGTTGCCCCTGCTTTATGATTTAAAAATTGTTGTACGTGTCTGTATTCGTGTATGGCCAAAGTACTAATCCAATCTGTTGTACCTAATGAGCTGAATGTTGTAGGAGCAACGTTAAAAAACTCGCTTCTAAAAGGGCTTACTGTCACAAAACCGTTAGATTCAACTGTTTTAGACCTTAGAACAACATCAACCGGAATGGAGTCGTAAAGCCCCATAGAACCTTTGTTGTTTTTTTGAATGTAATTAATGGTATTGCTAATTTTTATAGCCTCTTGTTCTTGTCCTTTTTTGTAAATAACGTTAACATAGTCACTGTACATTTTAAACCAACTTTGGGGCTCGTGCTGTTGTTGGGCAAACACAAAACAACTTAGTAATAAACATAGTACAGTAACAATTTTTTTCATTATTTTTTTCTTTTGGCAGCTACCACTAGCTCTATTTTGTCTAGTGTGGTAGCGGTGGTAAACATACCGTAGTCAATAATTATTTTTTTCTTATCAATCTTTTCAATTGTTCCATTTGCTCTACCGTCCTTTAGTCGAACTTTATCTCCCACTTTAAAGATATAACTGTCTTTTTTTTGTTGTGCTATTTTTTCTTCTTTTTTCTTTTCTTCTCTAACCGATTCGACCTTTTGCAATACTTCTTTTTCGGTTTGCTGAATGGCTTTTTCCTCTTTAATTTTTTCTTTTTTTTCTCTTATTTTTTGAGGTTTTGTTTTTTTACTTTTGGATGTGCTTGATCGTATTTTGTTTTTTCTATCAACACCCATTTGTCAAATTCAAATCTAAATTCTTTTTTGTTATTGGTCTGAAAGTATTTGTTTAACAATTCATTAACTTTTCTTCCTATGCTTAAAGTACGCTGATTTTTATCGTATAAAGTCTGAAAACTTTCTAGTTTTTCTTGAATTTTAGCTTCCTTTTCTGCAAGCAAATCTGCATGTTCTTTTGCTTTAGAGCTGTGCTGCTCCATTTGCTGTGTATTGCGTTGCAAATTGGTGCGTTCTTGCTGCAATTTAGATATGGTTTTATCAAAACGAACCTTAGACTTGTCTATTTTCTTTTTTGCCCTATTAATCAGGCTAAAAGGAATTCCGTTTTTCTGAGCAACTTCAAACGTAAAAGAACTTCCGGGTTGTCCTATAAGCAATGTAAACAAAGGTTCTAAAGTTTTGCTATCAAAAGCCATGTTAGCATTTACAACGTGGTCTAGCTCATCTGCCAAAACTTTTAAGTTGGTGTAGTGCGTAGTAATAACCCCAAAGGCTCCTCTGTGGTAAAACTCTTCTAAAAATATTTCTGCCAAAGCCCCACCCAATTCAGGATCGGATCCTGTTCCAAACTCATCAATTAAAAATAAGGTGTTTTCAGTACATTTTTTTAAAAAGCCACGCATGTTTTTTAATCGATAGCTATAGGTGCTTAATTGGTTTTCTATAGATTGATTGTCTCCAATATCTGTTAAAATATGATCAAAAAAATGCGTTTTACTAGTTTCATGTACTGGAATTAAAATTCCACTCTGAATCATAACTTGTAACAGTCCAATAGTTTTTAACGTAATACTTTTTCCTCCTGCATTGGGACCAGAAATAACAATAATTTGTTGCTCTTTGCTTAGCGAAAGTGACTGTGGAACAACCTCTAAATTCTGGGCTTTATTTTTTTCTAATAAAATAGGATGATAAGCTTCTTTGTAATCAATTTCTTGCGAGCTAGAAAAATCAGGTTTAACTCCATTAATTTCTTTAGCATATTGAGCTTTTGCTTTAATTACATCTAAGACAATCAATAAATGTAGGTATTGATTGATTAAAGGAGTAAATGGTCGGATGGCATTGGTTAAAATTCGTAGAATACGATCAATTTCTTGTTTTTCTTCTAACAAAAGTTCTTGCAACTGCCTGTGGTAGTTTAGCGTGCTTTGTGGAGCAATAAAAACAATGCTTCCTGTTTTAGAAGTTCCTAAAATACTTCCTTTTACTTTTCTTCTGTGCAAAGCTTGGACAGCCAAAACAGGTTGATTTTCTATAATAGACTCTCTAATATCATCTAAAAACCCAGCTTTGTTGTACTTGGCCAATTCGCTATTAAACGAACTGCTAATCTGACTTCGAACCTCTGTTAATCTTTTTCTTATCTGATTCAATAACTCCGATGCTTTGTTGTGTACTTCACCATAGTTGGTAATAATTTTAAAAATTTCATCAACAATAGTCTTGGTGTATTCAACAGGTTCTGCAAGTAAGCTCAGTGTAGGATAGTAGTCTCTAAATTTCTGAAAATACAAAAGAAGCTCATTAGCAGTGTTAGAGAGATTGGCGATTTTTAAAAAAGCTTCGGGCAAAAGCTTGCTGTTTTCTATACGTAGCAGTTTTATTTCCTTTTCTATATCATCAAAATAATGATTGGGAATTCTGTTTTCTGCCACCAATGCTCCTTGGTATTCATGTACTTGATTTAAAGCATTTTCTAGATCAGGTTTGTTAGAAAAAGGAAACAAATTTTCCACCATTTCTTTTCCTTTTTCAGATTGGCAGTTTGTGGCGATTGATTTTAAGACTTCTTTAAATTCTAAGTCTTCTAGAGTTTTTTTTGTGATAATTCCCATTTAAAAGATTACTTTTGTTATAAAAGTTGTTGCAAAAATACTTAGAAAATCTATAGGGCTAAAAGAACTATTGATTTTCTGAGAAAAAAAGACCCCACATGAATTTTACGATAGCCCCCAAATGGAAACCTTATTTAGAGGAAGAGTTTGAAAAAGAGTATTTTAAGCAGTTAAAAGAATTTGTTGATAGGGAATACGAAGAGCATATATGCTACCCTAAAAAAGAACAAATATTTGAGGCTTTTAATGCTTGTTCTTTAGAAGATACAAAAGTAGTAATTATTGGTCAGGACCCTTATCATGAAGAAAATCAAGCCAATGGGTTGTGTTTTTCTGTTAATGATGGAGTACAGCACCCCAAATCTCTCAGAAATATTTTTGATGAACTAACAATGGATTTAAAGGTAAAATATCCTGTTTCTGGAAATTTGTCACCTTGGGCCAAACAAGGAGTTTTGTTGTTAAACGCCACCTTAACGGTTAGAGCTAAAGAGGAAGGATCACATCAAAAAAAAGGATGGGAACAGTTTACCAATACTGTAATTGATGTTTTGTCTGAAGAGAAAGATAATTTAGTTTTTTTGTTATGGGGAGGTTTTGCTAGAAAAAAAGGAGCAAGAATAGACACAGACAAACATAAAATTTTTACAAGCGGCCATCCATCACCTGCAAGTGCAAGTAGAGGCTATTGGTTTGGAAACAGACATTTTAGCAAAACAAATACTTACTTAAAATCTAAAGGAATTCCAGAAATTGATTGGAGTATTTCTTAAAGAATAGAGCAAAAAAAAAAACAGCCCATTAGGCTGTTTTTTTAATATCTTGTTTGGTTTTAGTTGAAGTTTAGAACTACATCCAAATCTACAGTGTTCCATGTTTTACTTACACCGTCTTCACCAGTATGCAACATTTCACATGCTTTGTGTATAGATGCTAAAGCCTTTTGGGCATTCCAGGTATTAACGTCTACAGTTGCTGTTAAATAAGAAGTTGCACCTTGAGATGTTAATGTAAATGGCAAATCATGTGTTTCATTATTCATTGTTAAAGCAATCACGCCACCATTTTCAGAAACAGATGTAACTTTACCAGACAACAATTCTGTATGATCCATAACTCCAAAAAACAACGATTTTAATTTGGCATCTCTAACTCCATTGTTGCTAAAAATGCTACTCACAGGAATTGAAAACTCAACTCCGTTTAAAGCCTCTTTTTTAGTTTCAGCAGCCTTATTATTGCTAACATTTATTTTTTGAAACTGACCTTTAACTCCTGTTTTGTTAGTAAACTTGTATCCTGTCCAGTTTACAATTACAGTTTCGGCATTTAGTTGTACGGTATTTTCTTTAGGTGCTGTAGATGTATTTTCTTTCTTTTTTTGATTACATGCGGTTAGAGATAAAACAGCTAATAATGTAATGGCTAATTTTTTCATATGGTAATTAAATTTTTTGATTGGTGTATTTTTCTACTAATTTGATATATTCTTTTTGAGCTTTTTGCGGAGAAATACCTCTTAATTGCATCCAAGCATTAAATTTAAAGGTGTTTCTTACGTCCGTATCTAAATTGGCATTAAAACTAAAATTATCACCTTTAGTGGCTTGTTTATAGTAAGCATAAAATTCTAGCATTACATCAGGTGGTAAGGGTTCCATGTCTAATGCTATTTGTACGGCTTTTTTAAAACGTTCTTTAAGTAATTCGTCCTTAGTCATAAAATAGTGTATTTTATAAAGTAGCAATTACATCTTCTGCCCCTTTTACTTTCTGATTTAAAGATACATTTATTTTAGCATCTAAAGGAAGAAAGAGGTCAACACGAGAACCAAATTTAATAAATCCAGCATCGGTTCCCTGTATTACTTGCTCTCCTTCTGTAGCATAGTTTACAATTCTTTTGGCCAAAGCACCAGCAATTTGACGATACAAAACTTCTCCTATTTGTTTGTTTTCTATTACTACTGTAGTTCTTTCGTTTTCTTCCGAAGCTTTTGGGTGCCATGCAACCAAAAACTTACCAGGATGGTATTTGCTAAATTTTACCAATCCGCTTAAAGCATAACGAGTAACGTGTACATTTAGCGGACTCATAAAAATAGAGACCTGTAATCTTTTATCTTTAAAATACTCAGGTTCGTAAACTTCTTCTATTACTACTACTTTTCCATCTACTGGAGCAACTATGTGCTGATCAGAACTGTTTGTTTTCCTTTTTGGATTTCTAAAAAATTGAAGAATAATTACAACAAAAAATAAGGCTATAGCGTAAATTAAATATTGTAACCAAGCATAGTCTTGTAATAAAAAATAAGACATGTCTATAGCAATAATAGCCAGAATAAGTGTAACAGTAATGATTAGTTTTCCTTCTTTGTGAAACATAATTTTAGTACATTAAATGTAAATAATAATAGATAAATGGTGATGCGTATATTAAGCTATCAAAACGATCCAAAATACCCCCATGACCAGGGATAATATTTCCAGAATCCTTAATTTTAACAGCTCTTTTAAACATAGATTCAATAAGGTCTCCAATACTTCCCATAACACTTACAACCAAACTAAGGCCTAGCCATGCCCATAGGTTGTGTTGTGTAAAGTTTAGTGATAAAATATAAGCAATTAGCAAAGTCATAACTACTCCACCAATAGAACCTTCAATGGTTTTTTTAGGAGATATTCGTTTAAATAATTTTCTTTTACCAAAGGCTTTTCCTGTTAAGTAAGCAAAGGTGTCGGTAGACCAAATTAAAATCAAACAACCCAAGATAATTTGCCCATCATAGCTGTGAGTTTCGTTTATATATGGAATAGCAGTAATAATGGTAAAAGGCAAAATAGCATATATATAGGTAATAAAAATTTTACCCAAATATTTAAAAGGTTTTTTGATGTCTTTAGAAAATAGACTAATCAAAAAGAAACTAAACAAAATAAAATACTGGGCACTGTGTTGGTATTTTTGAATGTAAAATTCTAAAAAAGCAGATTTCCCTTGTACCAAATACAATGTTCCTTCCGAAAATAAAAAATAGACACTAGCCAATGCATAGAGTAGAGGAGAGGAGATTTTTGCCATTTTCTGAAACTCGTACACTGCTAAAAGACAAAAAATAAAAAATAACAGGTGAAACGTTAGCGAACTATAAAGTATAGCAGCTATAAGCAAGCTAATAAAAATAATTCCTGATAAAGCTCTTTGTAACATGGTTAATAATTATAAATCTTCAACAAGAATTAAGTACAAATTTTTACTATTAGAAATTCCGTAATCCATAAAATTATTTTCCTTTGATTGGTTAATAGTGTAATTTCTAATATCACAAATATTTGTAGGTATTTTTCCTTTGTTGTTGGTTTTAATACCTGTTAACCCTTCTCTCATATCTTTTACAATTTGACTTGTGTAAGCCCATACAATAAAATTTTCATTCAATTGGCTTAGCTTCATTTCTCCTAGTTGATTGGAAGACAGTAAAATGTTTCCTGAATCTGCTAAAAGGTGTTCGCAAGTAGTAAAAAATGTAGTGTTTGTATTAAGGTTTTCAACAAAAATAGCGTTTTGCTGACAGATTTCCATCAAGTTTTTTTGAATAGTGGTGAGGCTATTCCATTGGTTTTCTTGCAAGATGTTTTTTAAGGTTTCTAAGGCTTCTTGAGTAGATAGACAATATAAAAACTTACCTTCTTTATGAATAAAGTGATGAACAAACAAATCATCTAAAGAAGTATGTTTGGCAGGTTGCTCTGCTTTTTCTTCTTTAGATGATGTGGTGTTATTTGAAGATTTAAAAAGTTTTTTAAAAAAATTCATTCAAATAGTTAACGTCTACAGTTTATGCTTCAGTTGCTTCAGAATTATTTTCCTTTTCTGTAAGCTTATCTTGTAATTTTTCTGATAGCGAATCTTCAAAAGGTCTTTTTCCAAAGATTTTTATCAAATCATCTTTAAAAATAACTTCTTTCTCCAAAAGTCTTTCGGCCAACTCAGTTAACTTTTCTTTGTTTTCTGTAAGAATAGTTATGGCTCTTTGGTATTGATTTTCTACAATACTACTTATTTCTTCATCAATCAATTTGGCAGTAGATTCACTATAAGGTTTGTTAAAGTATTCTTGTCCAGTAGAGTCGTAATAGGTTAAATTTCCTATTTTATCACTCAAACCATAAATACTTACCATAGCTCTAGCCTGTTTGGTTACTTTTTCTAAATCGCTTAATGCTCCTGTAGAAATTTTATCGAAAATAATTTTTTCTGCAGCACGACCAGCTAAAGCAGCACACATTTCGTCTAACATCTGCTCTGTTTGAACAATCATTCTTTCTTCAGGCAGATACCAAGCAGCTCCTAAAGACTGTCCCCTAGGCACAATGGTTACTTTTACAAGCGGAGCAGCATGTTCTAACATCCAACTTGCTGTTGCGTGCCCAGCTTCATGAAAAGCAATAGTTTTCTTTTCTTTGTCAGAAATAATTTTATTTTTCTTTTCCAATCCTCCAACAATTCTATCAACAGAATCTAAAAAGTCTTGGTTTTCTATCTCTTGCTTTCCTTTTCTAGCAGCCATTAATGCAGCTTCGTTACAAAGATTGGCGATGTCAGCTCCAGAAAAACCTGGTGTTTGCTGTGCTAAAAAATCTATCTTAACATCGTTAGATAATTTCAAAGGTTTTAAATGCACATTAAAAATAGCATTACGTTCATTTAAATCAGGTAAATCTACATAAATCTGTCTGTCAAATCTACCAGCACGCATCAAAGCTTTATCTAATACATCTGCACGGTTAGTAGCCGCAAGTACAATTACATTGGTGTCTGTACCAAAACCGTCCATTTCGGTTAATAACTGGTTTAGGGTGTTTTCTCTTTCATCATTTCCACCTGTCATGTTGTTTTTTCCACGGGCACGACCGATGGCATCAATCTCATCAATAAAAATGATAGATGGTGATTTTTGAGCTGCTTGCTTAAATAAATCACGTACTCTAGAGGCTCCTACTCCTACAAACATTTCTACAAAGTCCGATCCAGATAAAGAGAAGAAAGGAACACCTGCTTCTCCAGCTACTGCTTTTGCTAACAAGGTTTTTCCTGTTCCTGGAGGTCCTACCAATAAAGCCCCTTTAGGTATTTTACCTCCCAAAGAAGTATATTTTTGTGGGCTTTTTAAAAAGTCTACAATTTCTTGTACTTCTTCTTTAGCTCCTTCTAATCCGGCAACATCTTTAAAAGAAATTTTTATTTTTTGATTTTCATCAAACAGTTTTGCTTTGGATTTACCAATGCTAAAAATTTGACCACCTGCACCTCCTCCAGATGCTCCACCAGACATTCTTCTCATAAAGAAAATCCACAAAGCTAGGATGATAACAAAGGGTAAAAATCCGATTAAGGAGTCCATAATATTGGTCCTGTTTTCGTTTTTTAAATCAAAATTTAGATTGTATTTTTCTTTACTTTGATTGATGTTGTTTTCAAAGTTTTCTAAACTACCAAAGTTGTATGTTAGTGTAGCACGACCTGGTAACCAAGGAAGGGCATCCTGAGATCCTTTAGGTAAAAACTCTTTTTGAGCTTCTTCGGTTAAATGAATATCTGCATAATCGTTGTTAACTATAACAATTTTTTTGATGCTATTGGCTCTTAACAGCTCTTCAAATTTATTTTTAGTTACATCTGTATTGCTAGCAGAACTATCAAATACATTAAATGATATAATCACAGCAATAATAAGAGCATAAATCCAATAAGCATTAAATTTAGGTTTCATGCCATTGCTCTTTGGCTGGTTTTTGTTCTCGTTTTTCATTCTTTAATCTGTTTGTACTTTTAGTAGGGTTATGATGAAATTGTTGTAATCTTAGCATCCCCCCATAATCCTTCAATATCGTAAAGTTCTCTTACTGGTTTTTGAAACACATGAACTACGATGTTTACATAATCAATTAAAATCCAATTGGCTTCAGCTTCACCTTCTACATGATAAGCTTTTTCTTTGGCTTCTTTTCCTACAATTTTTTGAACAGAACCAGAAATTGCATTAACGTGTGTGTTAGAGGTACCAGAGCAAATGATAAAATAATCGCAAATAGTGTTATCGATTTCACGTAAATCTAATAACTGAATATGTTCACCTTTTACCTCATCAATTCCTTTTAAAATTGTACTGATTAATACATCAGCACTTACGTGTTTTTTTGACATTAAAAAATCTTTAGCTTTGCAACAAAGTTATCTCTTTTTTAAGAGATAACGCATACGAATATAATTATAATTTATTTGTGAATATAATCAAACTTGATGCCATTGACTCTACCAATCGTTTTCTGAAAGATTTGGCAAAAAATGGCAAAATTGAAAACTTTACAACGGTGGTGGCCAACCACCAAACGCAGGGAAAAGGGCAGCAAAATACAACATGGTTTTCTAGTCCAAATCAAAATTTACTTTGTACCGTTTGTGTTGATTTGCAAAGACTTGACTTGTCTATGTTGCCCGTGGTAAATTTTTTGGTAGCAACCACAATAAGAAAAGTCGTTGCTTCTTTTTTAAGTCTAGAAAATAAAATAGCTATAAAGTGGCCTAACGACATAATGTCATACCAAAAAAAAATTGCAGGTATTTTGGTAGAGAATACTATCAAAAGTCATAAGCTAGGAACTTGTTTTATTGGACTTGGGCTTAATGTAAACCAACAAATTTTTCCTGATTATTTATCCAAAGCGAGTTCTATGGCTCTTATTGAAAAAACTACTTTTGATAGGGATGAAATTCTTACAGAGCTTATACATAGTCTTAAAGAAGTTATGACTGTGTCTTATATCACAAAATACCATCAAGAAATAAAAGAAGAGTATTTAGGATATTTGTACAGGTTGGGTATACCTTCGGTATTTAGAGATGTAAAGGGGAGTGTATTTATGGGGATGATAGTGGATGTTTCTCGTCTTGGAAAGTTGGTTGTAGAAAAAGAAGACGAGAAACAATACGAGTTTGATGTAAAAGAAATAACGTTCCTTTAGATTTTTTGCAAATTGCTGCTTAGTTCGTTGATAAAGTTGGTTAGTGGTGTTTTAACCATCATGCTAACCATAGGATTAAAATTTCCTTCAAATAGTAGTTGAGCTTGGGTTGTATTGACATCAACTTCATTAAAAAGTAAGGTTAGATTAAAGTCTAATTTACTAGAAGCAGCACTTAATACAATTTTATCATAAGGTTGCTTTTCTTTAATAATCATTCTTATTTCAGGAATTCCGTACAAACCAAGAATAAAAGAATCACCGTCTATTGTAAATTTCTCTTTGTTACTTGGCATAATTTGTTCAAAATTTTTAAGCTCAGTAAAAAGACTGTACAGTTCTTCTTTGGACTTATTAATTTCAATTGTTTTGGTTTCAAGTTTCATGGGTTCAGTTTTAAGAAAGGTCAAAGATAGCAAAAACCCTCAAATTTATTTAAAGCAATAAATATCGAGGGTTTTTGTATTTGTTTTATTTTGTGTTACAGGGAGTTAATACTCTTCTGGTGTCCAGATTTCAGGATTTTTTCTCCAAGTTTGTATTAGTGCTAATTCTTTAGAAGTAATGTAATTGTCTTTTTCTGCTTGTTCTAGCAGGGTTTGATAATCACTTAACGTTGCCAAGCTAATATTTGCTTCTTTAAAATTTTTTGTTGCCAAAGGAAAACCATAGGTAAAAATAGCCATCATCCCTTTAATATTTACATCTTCGGCTTTTAATGCTTCTACAGCTTGCAAACTACTTTTTCCTGTACTAATTAAGTCTTCAACCACCACCACATTGGATCCTTTTTCTAAGTGACCTTCTATTTGGTTTTGTCTTCCGTGCTCTTTTGGCTTTGGTCTAACGTAAACAAAAGGGATTCCTAATTCTTGTGCAACCAAAACCCCAATGGCTATAGCACCTGTGGCTACTCCTGCGATTACATCAGGTTTGCCAAATTTTTCTTCGATGACTTTGGCCATATTGGTTCTTAGAAAATTTCTAACAGTAGGAAAGGATAGTGTAATCCTATTGTCACAATAAATAGGAGACTTCCAACCCGATGCCCATGTAAAAGGATCGTTGGGTTGTAGTTTAATAGCTTTTATTCTCAAAAGCTGTTCTGCGGTGTTATTTGCCGTATCTTTGTCAAAAATCATAATGCAAATGTATAAAGTTTTTTTCGATGAGAATCTAATTGAATTAACAAATGATAACACGCCTTGGATGGGTTATCAAACTGAAAAATTTTCAACTCTCGATTTACAATTTTTTTTGTCTGAACTCAAAAGCTCTCACGAGACAAAAATACAGGTTATTTGTGAAAATCTTAGCAATGACTGGCATAGATTTATTCAAAATTTTGAAGTAAGAAAAGCAGCAGGGGGTGTTGTTGTAAATAGTAATGAAGAAATGTTGTGGATTTTTAGAAACAATGTTTGGGATTTGCCCAAGGGACATATTGAAAATGAAGAGACTAAAGAAATAGCTGCAATCAGAGAGGTAGAAGAAGAATGTGGTGCTAAAGAACTATATATTAAAGAAGAATTGGAAACGACCTATCATGTTTTTCAGTTAAAAGACAAGAATATATTAAAAATAACATACTGGTTTTTGATGGGGACAGACTTGAAAGAACAAAAAATGACTCCTCAAATAGAAGAAGGAATCACAAAAGTAGTCTTTAAGTCTTTAGAAGAATCTAAAAAAAGCATGCAAATGTCTTATAAGAATATTCAATTGTTATTGGCAAATGTTTTGATGTAGGATGTAATCAACTAAAAAAAAATCGTCTTAAAGATAAATTTACAGAGTATATGAAGATTCGTTTACTATTATTTAGAGTTTGTTTTTTGTTAATATCACTAAATTCTTTTGGTCAAATTCACAATCCTGTTACTTGGTCTACTTCTGTAGCAAAAAGTAATAAAGGAGAGTTGGTTTTGATAACAACAGCTACTATTCAAAAAGGATGGCATTTATACAGCCAGCATTTGCCAAAAAATGGTCCTATTCCTACTACATTTCATTACCCTAATACAATACAGCTTGTAGGAGAAACGAATGAAGAAGAAGGAATAGAAGTAGACGATCCTAATTTTGGTATGCGATTAAAGTATTTTAGTGATTCTGCTGTTTTTAAGCAAAAAATTGAGTTAACAAAAAATATAGATTCTTTAAAAGCTTCTGTAGAATTTATGGTGTGTAATGATGAAATGTGTTTGCCACCAAACGAGGTGCAATTGGTGTATAGTTTTTCTAATATAGAGTCTTCAGAGATCATAAAAAGCACTGAAACGCAAAAAAGTTATTGGACCTTGTTTGCGTTAAGTTTTTTAGCAGGTTTAACAGCGTTGGTAACTCCCTGTGTTTTTCCGATGATTCCTATGACGGTTAGCTTTTTTACCAAACAGAGTAAAAACAGGGCTTTGGGAATTAAAAATGCATTGATTTACGGGGTGTCTATTGTGATAATATACGTATTGTTGGGTACTGCTGTTGTTGCTGTTTTTGGCTCTAGTGCTTTAAATCAGCTCTCTACAAGTGTGGTGTTTAATTTGGTATTTTTTGCTATTTTGATAGTTTTTGCTTTTGCTTTTTTAGGAGCCTACGAGTTGGTGCTGCCAAGCTCTTGGGGAACTAAATTGGATGAGAAAGCGGATAAAGGAGGTTTTGTAGGAATCTTTTTTATGGCACTAGCTTTGGCTGTAGTTTCATTTTCATGTACTGGGCCTATTGTAGGTACTGCGTTGGTGCAGTCTGCATCTCAAGGGGGAATTGGTCCTGTTGTGTCTATGTTGGGTTTTTCGCTGGCTATAGCTTTGCCTTTTACTTTGTTTGCTATTTTTCCAGGCTGGTTAAATTCCCTTCCTAAATCTGGAGGCTGGCTTAACACGGTAAAGGTTACTTTAGGTTTTTTAGAATTGGCTTTGGCTTTTAAGTTTTTATCTAATGCTGATTTGGTTTTGCAAGCACATTGGTTAGAACGCGAGCTATTTATAGCTATTTGGATGGTGTTATTCTTGTTGTTAGGCTTGTATTTATTAGGGAAGTTTAGACTATCTCACGACTATCAACCAGTAGAACAATTGACTGTTTTTAGATTGTTATTAGCAACTACTTCTTTTGTGTTTGTTTTGTATTTGTTACCAGGTTTGTTTGGAGCTCCAGTAAAATTGGTAGGAGCTTTTGTGCCTCCGTTAGATTATAGTGAGAAAATTATATCAACGAACTTTTCGAACATAAATGATAATAAAAGCAGTTCTGTAAATTTACCTAAAGGGGCACATTTCTTTGAACCTTATCATATTGTTACTTTCAAAGATTATGAACAGGGTTTGGCTTATGCCAAAAAAGTAAACAAACCTATTTTGTTAGATTTTACAGGATATGCTTGTGTTAACTGCAGAAAAATGGAGCAAAATGTTTGGTCAGATCCTAAAGTATTGTCCATTTTGCAAAATGAGGTAGTGTTAATTTCACTTCATGTAGACGATAGACAAGCCTTTGATGAACAAGAAATTTCTCCTTTAACAGGCAAAGCCTATCGTTACAAAGGACAAAAGTGGGCTCACTTTCAAGAACTACGCTATAAAACCAATTCACAACCCTATTATGTGTTGTTAAATAGCCGTGGAGAAGATTTATCAAAACCAATAGGTTACACGCCTCATGTATCTACTTATTTAAAATGGTTAAAAGAAGGAATTGCTAACAATTAAAATTATTTTACACAAAAACCTACGTAGTTTTGAGTGAGAAATTTTAATTTTACCCGCATGAAACAAAACCAACTATTCCTTAGGTATCATGCACTTTGGCCATTTTTAGGAGTGCTGCTTTTAGGTGTTTATTTTTTAAGTTTTCCCAAAGGAGAAGTAGTGCTAATTTTTAATAAAATGCATAGCCCTGTTTGGAACATAGTATTTACCAAACTAAGTAGTATTGGGAATGCTTTGAGTGTGTTTTTTTTCTTAGCCTTAGTTTTGTGGCGATATCAGCTTAAGTATCTTTACTTTTTTGTATTGGCTTTTGCTTTAGAGTCTTTGGTAATTATTGTCGCCAAAAATGTATTTTTTAGTTACATGCCACGTCCTTATTTGTTATTTGAGTCTCAAGGGATTTTAGATCAGATTGATTTTGTAGAGGGAGTAAAAATCAATAAAAGACGTTCTTTCCCGTCAGGTCATACAGCTTATGCATTTTGCATGGCAAGTTTCTTTGCTCTAAAACTTAATAAAATTTCTGCTTCTGTTGCTATTGCTATTTTCGCTGCTTTTGTGGGTATGTCTCGTATGTATTTGGTACAACACTTTTTTGTTGATGTTTTTACCGGAGCCATTGTAGGGATTGTTACCACTGCTATTGCTTATTACTTAGTATTTAATACCGAAAAGAAATGGTACTCTAGAAGAATTTTTTCTGTAAAGAATAAAAAGAATTAACATGAAGATTTTTAATTCTAAATACACTTATTTGTGGGTGTTTTTGTGTGGTTTTTTTATCTGTGCTTTTGGTATAGGTAGTTCTATTATTTACATTTTAGATGAGGCTAAGAACAGCGAGGCTGCAAGAGAGATGTGGATATATGGTCAATATTTTAAACCAACATTCAACAATGTTATCCGAACAGACAAACCTCCTTTTCATTACTTTTTAATGATGCTGGGGTATAAACTTTTTGGTGTAAATGCTTTTGGAGCTCGTTTTTTTTCTGCGGTTTTTGGTGGAATGACATTTTTGTCAACGTATATTTTCACAAAAAAGCACTTAGGAAAAAGCATTGCTCAAATCACTTTTTGGATTTTAATAGCTTCTTTTTATTTTGTACAAGAGTTTCATTTGGCAGTGCCTGATCCTTATTTAATTTTTTGGGTGAGTTTAACTTTTTTTTGTTACATTGATTTTTTTATTTCAAGAGAAAAAAAAATCCTTTGGTTGCTTTACTTTTCAGTAGGTTTTGGGATGTTAACAAAAGGACCTATTGCTTTGGTTCTGCCGAGTTTAATTGCTCTAATTCATTTATTATTAACCAAAGATTTGTCTGTAAAAACTATTTTAGACTTCCGTTTCATTCCAGGAATTTTATTGGCGTTGTTGCTAAGTGCTCCATGGTTTTATATGGCTCATATTGCAACAGATGGTGTGTTTACAGATGGTTTTTTCTTTAAGCACAATTTAGATCGTTTTCAAAATAAAATGGAAGGTCATGGAGGTATTTTTCTCATCACTATAGGTTTTGTTATTTTAGGAATGTTTCCTTTTTCTTTTTGGTTATTTAGAGCTCTGATACATTCGTTGAAACAAAAAAAACAAAATGCCTTTGTTTTTTACGGAGGACTAACCGTATTTGTTTTTATTGGTTTTTTTGCAATATCATCAACCAAATTACCAAACTACACCATGCCTTGTTATCCTATGATTGCAGTATTGTTAGCTTGGTATTTTTATACAGAATTAAAACCTAAATATTTAGAAGGAAATTTAAAGGCTTTTAAAATAGAGTGGATTAGTTTAATGGTCATTTCAATTGCACTACCTATTGCAGGATATATTGGCTTAGATTTGGAAAAACAATTAGGAAATAAGGGGTGGGTAGGCTTGTTGATTGCTTTTGTACCGCTTGGGGTTATTTGGGCTTATCGTCAATTTATCCGTAAACAAGTTAATAAAAGTTTTAAGACCTTAGTGAGTACTTTTGCTTTGTTAAGCTTGATGTTGTTTGGAGTTGCTTTCCCTATTTTAACCAAAGGGACACCTGTAGAGGTTTACAAAAATAAAGTTGGCACCCAAAAGCAAGTGGTGGTTTTTAAAAGATTTGATGCTGCTTTCCCTATCAATTTTGATAGAACTTATAAGGTCGTAAATACGTTAGAAGAAATAGATGCTTTTTTTGAACGCTATCCAGAAGGAGTGGTGATGACCAAAACACGAAAAAAAGAAGATTTAAAAAAACTAGAAGTATACTCCTTAGTCTTTCAGCAAAAAAGTTTGTTCGAAAACCATACCACAAGAGTGTATCAAAAGTCAAAAAAATAAAAATAGATGTTGAATAAAGTAGATGTATGGGGCTTGTATTTTTTGCTTATTATGGTATATGGTGCAGGTTTGTTTATTCCGTTGATGGAAAACGATTCTGCTCAGCATGCTACCATGGCCATGCGTATGTATGTAGAAAATGATTTTTGGAATATTTACAAAGGTACTTCGGATTATTTAGACAAACCTCAGGTGCATTTTTGGTTAGCAGCTTTATCTTTTAAGCTATTTGGTTTGCACGATTGGGCTTATCGTATTCCTGCTTTGCTCTTTACAATTATTGGTGCTTTTAGTGCTAACAAACTAGCAGTTTATTTTTATGGCAACAGGGCTAAACATATTGCAGCATTGGTTTTTTTGTCAGCTCAGGCCGTAATTCTTTCTAACCACGATGTGCGTACCGATGCTGTATTAACTGGAGCCACCATGTTGGCTATTTGTTATTTTGTAATGTATTTAGATTCGGGCAAATGGTCTGCTTTACTATTAGGTTTTTTAGGTACAGCTATTGGTTTTGGAACCAAAGGACAATTGGCTGTTTTTGTATGCGGAGTTGTGTTGTTGGTACATGTTATTTATCAGCGTAAATGGAAGCACGTGTTTTCGTATAAGTTGCTAGTTGGCTTGATGGCTTATGCTATTTTTATATCCCCCGTTTTATATGCTTATTATATACAGTTTGATTTGCATCCAGAAAAAGTAATCAAAGGTCAAACACATGTTTCTGGGGTTAAATTTATTTTGTGGGATCAAAGTTTTAACCGTCTTAACGCTACTGGTCACAAGGCCAATAATCAAGATTATTTGTTTTTTTTTCATACACTTTTATGGGCTTTTTTGCCATGGGCAGTATTGGTATACTATGGGTTTTTTGTTCAAATAAAAAATGCAATCCAGTACAGATTTAAAAAAAATAAAGGGTTTGAACTAATAAGTTCTTTAGGGGTTTTATTGGTTTTGTTAGTAATTAGTACCTCTAAATTTAAGTTGCCACATTATCTAAATAGCTTATTTCCTTTAATGGCCGTTTTAGTTGCTGGACAGTTGGTTCGATTGGAAAAAAAAGAACGTCTTGCTTTGTATTGGAAACGCTTTCAGGTGGGGTTAATGCTTGTGCTCATCGCCCTTGTATTTTTTGTGTCGTTTTGGACCTTTCCTTTAGATAATCTTGTACTTGTTCTAGGAATCTTAGTTCTATTCTTGGTGGCAGTATTCTTGTTTTTTAAGGCTGAAATTAAAAATTCCGTAAGAACTTTATTAGTGTGTAGTGTGGCAGGAATGGCGATTATCAATTTTGTGATGAACACACAGTTTTATCCCAATCTATTACAATACCAATCAGGAATTCCAGCATCTAAAATCATAAAAGAACATAAAGTACCTGCCCATAATTTGTATTTGCAAGAAGGGCAGTGGTGTTGGTCGTTAAATTTTTATGCAGGGAATATATTGCCTACGTTGGCGGTAGACCGAGTTGCGGATAAATTACAACCAGGCCAATGGATGTATGTAAATGAAAAAGGATACAAGCAGCTAAAAGCAGCAGGTGTTTCTTGGTCTAAAATTTATCCGTTGGATCATTACAGAATTACCATGTTAAAACTTAAATTTTTGAATCCTAAGACTAGATCAGAGAAATTGAGTAAGAGGTATTTGATTGTAAAATAAGAAATAGAGAAGGGTACATAGAAACAAAATAAGATAATCTGGCAAGAGCAATCAAAAATTCTACGATTATCAGTAAGTTTGTGCCACCGAAAATAAAATAGAATGAGTAAATCAAGTTTGTTGTCTATTGTAGTTCCTGTATATAATGAAGAAGGAAATGTAACTCTGTTAACCCAAAAAATTGACGAAGGCTTAATAGGATATCAATATGAAATTATTTATATAGACGATTGTTCTACGGACAATACCCGAAAAGAAATAAAAGAATTAAAACACTCCAAAGTAGTCTTGGTTGAGTTGCGAAAAAACTACGGTCAAAGTTCTGCCATCGCAGCAGGTATTGATGTAGCCAAAGGCGATTACATCATTACAATGGATGGAGATTTGCAAAACGATCCGTCTGATTTACCAGCGATGTTAGATAAGTTGATAGCTGAAGATTTGGATATGATCACAGGAATCCGCCAAAAAAGACAGGATAGCTTTGTGAGAACTTTGCCTTCTAAAATTGCTAATTTCATCATCAGAAAAACAACAGGCTTACATATAACAGATCACGGATGTGCAATTAAAATTTTTACAGCAGAAACAGCAAAAGGTTTGAATTTGTACGGAGAAATGCACCGTTTTATATCGCTGGTAACCTTTATGAACGGAGCTCGTATTTCTGAAATGCCAGTAAAACATCACGCACGTCAATTTGGTGTTTCTAAGTACGGGTTGGGGAGAACCTTTAAAGTAATTAATGATTTGTTATTGATTTTGTTTCAAAGAAAATACTTGCAAAAACCCATTTATTTGTTTGGTAATATTGGATTGACCTTTGCGGGTGTTGGTATGCTTATCAATTTTTATTTATTAGTGCTTAAGTTAATGGGAGAAGATATTTGGGGAAGACCTTTATTAATTTTAGGAGTATTATTAGTAGTTATGGGAATTCAGTTTTTTACCGTAGGAATCATCATAGACTTATTGATGAAAACGTATTACGAGTCTCAAAAGAAACGTCCATATAACTTAAGAAAAGTAACTACTTTTGAAAGCTAAATCAATAAAAAAAACAGCCATAACTGCTTTAAAAATAGGAGTCAGCGTACTCCTGTTTTACTTTGTAGTAACCAAAATTGATTTCTTAGAAGTTTTAAAGAACATAAAAGAGAGCAATATGGGGTTATTGGTGTTAAGTGGTGTTTTTTTATTGCTTTCTCAAGTTGTATCTTCTTACAGATTGAATGTCTTTTTTCATACTTTAGGTTATAAACTATCTCATAAAAGCAATCATATTTTATATCTGGTAGGAATGTTCTACAATTTTTTTATTCCTGGAGGTATAGGAGGAGATGCTTATAAAATTTACTTGCTGAACAAAGAATTTGGTTGGAAAGTAAAAAAACTCTCAGCGGCAGCTTTTGTCGATCGATTTTCGGGGCTTACTGCTATTGGAATGTTGTTGGTGTTATTAATGATTCCTTTTGTGCAAAATTTGGGTTGGTTTGAATCTTACTTGGTGTTGTATGGTTTAGGGGTTGTATTGATTAGTTTTGTTCCATTAATTGCTTTTGTTTTTATTCAGAAACTTTTTGGTTCTTTCAAAACAGTATTTTTTAAAACCTTAGGATATTCTTTGGTAATTCAGTTATTGCAATTGGCTTCTGTGGCTTGTTTGGTAGCCAATTTTCAGGTGTTGCAAGATTTGTTTTCTTACTTGTTAGTGTTCTTAATTTCTGTTGTATTATCTATTGTGTCTTTTGCAGGAATAGGGGTTAGGGAATTTGTGTTCTACCAAGCAGCAGACTTTTTGCAGTATGATAAAGATATTTCTGTAGCCATAGGGTTATTGTTCACGTTTTTAACCGCGCTAATTTCTATAATTGGAGTTTGGTTTTTAATTAAAAAAGCAACGCTACGTTTGGTAGATCATTGATTGAGTTGATTAGAACATACAAGAATGACTTTCAAAAATGATTTTGAATTGTATGCTTTTTATTGATTTTTTTGCGTATTTCAATCAATCTGTTATACGTATTTGTTTGCTAACATCATCAAAAACAGAAATAATTGGGACAAAAACATAGATGTTATTAGGGCTTGAATAATTGGTTATGTTGGGTGAAATACTGATGTAATTATTACTGATGGTATCTTTTTCTGAAAGGACAATTCCAATTTTACTAATATATTCTTTTGTATCAGAGTTGTAAGTCGCTTTTACTTCGTTGTTTCTAATAAATAAGTATTTGTAAACGGGGTGAGTTCTAATTTCAATATCAGACATTGAGTTAATCTCAGGATTTTTCTCTAACAAAGCAAGGTCTATTGTTTTTTGAATAGAATAATCATAAATGTTAAACTTAAAAACGAACTCTTCTGATTGCGTACTTTGGTATAAATCGTAAAAATCTGTTGCATTTTCTTGAAATATAGAACGTAATTTCAATTCTAGTTTTAATGTATCTCCTACTTTAAAATCTAGGTTGTTACCAATGTATTCATTGTCTAAAACTTTTATTTCTACAGGAGTAGAGAAGTAAAAATTTGTCTTATTTGAGATGTCTTTATTAAAGTCGGTTCCTTGCTTGGGAGCAAATACATTGTCATCATCATAAGAACAGCTTAATAGGATGATGATAGGTAAAAAAGATAATAGTTTTTTCATGGTGTTGTTAAAGTATTTAAAAAATAAAACCAGTAGAAATGGTTAAATAGCCTCCAAAGTTCAAGTCTCTGTATTCAGGAAGGTATTTACTAAGTCCAGCATTTAACTGTAAAATGATTTTTTTGTAGAAAAGATATTTGGCTCCCAACCCTACATTTAAAGAAGCAGTATTAAAGTTTCGAACGTCTCGCGTAAGAACATAAATGTCGTTGTTGCTACGTTTTCTTTCTGTTTTATACCGCTCGCCTTTAACATATTCTACAAAAGCTTCTGCAAACACTCTAACCAAAGTCTCTTTTTTATGATATCCGTCAAGAAAAGCAGGAACGTGATAAGGGTTTAAGTAAAATCTAGACTTTATTCCAAATCCAAATTTTTCTAATTCAAAATCATCATTAATTTGAACACTTAAATAATTTTTTTTAGCAAATAACCCCAAACCAATATTAGGAGTTATTGATCTTTCATACTCAATAGCATAATGAGGTCCTCCTGTGTTTACCAATGTCGAAATTCTAATTTCATTTTTTTTTGTAACAGTTAACTCCACTTCATTTTTTTGAGCCAAAACAGGAAAGGAAAAAATAAAGAGCAAAAAAAATGTTTTGTGTTTTTTCATAGTTTTTTGTTTAGTTGTAGTTTTTAACGTGTGTAAAAATAAAGTGCTTTTTGTTAGTATTTGTTTCTTTTTACTAGATGTTTTTTGTTTAAAAAGGTTGCGTAAAAAACAAAAAAAGGAATATTCTAAGAAACTGATATCCTGAGTGTTTACTTAAAAAATAAATTGTATATTTGCAGTCCTTTTTAGCGAGCTAGGTAGAAAAAAGGAAAGAAAACATTTTTTTTATAACATCTTTGATTGTTGTTACTCGCTTTAAAAACTGACAATCAATCAAATACAAATTAATTTTCGACAGATGTCTGAAGAAAATAAACAAGCTGCTGAAGCTACTGAGCAAGCAGCACAAGCAACTCCAGAGGTTGTAGAAGTAAATCCACAAGAATTTTTAGCAAACTTTAACTGGCACAAGTACGAGCAAGGTATTGATGAAGTTGATGAGAACCAATTAAAAGAGTTCGATGCAGCATTAGAAGGTACTGTTGGTTTTGTAAACGAGCGTGATGTTATTGAAGGAACTGTGGTACGTATCACCGATCGTGATGCGATTATAGATATCAACTCTAAGTCTGAAGGAGTTATCTCATTAAACGAATTCCGTTACAACCCTAACTTAGCTGTAGGAGATAAAGTAGAGGTATTGGTTGATAGAAGAGAAGACAGTTCAGGACAGTTGGTATTATCTCACAAAAAAGCAAGAGTAATCAAAGCTTGGGATAGAGTAATTGCTGCTCAAGAGTCTGGTGAAGTAGTTAACGGATACGTTAAGTGTAGAACTAGAGGAGGTATGATTGTAGATGTTTTTGGAATTGAAGCATTCTTACCAGGTTCTCAAATTGATGTAAAACCAATTAGAGACTACGATCAGTACGTAGATAAAACGATGGAATTCAAAGTTGTTAAAATCAACCACGAGTTTAAGAACGTTGTAGTATCTCACAAAGCGTTGATTGAAGCTGATATCGAAGTTCAGAAAAAAGAAATTATTTCTGGTTTAGAAAAAGGACAAGTATTAGAAGGAGTTGTGAAAAACGTTACTTCTTACGGAGTATTTGTTGATTTAGGAGGTGTTGATGGATTGATTCACATTACTGACTTATCTTGGTCTAGAATTAACCACCCATCTGAAGTATTAGAATTAGATCAAAAATTGAACGTTGTAATCTTAGACTTTGATGATAAGAAAACAAGAATTCAATTAGGATTAAAACAATTGTCTCAACACCCATGGGATGCATTAGATGCTAACCTATCTGTTGGAGATAAAGTAAAAGGTAAAGTAGTTGTTTTAGCTGATTACGGTGCGTTTATCGAAGTTGCTGAAGGAGTTGAAGGATTGATTCACGTTTCTGAAATGTCTTGGTCTACACACTTACGTTCTGCGCAAGATTTTGTTAAGATTGGTGACGAGGTTGAAGCTCAAGTTTTAACTTTAGATAGAGAAGAGCGTAAAATGTCTTTAGGTATCAAGCAATTACACCCAGATCCATGGGCAGATATCACAACCAAATATCCAATCGGTTCTACTCACAACGGAGTTGTACGTAACTACACTAACTTTGGTGTGTTTGTAGAATTAGAAGAAGGTATTGACGGATTGGTATACATTTCTGACTTGTCTTGGACTAAGAAAATCAAACATCCATCTGACTTTGTTTCTGTAGGAGATAAATTAGATGTACAGGTGTTAGAGTTAGATGTTGAAAACAGAAAACTAAACTTAGGACACAAGCAAACTCAAACAAACCCTTGGGATGCATACGAAACTAAGTACGCATTAAATACAGATCACGAAGGAACTGTAAAAGAGAAAAATGACAAAGGAGCTGTTATTGATTTAGAAGAAGGTGTTGAAGCATTTGTACCATCTCGTTTATTAGAAAAAGAAGATGGATCTAAAATTAACAAAGGAGAAACTGCAATTTTCAAAGTAATTGAGTTCTCTAAAGAATTTAGAAGAATCGTTGCTTCTCATACAGCTACTTTTAAAGATGCTGAAGCTAAAAACGTAAAAGCTCAGGCTAAAAAAGCAGAAGCTAATACAGAAAGCAAATCAACTTTTGGTGATATTGCTGGTTTGGCTGACTTAAAGAAAAAAATGGAGCAAGGGAACTAATCCTCTTAGCAACCTATGATAAATTAAGCTGTTTTGGTTTTCCAAAACAGCTTTTTTTGTAGGATACTTTTGTATATTTACCCCACTAGTACGTTAAAATTAAAAACACGATAAACTATGATATTAATTGCAGATGGAGGATCTACAAAAGTAGATTGGTTTGCTTTAAATTTAGACAAGTCTGAAAAGTTTAAAACAAGAACAGAAGGGTTAAATCCAGCAATTGTTGATGAAGATATTCTAAAAAAACGAGTGTTAGACAATATCAACCTAGAAGAATCTAGAGAACAAGTAACCAAACTATTTTTTTATGGTGCAGGTTGTGGTACATCAAAAGCCATTTTAGCTTTAGAAACAGTTTTTAAAGAGGTTTTTGTAAATGCAGAGGTTGTCGTAGCAGAGGATATGTTGGGGGCTGTTTATGCAGCATCGGAAGCAGAACCTGCCATTGTCTGTATTTTAGGAACGGGGTCTAATAGTTGCTATTTTGATGGTAAAGTAGCCAAATCAAACACAGTATCTCTAGGATGGGCAATTATGGATGAGGCAAGTGGAAACTATTTTGGTAAGAAACTAATACGTGATTACTATTATAAAATAATGCCTGAAGAAATTAGAACAAAATTTAGTAAAGATTACAATTTAGAAGACAACTACATTAAAGATCAATTGTACAAAGGGGATGCTCCTAATACGTTTTTAGCAAGTCATGCTGCTTTTATGTTTGATTTTAAAGATCACGATTACATTCGTGGTTTGATTGAAACAGGAGTTGATGAATTTTTTAGATACAGAGTATTGCCGTACGGAAAAGGTAAAGAAACCCCAGTATATTTTATAGGTTCTGTGGCTTTTTATTTTGCACATATCGTAGAAAAGATTGCTAACAAATACGACATGAATTTTGCAGGTTCTATACAAAGACCTATTGATAATATGATTGCATATCACAAAAAGCATCTTATATAATTTCAAAAAAACGAGCTCAATTTTGAGCTCGTTTTTTATCTTCTGTAGGTGTTGTTATTTTCCCTTTTTTGATGTGTAGCTTTTCTTGATGTAGCCTTTTTATTTTTCCTGTTTTCTGTTTTTTCTTTTTTGCTATAAACTTTTTAGAACCAATATATTTAGGTTGATAGAATTTAGAAAGGTGTTTTCTACCTTTTGTTCTTTGGTTGTACCTGTTTAAAACACGGATATTCCCAACACATTTGTAAATACTACCATTTGAATGATAAAATACATTTAAATGACCAATGGTACCTACCCAGCCTAAACTGTTATAAAATAAAGGAATGGTTCCTATTCTTGTAACCCTACCTAATCTGTCGTATATAATTTTAATTCGGTTGATTTGCACAATAGCTCCATACCTATTTTTTAGAACATGAGTCTTACGCATACTGTTGGAGTAAAAGTGGTTCTTTAGCCTGTCTGAATTGAAATGAGCACTTTTGTTAGGAGAATTGATTAGATTAAAATCAAAAGTTCCATCTTTAAAAACAGCAAACTCAATAGCATCTTCTATAAAAAGAAAAGGCTTTTCTTCTGGATGTATTGTGTAGGCCTTGGAAATATTTGTACATACAATTGCTAACAAAAAAGATAATAGTAAAATACGCTTCATAATTTAAAAATTTTAAGGAGACCATTTTTTATATTTCAAAAAACTTAACACAGGTTAGATTCCAAATAACATGCCATGTTTATTTAAATTGTTGTTAGGTAGTGGATTAAAAAAAATCCAACAGTACACTGTTGGATTTTTAAAAAAAGAGGTTGGTTAAGGAATTATTTAATGTAAGTCTTCTAAGGTTTTAATAGTGTCTAAACCACTCTCTATCTTAGCAACTTGTTTTTGTAAAATTTCAGTAATAGATGGTGGAACAGAAGTATCATAAATTACTTCTTTATAATCTTTTACTGCTTTCTTTTCTCCAGTAATTGCTTCTTCTAACATTGCTTCTGCATCGTCGTTAGAAAAATAAGATTTAAAATCCATCCAGGCTCTGTGTACCGATCCTTGTACACTTCCGCTTTTGTCAAAATCTCCGCCTAAACGTTTGATTTCATCAATCAATTCATTTGCAAAATCTTTTCTTTGACTAGATTTGGTAGTAAAGTATTTTTTTAAAGCCAAATGATCTGTGTTTTCAGCGGCTTTTTCAAAACCTTTTTCTGCATCATGTGTTCTAACTAATAGGGTTTCTAATTTTTCTGTAATCACTTCTTGTGCTGTTTTCATACATAAACTTTTTTAAGTGCAACTCTTGAATGATGTGTGTTGCTTAAACATCTTGTTTTGTTACTTCAAAAGTATTGAGATTGTTGTATGCTGTTTTGCTGAAATGATTTAGTTATTGATTCATATGCAATTAGAAATAAAAAAGCCCTTAAAAAATTTAAGAGCTTGTTGAATGAATATGAATGGTTTTAGATTAAGTCTACCACTCGTTCCAAAGCCATTCCTCTAGAACCTTTTATTAATATGGTGTGTTGAGTCACATCAAAATTAAAGTTGTTTTTTAAATCTTCAAAGGTTTTAAAAAAAAGTGCTTTGTTAGATTTGTTTTGATAAAAATGTTCTCCCACAAAAACTATAATGTCAAATTCCATAGCAAGAGTAACATCAACAATGTTTTGGTGCTCTTGTAAACTGTTTTCACCCAACTCAAACATATCTCCCAAAATAACTCCTTTTTTTGCATCGGTTAACAAGTCTAAGCTTTCTATAGCGGCTTGCATGCTGGTAGGATTTGCGTTGTAAGCATCCAAGATAATCTTGGTGTTTTCTTTAGCTAAAATTTGGGATCTGTTGTTTTGAGGAATATAGCTTTCAATAGCCTTTTGTATGTTGTCTTCAGAAATACCAAAATAAGCACCAATTGCAATTGCTGCCAAAATATTATTATAGTTATATTTTCCTATTAAATTGCTTTGGATAGCACGGTCTTTATAAGCTATTTTAACATAGGGATTCAGGTCTATGAGTGGGGTGTCTAAAGGAGAAAAATATACACAATTACAGTGTTCTGATTTTGCTACTTGTCGTTTTTCTTCTTTGTTTACAAATGCAATACCTTCTGCACTTGCCAAGTATTGATACATTTCAGACTTTCCTTGTACAATACCTTCTTCGGAACCAAATCCTTCTAAGTGAGCTTTTCCAAAATTGGTAATATAGCCATAGTTTGGAGCCGCTATAAAACATAATAATTGTATTTCTTTTAGGTGATTTGCTCCCATTTCTACAACTCCTATTTGTGTTTTAGGAGTCATGTTTAGCAATGTTAAAGGAACTCCGATATGGTTGTTTAAATTACCGATGGTAGCTGCCACGTTATATTGAGTAGCCAAAACCTCTCTAATCAGTTCTTTAGTAGTAGTTTTCCCATTACTTCCTGTAAGTGCTAAAATGGGAATGTCTAAATATTCTCGGTGAAAATAAGCCAGTTTTTGTAAGGTTTCTAATACATCATCAACCAATATGGTTTGTTGGTTGATATAATACTCTTCCTGATCGATTATTACATAAGATGCTCCTTTGTCTAATGCTTGTTGTGCAAATTTATTGGCATTAAATCGGTTACCCTTTAGTGCAAAAAATAAAGCTCCGTGGTTAATTTTTCTAGTGTCGGTAGTAATGTTTTGTTCCTGTTGTAAAAACAACTGGTGTATTTGCTCAATCTTCATAAATTTCAATTATACTAAAGTCGTCATTAAGGTGCTAATGTATACACCTGCAGTTTCTGTTCGTAGTCTGTTTTGTCCTAGGGTAATAGGAGTATAGTTTTGTGTTTTTGCTTTTTGGATTTCTGCTGAAGAAAAGTCTCCTTCAGGGCCTATTAGTACCAAAACATCTTGGTTAGGAGTTGCAGTTTTGTGTAAATATTGCTTTTGTTCTTCATCTTCGCAATGAGCAATAAATTTTTGTGTTGCTGTTTGTTGTGTTAAAAATTGCTCTAAAGGAATTGCATCGTTTAGTTTGGGAACATAGCATTGCAAAGATTGTTTTACGGCTGCATGAATGATTTTTTTCATTCGCTCTGTTTTAATAACTTTTCTTTCTGAATTGGCACATATAATTGGAGTAATTTCATCAATTCCAATCTCTACAGCCTTTTCTAAAAACCATTCGTAGCGGTCGTTTAGTTTTGTGGGGGCTATGGCAATGTGTAAATAGTAGGGTCTGTTTTTGTTTTTATAAGTTACTTGCTCTACCAAAACATTACACTTTTTATCGTTGGCTACCACAATTGATGTTGTGTACAAATTTCCTTTTCCATCGGTAACATAGATTAAGTCTCCTTCTTTTTTACGGAGTACTTTTATTAAGTGTCTACTTTCATCTTTGTCAAAAGTAAAAGTAGTATCCTTTGGCTGTATGTTTTCGCTAATCGTAAGTATCATTTAATAACCTAGAATTGGTTTGTTAGTGTTTGTTTTATTTTCTTCTTCTTGCTCTTTTTTCTTTTTTTCTTTCTTCTCTTTTTTCAGAAAATTATCAAACCAATTTTTTTCTTGTTTTTTTGTGTCTTCTTCTAGTTTGGATGACTCATCATGTTCTTTTTTTTCTCTTTTCGGAAAAAGTGTACTGGATAATCGTTTAAAAAAGCTTTTGTCTTCTTCTTCCAATTCACCATCTTCAATCATTTGTTCTTTTTTACTCTTAGATTCTAGCTTAATCCATTTGTCTTGGTGCCAATCAAATCGATAAGAAAGGTGTAACCCTGATTCTACACCATTTCTTGTTTTTCCAAAAGTAGTGTCTAGATAGGCAGCTATAAGAAAGTTAAGATTTATTAGATAAGAGCTACCCAAACCAAAATTAAAAAAAGAAAACTCTTTGTTATTGTGGTAGGCAAATTCAAAAAAAGGATTAAACTTATCATTCAATACATAGGTAGATGAAATAGTATAGGCAAACTCAGGCAATTCTGCACCAATGTACATGTAGTCAAACTGATTGTTAATTCTAAGGGTTCTTCCTATGTTGTTTTGAGCAATTAAACTGGCTGTTGCCGAACTTTGGTTAGCATTAACAAAGTTACCGTTAGAAAAAGGAGTGTTGTAGTGCAAAGCTAGTGCTATTGCAGGTATAATATCTTGATGCCAAAAACCATATCTTTTTTTCCAACTTTTAAACATTTCTGGAGTTTCTTTTCTTTCACCATCAAAAACCAAATATTTAACTCCAACAGCAAGTCTGTTAGTCCCTTTTTTTGAATAGTTTATTTTATTTTGATACAAGCTATTATAATCTCTTGTAAGCGAAAGTTCAAACTTTTCCTTCCAAATTCCATATCTCAAATTCAGGTTGCTATTCCATTGTTGTGTTAAAATATTATTTTGATTAAAAAGTTGATACGAAAAACTTTTTTCAATTTGCAAAACATCAGTTCCAACGGCATACGGAGTTTCTGTTTTTCCGGGTCTGTTAGAATTAATAACATTGGTGTACTGTGCTTGCGAAGTAAAAACTACGCACAAAAAAAGTAAAAAACTAGATAGGTTTCTTTGTTTCATAGAGTAAAAATTACTGCTGTAAATATAATATTTTATGGTGGGGGAGGTGGGTTCATTTTCAAATTATTATTTTTGAATTCTAAAGAATCATTTAGAGGAAAATATTAGAATATGGGATTGATTAGAACGATATTGATTTTTATTGCAGTGTATTATGTTTCCAAGTTTTTTATGAAGTATATTGCTCCTGTTTTTTTGATGAAATATGTAGAAAAAAAAGCAAATCAACAGACAAGAAGGCAAGAGCAACCTGTTGAAAAGGAGGGAACTACCACTATTGATAAAAAACCGCAACAATCACAACAAATAAAAGACGATGTGGGGGAGTATGTGGATTACGAAGAAATAGATTAAACAGTAAAACATTTAACAACTTTGAAACAATTATTTAGTACAAAACAACTTTGGGTTTCTATTGGGGTAGCTATTGCTTTTTGTGTAGTAGCTCTTTTTTATTTTAAACCTGTTTTAAAAGGATACAAAATTTATCAGAGTGATATTGCTCAATTTCGAGGAATGTCCAAAGAGTTAAAAGACTACAGAGAAGAACATAACAAAGAAGCCTATTGGACAGATGCTGCTTTTGGAGGAATGCCCTCTTATCAGTTAAGTACTTATTATCCTAACGATTACATAAAAAAGCTAGATCGACTAATTCGCTTTTTACCAAGACCAGCGGATTATCTTTTTTTATATTTTTTAGGTTTTTTTGTGCTTTTAACAGTCCTTAAATTTGACTGGAAACTTGCCTTGATTGGTTCTTTAGCTTTTGGTTTTTCTACCTACTTTATCATCATTCTAGGGGTAGGACATAATGCCAAAGCTCATGCTATAGGATACATTCCATTGGTCATGTCAGGGGTGCTTTTAATTTTTCAGCAAAGATGCACTATTGGTTTTATTCTAACTGCCATAGCCACTGCTTTAGAGATACACACAAGTCATCCACAAATGACGTATTATATGTTGTTTTTATTACTTATTATTGGAGCCTTTTACGTTGCTACACAAGTCCAAAACGGCATGTTTAGAAAAGCCATAAGACCCGTATTGTATGTGGTAGTAGCAATGGTTATTGGAGTGCTAATGAATGCCCAAAGTTTATTGGCAACCAAAGAATACGCAGCGCACAGTACACGTAGTAAAAGCGAGCTGACTATTAATCCTGATGGAAGTGCCAAACAAGCAACCTCGGGTTTGTCTAAAGATTACATCACCGAATATAGTTATGGAGGCTTAGAGTTAATGAACTTGATGGTGCCTGGTTTTATGGGAGGTGCCAATAATGAAAACGTAGGAAAAGATTCTCATACCTATCAGTTTTTAGCTTCAAAAATAGGAGCAAGACAAGCACAACAGTTTGCAAAAAATGCTCCCACTTACTGGGGAAATCAGCCTATAGTTGCTGCACCAGCATATATAGGAGCTGTTTTTATTTTCCTGTTTTTTGTAGGCTTGTTTTTAGTAAAAGGTTGGTTAAAAAAAGGAATTTTAGCAGCGGTTATATTTTCTTTGTTAATGAGTTTAGGTAAAAACTTAAATTTTCTTACCAATTTTTTTATTGATTATGTGCCGTTGTACAATAAGTTCAGAGCCGTAACCTCCATACAAATTATAGCAGAGATCTGTATTCCTTTATTGGCAATGTTGGCCGTAAAAGATTTGTTAGCTTCTGATGTAGAAGTACCCAAAGAACAAAAGGTAAAATCCTTAAAATTAGGAGCTTTAATTTCGGGCTGTGTTTTAATAGGTTTTGTGTTTGTAGGTGGTGTAGGATATTCTTTTTCAGGAATAAATGATACTTACTGGAACTCACAATTACAGGGGTTTTCAGGAGCTTTGCAAGCAGATAGAAAAAGTATGTTGTACAATGATGGTTTTCGTTCTCTTATTTTAATAGCTATTTCTGTTGCAGTATTATGGTTTGCTATTCAGAAAAAAATGAAGAAAGACTACGCTATAGCTTTATTGGGAGCTGTATTGTTGTTTGATACATTTGGAGTTGCTAAAAGATATGTGAATGATCAAGATTTTATGCCTGCTAGACAAGTAGAAAAACCTTTTCAGAAATCTAAAATTGATCAACAAATACTACAAGATAAAGGACATTATAGGGTAGCTAATTTTGCGGGGAATTTTATGAATGATGGGGCTACCTCTTATTATCATAAATCTATAGGTGGCTACCATGCTGCCAAACTAAGACGTTATCAAGAGTTGGTCGATTTTCAAATTAACAACAATAATATACAGGTGTTAAATATGTTAAACATCAAGTACTTTATTGTTTCTAATAAAGACGGTAAACAAGCCCAGAGAAACCCAGATGCAAATGGTCCAGTTTGGTTGGTAGATTCAATTATACCTGTAAGTACAGCTGATGAAGAGATACAAGCGTTGACTCAGTTTAACTCTAAAAAACAAGTTGTTGTAAACACAACAGAGTTTAAGGTGAAAACAGTAGAGAAAGATTCTTTAGCATCCATCGAATTGATTTCGTACCAACCCAACGAATTGCACTACCGTTACCAAGCAAATAAACCACAATTGGCTGTTTTTTCTGAAATTTATTACCAACCTGGATGGAATGCTTATGTAGACGGTGAATTGACTTCTCATTTTAGAGCCAACTATGTTTTAAGAGCAATGAATTTACCAAAAGGGAAACATAAGGTAGTGTTTAAATTTGAGCCCAAAGTAATTGCTTATGGTGCTAAAGTAAGTTTGGTTGGCTATGGTTTGCTGATACTACTTTCGGCAGGATTGATTTTTGTGTCAAAAAAGCAAAAGGGAAAAGAGTAGATGCGTATCGGAATGATTTTAGACAAAACTTTTCCACCTGATCCTAGAGTGGAAAATGAGGCCGTTGCTCTAATTCAAGCGGGGCATCAAGTGTTTTTATTTTGTCTTACATATGAAGAAGAACCGCTAGAAATACAAATACTTGGTATTCATGTAAAAAGATATGTTTCAAATATTTTTGAGTACAAATTGTCTGCTTTGGCTTATACAATCCCAGTTTATACTCTGTTGATGGCTAAAAAAATTAAACATTTTATCCAAACTCATCAGCTAGAAAGTTTGCATATACATGATATTCGTATCGCTGAAGCGGTTTTTACAGCCAACAAAAACTTTAATTTACCAACCGTGTTGGATTTGCATGACAATCTGCCAGAAGTCATGCAGTTTTATCCACATTTGCAAAAATTTCCAGGCAAATACCTAATTTCTCCAAAAAAATGGAAGCAAAAAGAAGAAGCTTTTATCACAAAAGCAGATAAAGTTGTAACCGTTTCTCCTGAATTTGTTTCAGAAGTTATTAGCAGAACAAATATAAATAAAGACAAAATAGTTTTGGTGCCCAATACCATCAGAACTTCTTTTTACCAAAAAGCGGCAATAGAACAAACTATTGTAGAACGATACCAAAACCACTTTGTACTGTTGTATTTGGGGGATACGCATCTAAGGCGAGGCTTGCAAACTGCCATTGCTGCAGTAAAGATATTGCAATCTGATATTCCCAATTTAAAATTGGTTATTGTAGGTACAAATACAACGGATCCAGTACTAAAAAAACAAGTAATTGATTTAGAATTAAGTGATAAGGTTGATTTTGAAGGATGGCAAAACGTAGCTTTGTTTCCGTCTTATATTAAGGCAAGTCACATCTGTTTATCACCTTTACATAGAAGTGTACAGCACGATGTTGCTTATGCAAATAAATTATTTCAGTATATGAGTTTTGCCAAACCGGTTTTAGTAAGTGATGCTCTTGCTCAAAAAAACTTGATTCAGAAACACAAAGCCGGACTGGTTCATAAAGATCGAGATATTACGGATTTTGTAAATAAAACCTTGCTCTTGTTCCACAATAAAACGTTGCGTAATGAGTTGGGGGCACATGGAAAGGCATTTGTAACCAAAGAATTTGTGTGGGAAAAAACAAGTAAGGGGTTGTTAAATTTGTACAAAACACTTTCCAAATGAAAGTACTAATAATTACCTATTATTGGCCTCCTGCTGGCGGGTCTGGTGTTCAGCGTTGGCTTAAATTTGTAAAATATTTACAAGATTTTGGGGTAACTCCTATAGTTTATACTGTGGAGAATCCTGAGTATCCAGTATTAGATGCTAGTTTGCAACAAGATATTCCTAAAGGGATAGAAGTTCTAAAACAACCTATCTGGGAGCCTCAACAGTTTTTGGCTCGTTTTTCATCACAAAAAAAAGCCCAAACAAGTGCAGGTTTTTTAGGAAAAAAACAAACCCTAGGACAACAAATTTCAACCTATATTCGTGCGAATTATTTTATTCCAGATGCTCGTAAATTTTGGATACAACCATCGGTTCGTTATTTAAAAAAATATTTGTCAGACAATACTATTGATGTCGTTATTTCTACGGGGCCTCCTCATACTACCCATCTTATTGCCTTACAATTAAAACAGGCTTTGGGTTTACGTTGGTTGGCAGATTTTAGAGATCCGTGGACTGAAATTGATTATTTTTTTCAATTGCCACTTACAAAAAAATCTATAAAAAAACATCAACAACTAGAACAACAAGTTTTAACTAATGCAGATGATATAGTAGTGGTAGGAAATGCTATGAAAAAAAGCTATGATCGGTTTGCAAAAAAAGTACACGTTATTACTAATGGTTATGATGGGGAATTAAGTACCAATGCAACTCTAGATTCTGAATTTACGATCACTCACATAGGCATGCTAAACGCTGATAGAAACCCCTTAGTGTTTTGGAAAGCTTTGCAAGAGCTAAAAGGGTGTATAAAAGTAAAAGTGCAATTGATTGGTAAAGTAGCCCCCGAAGTTAAAGAGAGTATTAAAGCTTATGGTTTAATAAAACATGTAACTTTTGTAGATTATGTCCCTCATCATCAAGTAAAAAAATACCAACAAAGTTCACAGGTACTTTTGCTAGCTGTAAATAACGTACCTAGTGCCAAAGGAATTGTAACAGGAAAAATATTCGAGTATTTGCAAGCACAAAGACCTATTTTAGCCATAGCTCCAAAAGATGGAGATTTGGCAGTAATATTAAAAAAGTCAAACGTAGGAAAGGTAATTGATTTTGACGATGTTTCAGAGATGAAAACGACTTTGCAGACTATGTATCAGAAATACCAACAAAACCAATTAAATACAAAAGCTACAGGCATTACACAATATCATAGAAGAGCATTGACGGCACAATTAGCAACCCTTTTAAAACATTAAATTGAAAAAAATAGTTACCATATTAGGAGCCAGACCTCAGTTTGTGAAAGCTGCTGTGTTGAGCAGGGTGATTGCATCCTATCAAGAAATAGAAGAGATTATTGTACACACAGGCCAACATTATGACAATAATATGAGTGCTGTTTTTTTTGAGGAGATGCAAATTCCAATTCCCAAATATCAACTGAATATTAATGGGATGAATCACGGAGCCATGACAGGACAGATGTTGGAAAAAGTAGAAGAAATTTTGATAAAAGAACAACCCAATGCAGTAGTAGTGTATGGAGATACCAATTCTACTTTGGCAGGAGCTTTGGCTGCACAAAAACTAGGAATCAAAGTAGTGCATATTGAAGCTGGTTTAAGATCTTTTAACATGCGAATGCCCGAAGAGGTAAATCGTATTCTTACCGATAGAATTTCAAGTTTGTTGCTTTGTCCTACAGACTCGGCATTAGAGAACTTAAACAAAGAAGGATTTCAGCACCATAACATACGCATTGTAAAAAGTGGTGATATTATGAAAGATGCTGTGGTTTTTTACAGGCAAATGGCAGAAACAAAAGCAACCGTGTTACAGCAACAAAAGCTAAAAAGTAATGACTTTGTTTTGGCTACCATACACAGACAAGAAAATACGGATGATATTACAGTTTTGAAAAAAATTTTTGAAGGATTAACAGCCATCCATCAGCAAAAACAAGTAGTTATGCCTTTGCACCCAAGAACCAAAGCAGTATTAAAAAAAAATGGATTAGAGTACCCAATAACATTTATAGATCCTGTGGGGTATTTTGATATGTTGGCCTTATTAAAACATTGCAGTTTGGTAGTAACCGATAGTGGTGGTTTACAAAAAGAAGCGTTTTTTAATCAAAAAAACTGTTTGATTGCTCGTCAAGAAACAGAATGGACGGAATTGGTTACTTATGGCTTTGCTGTATTGGTAGCGAGTAATCCCCAAAAAATGTTTCAGAAATTTATTGAATTTGCCACAAAAAAAATGGATTTCTCATTGCCATTGTTCGGTCATAATGTAGGAGAAGAAGTATACAAAGAAATTAAAGCTATTTTGGATTAAAATAAAGACGAATGATTACAATAATAAAATCCTATATTTTTAGGAGTCTTATTGTATCTAGATTGCTTAGTATTACATATAGAATAGATAAAATCTAGAATTCAACATTTTGAATACGTAAACATGGGAATCGTTTTAAAAGAATCGTATAGAAATACGCTAACCCTGATAATTGCCATAGGTATTGGAGCTATCAATACCTTGTTTTTGTATGTATATTATCTAGATACAGCTTATTATGGGTTGATTTCATTTTTGCTTTCAACCTCGTTGATTCTAAAACCTTTGGTTGCTTTGGGAGCCAATTATGGAATTATAAAGTTTTTTTCTTCATATACAAACAAACAAGAAAAAGATCGTTTTTTAACTTTAATGTTGCTGTTGCCTTTGTTGGCTTTGGTTCCTTTAGGAATAATAGGAGGACTGGCTTACGAACAGATTCGTGTTTGGTTTTTTGGAAAAAGTGATTTGACACAAAACTATGGACATTTGATTTATTGGGTTACTATTTTTATTACTTATTTTGATGTATTCTATGCTTGGACACGTGTACATCTTAAATCCGTAGTGGGGAATCTTTTTAAAGAGCTTTTTGTACGTGTTGTAATTTTTATACTGCTTTTTTTAGTAGGTTTTGACCTTATTACCGAAACTCAATTTGTGTATGCAGTTGTTGGAGCTTATGGGTTGCAAATGTTTTGTATGGGAGTATTTGCTTTTCGTTGCTACTGTCCCAATTTTACTTTTGCGTTGCCTTCCAACACCAAAGAAATTATACAATATTGTTGTTATATTATTTTGGCAGGATCGGCAGCAAGTATATTGTTAGACATAGATAAATTTATGATTCCACAACACGAGGCAGCCATAGAACAAGTTGCTTACTATGCAGTGGCAGTGTATATGGGAACAATTATTGAAATTCCAGGAAGAGCTATGAGTCAGATTGTGCAACCCCTTACAGCACAAGCTATCAATGAAAAAAATGACTCTTTGGTACTGAGTTTATATCAAAAAACCTCGATTAATTTACTAATAGCTGCTGGAGCAATTTTTATACTTGTATTGGCCAATTTAGATGCACTATATTTGTTGTTGCCCAAAAAATATACAGGAGGTTTTTGGATTGTTTTGATGATAGCCACTGCCAAATTGTATCATATGCTTTTAGGAAATAACGGAGCTATTATATCTAATTCAGCGCATTATAAAATTTTATTACCATATGGGATTGCCATGGCTATTACAGTCATAGTACTCAACCATGTGTTTATTCAAGAATATAGCATCCATGGTGCAGCCTTATCTACCTTATTTGTTGTGTTGATTTTTAACACCCTTAAATTATGGTATGTTCAAAAAAAAATGAGTTTATTGCCCTTTACTGTAAGTACATTATGGGCTTTGTTATTGATTGTTTTGTTGGCAGCTTTGGGGATTTTTATCAAAACAACAAATAGCCCTTTTGTAAGTATTGCTTTAGAATCTTTTTTGTTGATGAGTTTGTACATTGGTTTTGTATTGGTTTTCAGACTTTCGGAAGATTTAAATAACCTATGGATTCAATTTTGGAAGAAATTAAAATAAGGCTAAGAAACACAAAACGAAGGCTTTGTTTAATTAGATAGAATTGCTATATTTGCACCCGATTTAAATTTAATTAAAAACAATCATTATGAATCATTACGAAACTGTTTTCATTTTGAATCCCGTTTTATCTGAAACTCAGGTAAAGGAAACAGTACAAAAGTTCGAGGACTATTTGGTTTCTAAAGGTGCCGAAATGTTGCATAAGGAAGATTGGGGGCTAAAGAAATTAGCTTACACCATCCAAAAGAAAAAGAGTGGATTTTATCACTTGTTTGAGTTCAAAGCTCCAGGTGAAGTAGTTGCTCCTTTTGAATTAGAATTTAGACGTGACGATAGCGTGATGCGTTATTTAACTGTAAAGTTAGACAAACACGCTGCTGCATGGGCTGAAAAAAGAAAGTCTAACTTAAAATCTGCAAAGTAATTATGGCATCAATCGATCAACAAGCATCAGGAGGTTCTAAAGGAGATGTAAGATACTTAACTCCATTAGACATTGAAACTAAAAAAGAAGCAAAATACTGTAGATTTAAGAAAAAAGGAATCAAATACATCGACTATAAAGATGCAGATTTCTTAATGTACTTAGTAAACGAGCAAGGTAAAATTTTACCAAGACGTTTAACAGGAACTTCTTTAAAATATCAACGTAAAGTGGCTCAAGCAATTAAAAGAGCTCGTCACTTAGCATTAATGCCTTACGTTGGTGATTTATTAAAATAATTAAGTAGACACATTATGCAAGTAATATTAAAACAAGACGTTGAGAACTTAGGGTTCACAGACGATATCGTAGAAGTAAAAAACGGTTACGGACGTAACTTTTTGATTCCTACAGGAAAAGCTGTTTTAGCAACTGAGTCTGCTAAAAAAGTATTGGCAGAAACTTTAAAACAACGTGCTTACAAAGAAGCAAAGTTGGTAGAAGAAGCTACAGCTACTGCAGAAGCAATCAAAGGATTAGAAATTAAAATTACATCAAAAGTAGGACAAGGAACTAAATTATTTGGTTCTATTACTAACATTGATGTTGCAGAATCTTTGGAAAAAGCAGGTCATTCTATTGAAAGAAAATTCATCAAAATTGCTGGAGGATCTATCAAAAGAACAGGAAAATACACAGCTGCTATCCGTTTGCACAGAACTGTAAATGCTGATTTAGAATTTGAAGTTGTTGCAGAACAATAATAGCTTCTAAATTTATAAGAATACCAAAAGTTCATTCCGTAAGGAGTGAACTTTTTTGTTTAAAATAGATAAGTTTATAAAGTTGCTAGATAAAATGTTTAAAGGATGAGTTAAACAAAATAAATATAGAATTCAATACCAACTTTAGAACTTTACAAGCCTTTAACCAACTAACTCAAAAAAATGAAATACATCCAACTAACCAAAGAGCAGTTAGAAGAATTGCATCATGAATTTGCTCAATTTTTAGCTACCCAACAAATTGATGCTAAAGAATGGAAAGACATTAAAAAAAATAGACCAGAAGTGGCTGATGAAGAGCTAAATATTTTTAGTGACATGGTTTGGGAAGAGGTATTAACCAAAGCTAAGTATGTAGAGCATTTTTCCAAATCGAGTATCAATTTATTTTATTGTACTGATGGAGTTATTCAACGAATTATGATCAAAGCAAATAATTCAACTATTGATTTGACAAGTCAAGAAGGAATTCAACTTTTGTTAAACAAACCAAAGAGTAAAGATTTTGAGTTTTTTAAAGGAGCAAAAAAATATGCAAAAGAGCGTAATTTAGAAATTTTTGATTTGATTTTAAAAGGAGCAAGTATAAGTAAAGAAGGAGCTTTGTATCAAAATTTTGAGAAGTTTGTAAAAGAATAGAACGTAAGATGGATCAGGAATTGTTAACGTATTTAGAAACTTTTGTTACTAAAGAACGTAAAGAAAACTTTAAGAAAGTAGTGTCGCAACGTACACGACATTTTGCCGTAGTACTAGAAGATTTGTTTCAAAAACATAATTGGAGTGCTGTAGTGCGTAGTTGTGATGTTTTTGGGATACAAGATGTATATACTATAGAAAATAAATACAGAGCCTACATTTCTAATGGAGTAGGTAAAGGGGCACAAAAGTGGGTAAACTTTCATCGGTTTAAAAGTCAAGAAAACAATACAGAGAGTTGTGTAGAGGCTTTGCGTAAAAATGGATATCAAATTATCGTAACCACACCGCACGAACAATCTTCTTTTATTTCTGATTTTGATATTACAAAAAAATCAGCTTTTGTTTTTGGAGTAGAAGGTACAGGTGTGTCCGAAGGATTGATGCAAAAGGCTGATGGTTTTTTAAAAATACCCATGGTTGGTTTTACAGAAAGTTTAAATGTATCGGTAGCTGCAGCCATTACTTTGCAAAACACAACAGATCGTTTAAGACGTTCGGGCTTGGATTGGAAATTAACCCAAGCAGAACAAGAGCAATTGTATGCAGAGTGGATAGAAAAATCAATTGGATCGGTAAAACAAATTAAAGAAAGGTATTACGCAGATAAACAAAAAGAGGCCTAGAGCCTCTTTTTTTAGAAATATCTTTTATGCAAATAAATTAAGCTTAAGCTCCTATAGTTACGAAATACTCACACATAAACTCCTCTTTGGGTGCTAGTGTAAGAATACCTTCTTTGTCTTCTAATTGCTGATTGTGATCTTCTGCATCGGCAATACCGTGCCAAGGCTCTATACAAATAAAAGGAGCTTCTTGGTTAGCAGACCAAATTCCTAAATAAGGAAAGTTTTTAAAAGTCACACTCATATAAGTTTTTCCTGTAGGTTGATGAACAAAAGACACTTCGGAAAAAGGATTCGGATTAAAAATCAATGCATCTTTGTCAAAAATGGTGTTAGGCAAATCTAAAATCCCCCCTTGTTTAAATACACCAAAATTTTTAGTAGATCTTCCGTTAGCTGTTAATTGCTGAGATACTGGAGTAGCATCATTGTCAAAAATTAAAATGTAATCTTCTCTATTTTGCTCAGCTTCAAAAGGACAGGCATAAGCAGGATGTGCACCTATAGAAAAAAGAAGTTTACAATCAGATGGGTTTTTTACAGAATAATGAGTTTTGATACCTTGATTGCTTAGTGTATAAGTGATTTGTAAAGTAAAATCAAAAGGATAGTATTGTAGAGTAGCTTTGCTAGAAGCCAACTCAAACACCAAAGTATTTTCAGTTTCTTTTACAACGGTAAACTCACTATTTCTAGCAAACCCATGCTGCTTCATTTTGTAAGCTTGCTGATTTACATAATATGTATTGTCTTTTAATCCTCCTACAATAGGAAACAGTACAGGTGTATGTCTGCCCCAGTGTTTAGCATCACCATTCCATATGTATTCAATTCCTTTTTTGCTTTTTAGGCTGATGAGTTCAGCTCCTAAGGTTTTAAAAGTAGCTTTTAAAAATTCATTTTCTAATGTGTAATGCATAGCTTTTTTGATTTAATCGATTACTTTAATTTCTTTTAAGGTAGCTATAGAGTCGCATCGTTCAAAAATAAAAGCAAAATTGGTGCTTACAATTTGTTCATTTTGTTTTTTTCCAATAGTGGCATCAATCCAGTAATCTGGGCAAGGCTTTACTCTTGGGTGACTTTTAGAAAAATCAACATCACCTTTGTGCAATACATATTGCAAATCCATAGAATCTAATTGGTATTGATGAATGGTTTGTTGAGCCAAATCGTCAATAATAAGAGTTTCTCTTAAACGCAATTGTTTAAGTGTTCGGGCATTTGGGCCATAGTCAAAGGTTGTACCTTTTTGGTCGTTTACACACTTAAGTGCTACTACCCCGAGGGCTAGACCTCCAAAATAATAGCCAAATCTTCGCATTAATTTGGCATCAACTTTATCAAATAATTCTTTCAACATTTTGTTCGTTTTCTAATTTCAAAAGTACAGAAGAATTAGGGTTTATGTTTGTCAAAATAGAATTAAATAATTGCTATTTTTTTGAACAATCTAGCTCTTGTCTAGATGCTAATAACGTTGTGTCTTATGAAATAAGTGATTTGTTTCCTCTGTTTTTTACTAGGGACTTTATTTTTGTGATTATAGATAATTAAAGAACCAATGATAAAACAAATTGCAACAAAATTATCCCATAAGCTATTGGGAACCGTATTGCTATTTTGTGCGCTTAATATGTATGCACAAGATTCTTTTTTTAAACGCTTGGCTAAAGAACGAGTTGTTTCTACCGATGCTGTTCTTTGGAAACAAGTAGCTCCTGGAAATGCAGGGTTTGCAAATTTAATGCGTTACCATCCTACCATTCCAAAACTCATTACCCAATGTCCAGATATGTGGAATGCCTATCAGTCTGAAAACAATGGAAAAAGCTGGTATGGGATAACGGATTATAATGGAGACGCTTCTTTTTATCACTTAAGAGATTTAGAATATTCTGTTAGTGATGCTCAGTTTGGTTTGGCTTTAACTTCATCCCAGTTATGGAAAACGAACGATTTAGGAAAAAATTGGGAAATTGTTTCTTACTGCCCTTGGTATAAATTAGACAATGATGGAACAGACAAAGAAAGTTGGCGAAGAAAAGTAGCAGCTGTAACAATAGATCCAACAGACAAAGATGTATGGTACGTTGCTGGTGGAGGAAACGTACGTCAACAAGATTGGATGTCGTCGATGTCTAACATTACAGCAAAAAATCCTAGAGGTGATGAGGGTAAAAAGTTTATGCATATAGGAAAACTTTGGAAAACAACTAATGGAGGTAAAAGCTGGAAATTGATAACCAACGGATTGCCAGAGAAAATACAAGTATGTCGCATCATTGTCAATCCAACCCAAACAGATCAACTGTTTGCAGCTTCGAATTACGGTTTATTTGTATCTCAAAATGGCGGAAAAAAATGGAAACAAATTAAGGGGGTTTTTGACAGTGATATTATTATGGATATGGATTTTTATTACCACAAAACCTCCGGTAAATTTCAGTTGTATGTTATTGACCAAACACAATACCATCCCGTAGGAAAAACAACAAAAACTAGTGGAGGTATTTTAATGTCGGAAGACGAAGGGAAAACTTGGAAGAATATAACAGGAGATTTGTATTTAGACATCAATCAACTGACGGGTGGTGTTCCTGCCAATTATTACCAATACATAGAAAAGTGGTTGGGTTTAAATAAAAAACAAGGAAAGAAAATGTATCCTGAATTGCCTACCAAAGCTTTACAGCGTTTTAATATGATTAGTACAGATCCTAGTCAAGAAGGGGTTGTGTATGTAGGTTTTGCAGATCCACAAATAGGTAAATCTATAATGCCAGGACGTTTGTGGAAAACCGAAAACTTTGGAAAAAAATGGATCAATACAGCACGTTTGTATCAAGATGCATGGGAAAAAGATAAAGCTTATTGGGAACAGCGAGGTAATCCTACTCATGAAAATATGAAGGTAGGTCATTCTTCTCCTCACATGCGATTTGGTAACAATTACGCTTTGCGTTCTATGCGTGGTTTGGATGTAGGAGTAGATGGTAGTGTAATGATAATCTCGGACCACAGCACTATGTTAAGTACAGATAAAGGATTGAGCTGGCAGCAGGTAGATGAAAATATTACGACTTCTGGTGCAATTGTAGGAACTGGAAACAGCAATTTACCCGCTTTGACCATTGCTCAAGATAAGCGCAAAAAAACTACGCTGTTGGGTTCTGGAGAACACAGATTGTGGATTCCTGAAATAACAAAAAGCCAAGAGATTGCTTTAAAGTTTATACCAAGTGCACAAGCTACAGTAAGCAATATTGTTTTTGATCCGTATGATGTAAATATCGTTTATGCTACTTCTAATAGACAAGAAGACAAACAGTATTTATTTAGAAGCACAGACAGAGGGCTAACCTGGCAAAAACACGGTGTGGCAACACCAGCTACTAACAAGTGGAAAGACGATTTTTATACCAATGGTTTGTTAATAGACCCTATAGAACCAAATTATCTTTATTTTGGAATTACTCATATAAACAATCCTCAAAAAGGACATCAGGGAGGTTTTTTTGTTTCTAAAGACAACGGAAAAACGTTTGAACAAAGCAATGAAGGCCTGCCAAACCCTGCTAGAATTAATGATGTGCAATTTGATCCTAGAGATCCTTCTAGAAAATCTTTGTTTGTTGCAGCACAAAAAAACATTCATAATTATCGTATGCCATTGTCAGAAGGTGGATTGTATCATTCCAACAACCGAGGAAAAAATTGGCAAAAAGTAAATGTGCCTAGCCAAGTTGAAGGAGTACAATTTGTAACGTTTGACCATACGAATCGTATGTATA
>NZ_AFPK01000014.1 GCF_000220525.1 Ochrovirga pacifica | reverse complement strand
TTTTGATATTACCGGTAAAAACGAAGAAGAATTGCGTGCAGCTTGTAAAGATTTAGGAATAGAGGTAGATGATTCCATGGGGAAAGGAAAATTGATTGATGAGATTTTTGGAGAAAAATGTGAAGGAAACTATATTCAGCCAACATTCATTACAGATTACCCTAAGGAGATGTCTCCATTGTGTAAGGAGCACAGAGACAATCCTGAATTAACAGAACGTTTTGAGTTGATGATTTGTGGTAAAGAAGTAGCCAACGCTTATTCTGAATTAAATGACCCTATTGATCAAAGAGAACGTTTTGAAGCACAATTAAAATTAGCCGAAAGAGGAGATGATGAAGCATCGAACTTTATTGATGAAGACTTTTTAAGAGCTTTAGAATACGGAATGCCACCAACCTCTGGTTTAGGAATAGGAATGGATCGTTTGGTGATGTATTTAACCAACAATCAATCTATACAAGAAGTATTGTTCTTTCCGCAAATGAGACCAGAGAAAAAAGCTCCAACTGTAGAATTAAATGAAGATGAAAAAGCGGTGTTTGAGTTACTTCAAAAAGCAGAAAAAATTGCTTTGGCAGATTTAAAAACACAATCTGGTTTGTCTAATAAAAAGTGGGACAAAACGATTAAAGGACTTACAGGTAAAGATTTGGCTAATGTAAACAAAACTGATGAAGGTTTGTTTGTAACATTGGCATAATTCCATTACTTATATAAATAACAAGCAGGCTATATTTTTGTAGCCTGTTTTTTTGTGTCTAAACTTTTGTGTTTTCAAAAAAATAGCAATATAATAAACAAGAGCCCGTTGCTTTATATACAGCAATGCCTATCTTTAAATTAAGAAAAAAACAAAATCGATTTATGAAAAAAATAATCAAAATTACAGGAATTACTTTGGCAGTGCTTTTGTTGCTGCTATTGCTGATTCCGATGTTATTTCAAGGAAAAATAGAAGAAATAGTTAAAGCTCAAATCAACAAAAATGTCAATGCTACTGTTAATTTTGATGCGGTTTCCGTTTCTTTATTCCGAAGTTTTCCGAATGTTTCTGTAGATGTACAAAAACTATCGGTAGTAAACAAAGCTCCTTTTTTAGGCGATACTTTAGCTTCGGTAGGGCATACGTACATCAACCTTAGTTTGATGAGTTTGCTAAAAACGCCCAAGGTAAACAGCATTAAAGTTTCGGAGGTGTATGCCAACATCAAAATAAATAAAGACAGCGTAGCGAACTACGATATTGCCATTCCTTCAGAAACCAAAATTACTAAGGAAACAAGTTCAGAAACTGCTCCATTTTCGATGGCTATTCAAGATTATAGTTTGGAAAACATCAACATAACTTATGTAGATGAAACAGGAAATATGAGTGCAAAGGTGGTAGATTTTAACCATACAGGGTCTGGAGACTTGTCTAAAAATGTATTGCAGCTAGATACTCATACAAAAGCCAAAGCAATTTCGTTAATGATGAATGAAGTTGCGTATTTAAAAGATTTGCAACTTAAATACGATGCAAAAGTTGGGGTTGATTATAGCAAAGATTTACAACTAACATTTAAAGACAATGTGTTGCATATAAACGATTTACATTTGTTGTTCGATGGTGTTTTTACGCTGTTAGAAAACCAGTACGATTTAGATGTTACGTTTGCTTCGGAACAATCAAAGTTTAAAAGTTTATTGTCTTTAATACCCAATGCTTACACAACAGACTTTCCTAAGGTAAGCACCACGGGAGCTTTAGATTTAAAAGGAAAAGTAAAAGGAGTTTACTCCAACAAAACCATTCCAACATTAGATCTTGTGGTTAAAACACAAAATGCTAGTGTTAAATATCCAGATTTGCCCAACACCATCCAAAACATCAATTTAGACACTCATATAACCAATACAACAGGAAAGCTTGATGATACCAAGGTAGAAATAAAAGATTTTGGTTTTCAGATTTTAAAAGATGTTTTTAAGGCAAATTTAACAGTAACACAATTGGAATCTAACCCTAAAATTAAAGCCAATATAAAAGGGCAGATAGATTTGGCAAACGTAAAAAATGCTTATCCAATACCACCTTTGGAGTATGAGTTAAAGGGAGTTGTAAATGCAGCAATTGCCACCTCTTTTGATTTGAATTCTATAGAAAAAGAACAGTTTCAAAATGTACAAAGTAATGGAGTATTGGTCTTAAAAAAATTAATGTTAGGGTCTGACTTTACTCCAAATCCTATTTCTATAGAAAAGACCAAATTAACTTTTAACACCAAAAACGTTTCTTTGGATGAAACCTTAGTAAAAACAGGAACTTCGGATATAAGTTTGCAAGGAACTTTAGATAATTTATATGGCTATTTATTTTCTGATTCAAGCCTAAAAGGAAAGATGTCTGTACAATCAACCATGTTTAAGGTGAGTGATTTTTACCAAGCTGATACTACAGCTGTTGCAACAAAAGAAGACAAGAGTTCGCAACCAACAAAAGAGTCTGAGAAGACTACACAAATAAAATTTCCAAAAAATATAGAAGCAGAAGCAACAGTGGCTGCTAAGAAAGTAGTTTACGACAATATGGAGCTAACCAATTTTAAAGGAAAAGCCATACTAAAAAATCAAAAAATTACGTTTACTAAAGCCGATGCAAATGTATTTGGTGGAAGCATTGCAATAGATGGATCGGTAGATACCAAGCCTAGCAAAACTGCATACGATTTTGATATGCAATTAAAACAAGTAGACATAGCAAGTGCTTTTAGAGGCATGGGAATGTTGCAAAAAATAGCTCCAGTTATAGGAGCATTTAACGGACGATTTGATACCAAATTGGATATTAACGGAATACTAGGAAATGATTTTATGCCCGATTTGTCTAAGCTAACAGGAGATGCTTTTGCCAATTTACAAGTAGACAAAATAGATGCAAGTCAGAATAAGTTTTTGTCTTTGGCTGAAAATAAAATGAACTTTTTAGACTTTGATAAGTTTGATTTAAAAGATTTACAAACCAAAGTTACTTTTAAAAACAGCAAAGTAAACATACAGCCATTTACGTTTAAAATAAAAGATATTCCTGTTACAATAGATGGATCTCATAGCTTTGATAATCAGATGAATTATAACTTAAAGTTAGATCTTCCGGCTAAGTATTTAGGAAATCAAGCTGCTAGTATTGTAAGCAAATTATCGGGAGCGGAGCAAGATCAGTTACGAGTTCCCTTAAACGTTTCTGTAGGAGGAACAATTGGAAAACCAACGGTAGTACCCGATATGAAATCGGCAGTAACTTCATTAACAAAAGCAGCTTTAAACAATCAAAAAGAGCAGCTAAAAGAAAAAGCTGCAGATAAGATTAAAGATTTTTTGGGAGGTTCAACTAAAAAAGAGACAGACACTACAGCAAACGAAAAATCGTCTAAAGACAATTTAAAAAAAGCAGGAAAAAAAATATTAGAAGGATTGTTTGGAAACTAATTTTTCTTTGTATCCTCGGGCGAATTTAAAGGAACAGCTATATGTATGGTTGTTCCTTTATTTTTTTCAGAGCTAATTCTTAGTTTACCACCAATAAATCCCATGCGTTCTTTCATAAACCTAAGTCCGTTTCCAGTTCCTTTGAAGCTATCGCTAGAAGCATTGGGGTCAAATCCTGTTCCATGATCTTCAATCTTAATTTTTAGGTAAGATTCTGTGTGGCTTATAGCAATTAGAATATGATCAGAATTGGCATATTTAAGAGCGTTGTTTAAGGCTTCTTGTACAATTCTGTAAATGTTTACTTCCACATTTTTTTTCAAACGTTTGTCAAAACCTGTAGTATTATCAAAAATTACATTTTGTCCTGTAAAATTTCCTACCATTAAGGCTAGTTTTTTAATGGCAGAAGTTACCCCATGATCTGAAAGTTCAGGAGGGGCAAGGTTAAAGGTAACCGTTCTTACATCTTTTATTAGCTGACCAAATACTTCTTTTAAGGCATCTAAGCTTTGTTCTGCTCTTTGCTGATCGGATAAATCTATACTATCAATGTTAAAGCGAAGGGCAGTTAGCATTTGTCCAATTCCATCATGAATATCTTTAGCAATACGCTTGCGTTCATCTTCTTGTGCTGTCATAATTTGTTGTGAAAGATCTTTTTGTGATTGTACTTCGGCAACAAACTTGTTTCTGTTGGCTTTTTGGATTTCTAGTCCAGCTACTTTTCTCTGGGTAATGTCATGACAAACAATTAATCTACGTTTAGAATTTCGAATATTATCCATATTGATAATAGACATTTCCATCCAAATAACTTCTCCTTGATGATTGGTAAGTCGCAATTCTTTATTTACCAATTCTCCTTTAGCACTATTAAGAATTTTACGAATTCTGTGATGTTGGTTGTGTTTGTATGTAAGGACTTCTTCAAATTTTCTAAAGGTTAAATCTTCTTTGTGTCCCAGGTATTCTTCAAATTTTTTACTAATGTAAGCAATCCTGTTTTCATCAGTAATGGTAGCATATAAGACAGCATTGTTTACTGCAAAATTCAGTTCTCTAAAACGCAGCAATGTGTTTTCTCTAGAAGAAAGTGGTCGGTCTGTGTTGTGAATGTTATTTTTAATGGCCAATAAATCGGTAATCAAATCTAGATAGGTAATGTAAGTGGGTTTTATCAAACGGAATAAAATCCATCCTAAATAACCTAAAATAAATGAAGAAAAAATCCCCAAATAAATTTTTAGTTTTTTGATGTCATCTTGGGTCATTAAAACAGTATTCTCTTCAGAAAGTTGGTCATTGATAATATAACTTAACACAATAACAATAGCAAATAGTAAGAAAAAAGCTCCTCCTATTTTAGATCTTCTTTTTTGCAAAAGAGAACGTTCTCTGTCTGATAAATACGTGTCTAATAAACCCATAATTTATGCCAGTGCTTTTTGAATCAAGGCAAGTCCAGTTTCAGAAAAAGGCAGTTGCAAAGCAGCTTGATGACCTTTTTCAGACATTTTTGCCCAAGTTTTTTGAACAATATCTACTATTTTTTCTTCGCTGTGTTTTTCAGCAAAATCATCAAAATAGAACTCTAAAAATACCAAGCAAATTACATCTTCTAAGGCCTGAGTAAGTTCGTTCTTTTTTAGTTGCTTCTTTAATAACAAAAACTGGACTTCATCAATTATTTCTTGTTCGTATCCCACAGAATTCAAAATTTCTGAAGCCTTGCTAGCATGTAGTTTTTTTAACTCATTACGCCATTTTAGATAACCTACACGATCCATAGGATAGCTGTCTCTGGGAATTTCCCATCTACAAATATGTTGACATCTGGCAGCTAATTTTAAAGACTCTGGAGCATCGGGCATAAAATCTGCTAGTTTTTCGCTCATTCTAAGACCGTACAAATATTCTTTAGGAAAAACCTGTTCTTTGTATTTTTCTTGATTAGGATCCTTTTTGTTTTGGGCATCCATCAATGCTATGGCTTGATTGTATTTCATGCTAGTATAAGTTGTTTGCGAAAAAGCAAAGTTCGTTAAAACAATGTTGAATAAAAAAAGAATTGATACAGACTTCTAAAAAATTACGTATTTTTTGTTGTAGATTTACGTATATTCGTCGTAAATTTACGTATATTTTTTTAGTCACTGTTTTTTAGTACCCTAAGCAAAATTAAAATGAGTCAAATTAACATATTATTAGTAGATGATCACCTGTTGGTAAGAAATGGATTGCGTTCTCTTTTAGAAAGTGAACCAAATTTTACCGTAGTAGGTGAAGGAACTAATGGTCAAGAAGGTGTTGATATGACGCTAAGCTTAAAGCCTGATATTTTAATTATAGATGTCCGCATGCCTGTAATGAATGGAATTGATGCTGTTTCTGAATTAACCAAATTAAGCACAGAAACAAAATCCATTATCCTGTCAATGCACGATTCTGAAGAGTATATTCTAAAAGCGATTTCTGCAGGGGCTAGTGGTTATTTATTAAAAGATACCAATAAAGAAGAATTTGTAAAAGCAATTACAAGTGTATACAATGGAGGGAAATACTTTAGTGGAGATACGACCGATGCCATTGTAAAGAGTTTAATTAACGGAGGTGCTACTGTACCACAAAGACCCACACCTGTTTCTAGAAATGAAGTGTCTAAATTAACCAAAAAAGAAACTGAGATTTTAGAATTTATTTTAAACGGAAACACCAATCTAGAAATAGCCGAAAAGCTAGGAAAAAGCAAGCGTACCATAGAAACACATCGTTTTAATTTAATGAAGAAATTGGATGTGAAAAACTTGGTAGAACTATCTAAAAAAGCACAAGAGCTAGGGTTTTAATGTTTTTTTGATAACTAACATTTTTTAATATCTTTAAAAGATAAAGAAAATTGTTATGTTAGAAAAAGTATATGCTGCTGCCTTTTTGGGGGTAGATGCAACCGTTATTACCATTGAGGTAAATATAGATCAAGGAGTTGGATATCACTTGGTAGGACTGCCAGATAATGCTGTAAAAGAAAGTAATTTTAGAATACACGCAGCTCTAAAAAACAATCAATTTCACTTTCCTGGAAAAAAAATTACCATTAACATGGCACCCGCAGACATGCGAAAAGAAGGAACTGCTTACGATGTTTCCTTGGCAGTGGGGGTTTTAGCAGCTTCCAAGCAAGTTAATGCTAACAAACTGCAAGATTTTATTGTGATGGGAGAATTGTCTCTAGACGGAAGTTTACAGCCTATTAAAGGGGTGTTGCCTATTGCTATAGAAGCAAAGAAACAAGGGTTTAAAGGAATAGTACTTCCAGAAGAAAATGCAAAAGAAGCAGCATTGATTGATGGATTTGAAGTCTATGGTTTAAAAAATATTGTAGAGGTAATTGATTTTTTAGCTGGTAATAGAGAATTTCAGCCGTTAGTTTTCGATACACAAAAGTATTTAGATGAAATAGACAATCAGTTTTCGTTTGATTTTACGGATGTAAAAGGGCAAGAGTCTGTAAAGAGAGCTTTAGAAATTGCTGCTTCGGGAGGTCATAATATATTGTTGATTGGTCCACCAGGCTCAGGAAAAACAATGTTAGCTAAGAGGCTTCCAAGTATCTTACCTTCAATGACTTTAAACGAAGCAATTGAAACTACCAAAATCCATTCGGTAGCAGGAAATACAAAAAACAAAGAAGGACTTATTTTAGAAAGACCATTTAGAGCCCCACATCATACGGTTTCAGATGTTGCTTTGGTTGGAGGAGGACAATATCCCCAGCCAGGAGAAATATCTTTGGCTCATAACGGAGTTCTTTTTTTAGATGAACTTCCGGAGTTTAAAAGAAGTGTTTTAGAAGTAATGCGACAACCTTTAGAAGATAGAGAAGTTACCATATCTAGAGCCAAGTTTACCATTACTTATCCTAGTAGTTTTATGCTAATTGCAAGTATGAATCCATCACCTAGCGGAGACTTTATTAATGATGAAAATAAGATCCAATCTTCGTCGTTAGAGGTAAAAAAGTATTTAAATAAAATTTCGGGACCGTTATTAGATCGGATTGATTTGCATATAGAAGTTACTCCAGTTCCTTTTGATAAGCTTAGCAATGAAATACCAGCTGAAAGTAGTAAGTCAATCAAAAAAAGGGTGCAAAAGGCAAGAGACATTCAAGTCAAAAGATTTGAAAAAGATACCATCCACTACAATGCTCAGATGGATGTAAAACACATCAAGCTGCATTGTAAATTGCATCAAGAGACCAAAGAGTTGTTAAAAAAAGCAATGGAGTCTTTAAATTTATCTGCTAGGGCATATGACAGAATTTTAAAAGTTGCCAGAACAATTGCTGATTTAGAGCAGTCTAAGGATGTTAAGTCTCATCATATAGCAGAAGCCATCCAGTATCGTAGTTTGGATAGAGAACATTGGATTTGACAATATCATTCCTTTTTAGTAATTTAAAGAGGTACTTTTAAAAAAATAATAACCTTATGAAATACTTTAGAACCGAAATAAGAAATAGTCCTAAACGTCAAACAATAAAAGTATACGTACATGACATCAAGTGTGATGTAGAATGTAAGGAGTTGCTAGAACAATTATGTGGTGTTGATTTTGTAGAGATTCAAGAGTCGTTAAGCCGAGATCGAGTAAAAGAAAACGTAACCGTTTTTGTAAAAGACGATGCTGATGTAAATCGTGTTCAGCAATTGGTAGAAAACAAATTAGATGAACATTTTGCTTTTGATTGATTTGTTCTTTATTTATAAAAAAAAGCACCAAATCTGTACAGATTTGGTGCTTTTTTATGTGTATAGTGTTGTTTTATTGGTACACTTCTTTTACAAATTCTTCGTAAGTAACTTCTTTCTCATCAAAAGAAATTTTTTCTTTAAATAAGTCTAGCATTTTAGAGCTAATTAATTGAGATTGTAATCTTCTTGCTTCGTCTTGATTCTGTAAAACTTTCATGGCAATTTCTTCCAACTCTTTGTCTTCAGGGTTGGTTTGTCCGTATTGTGCCATTTGTTGCCTTATAAATCCAATTGCGTAATCTTTTAATTCTTGAAAATCAACTTTAATGTCATTTTCTTGCATTAATTTACCTTCTATCAATTGGTAACGCAATCCTTTTTCAGACTTGTCATACTCAGCAGTTGCTTCTTCTTCGTTCATTGGTTTTTCACCAGCAGTTCCTAACCATTTAATTAAAAACTCTTTTGGTAAGTCAAACGATGTGTTTTCAATTAAGTTTTCTGTAACTGCGTTTAGTAAGTGTTGGTCTGCTTGTTGTGCAAATTGCCCTTCTGCATCTGCTTTAATTCGGTCTCTTAATTCGCTAGCTGTAGCAACAACACCTTCTCCAAAAATTTTATCAAAAAGTTCTTGATCTAATTCGGCAGGTTCTGTATAACTGATTTCTTCTACTTTAAATGTCAAAGGAAAAGCATCTTCATTTTCTACTTCTTCTAACTTTAGCCCTAAAGAGCTAGCTAGCTTTATGTCTTCGTTAAATAGATTTTTAGATTTTAATTCTAAAACATCCCCTACTTTAGCACCTACAAACTTTTTGTTGTTCATTTTACCTTTAATGTCCTCTAAAGTAAAAGTTGCTTTGTTTTCAATTGCTTTTTCTTCGTTAGTAAAAACACCTTTAATGGTAGAGTTTTCTGCAATTTCTTCTTGGTTAATTACTTCACCAAAACGGTTTTGTAAGTTTTCTACCTCTTTGTCAATCAACTCATCGTTGGCAACAATATTGTATTTGGTAATTTTTGATTTAGATAAATCAACATTGATTTCAGGAGCCAATCCTAGTTCAAATTCAAAAGAGAAGTTTTCAGCATCCCAGTTAAAGTTTTCGTCCATTTTTGGAAGAGGATTTCCTAAAATATCTAATTTTTCTTCAACCAAATAGTTGTTTAAAGACTCTTGTAACAATTTGTTTACTTCATCTACCATTACTGATTTTCCGTACTGCTTCTTCACCAACCCCATTGGCACTTGTCCTGGTCTAAATCCTGGGATATTTGCCTTCTTACGATAATCTTTTAATACAGAAGTAACTTTATCTTGATAATCCTCTGCTGTAATATCAACCTTAACTACTGCATTTAATGCATCGATATTCTCTTTAGTAATGTTCATTTGACTTAATTTAATTTAAAATCTCTAAAAAATTGGGTGCAAAAATAGGCTTTTTTTTACGAATCAACAAAACTATAATCAATTCATGCTCAATGTCTTTGTTACAAGCTGTTGCTTATTTTAGAAAAGCAATCAGTTTGTTGTAAAAATCGGTCGGGTTTTCTGCATGTAACCAGTGTCCGGCATTGGGGACGGTTTCTAGTTTTGCTTTTTCAAAATGTGCTTGAATCAAAGCCATATCATTGTCTAAAATATAGTTAGATTTAGCACCTCTTATAAATAATGTTTCTCCGGAATATGTAGTAAAAGAAGGAAGTGCGGCTCCAACTTCTGGGTTGTTGTCTGTTAAGCTTTTTAGGTTGAATCTAAAGTCCATTTGGGTCTTTGTTTTTCGGTATACATTTTTAAGCAAAAACTGACGAACTCCTTCTTCTGAAATACTTTCTTTTAAAATATCATCTACCTCTGAACGGAGTTCTAGCTGGGAGAAATCTACAGTATTTAATGCATTAATAATGGTATCGTGATGCGGAGGATAATACTTTGGAGCAATATCTACAACAATAAGTTTTTCTACTAATTCTGGGTATTCTACGGCAAATAACATGGCTGTTTTTCCACCCATGGAATGTCCTAAAACAATGGCTTTTTTTAGTTGCTTTTGTTCAAAGTAAAAGTGTAAATCTTCTACCATTAATTCGTAGTTAAAGGCTTCCGAATGAAAACTACGTCCATGATTTCGTTGGTCTACTAAGTGAACTTCAAAATCTTCGGATAGCTTGTTAGCATGAGATTTCCAGTTGTCTCCCATACCAAAATATCCGTGTAATATAATCAAAGGTGTTCCGATTCCTTGAATTTTAGAGTGTAGTAATTCCATAGTTATAGTACGTCTTGAAGTTTGTATTGATACATTGTAATCACATTTTGCAAACCATAGTATAAGGCCTCGGCAATAAGGGCGTGGCCAATAGAAACTTCGCTTAATTCTGGAATGTTTTTGGCAAAAAAGTTAATGTTTTTTAAGCTCAAATCATGCCCAGCATTTACTTGCATTCCTAGTTTTTTTGCCAGTTGAGCCGCTTGTGCATATTCGGTTATAACTCTTGTGTTTCCTTTTTGGTATTCTACAGCGTATTTTTCGGTATACAGCTCAACCCTATCTGCTCCTGTAGTTGCTGCTGCTTCAATCAAATCAGGATTTCCTGTGTCTATAAAAATAGAAGTTCTTATTCCTGCTTCTTTAAATTCTGCAATCACATCTTTTAAAAAAGATTGATGGGTAATGGTGTCCCAACCCGCATTAGAAGTAATGTTGTCTATAGCATCAGGGACTAAGGTTACTTGATGAGGAACTACATCTAAAACCAGTTGTTTAAATTTAGGAATAGGATTTCCTTCAATATTTAATTCTGTAGTAACAATTTCTTTTAAGTCGTAAGCATCTTGATAACGTATGTGTCTTTCATCGGGTCTAGGATGTATGGTAATTCCTTGTGCTCCAAATTCCTCAATATCTTTAGCAACTTGTACTAAGTTGGGCACGTCTCCACCCCTAGAATTTCTTAGTGTTGCAATTTTATTCACATTTACGCTTAATACGGCCATATTCTGTATTTTTATGATGGCAAAAATATTTAAAATAGACCGAACTATATATAAAATTTAGTATTTTGAGTTTATGGAATTAATGGATTACATATCAACAGATCATATTACAATTTCTTTACAAGAAACGGTAGCACAAACTCTGGCTGTTTTTGAAGAAATCCCTTACTCACACATTCCGGTAGTAGTAGGACAAAAATTGTTGGGGAATATTCCCAAAGAGGACCTAAAAACAATAGAAGACAAAGAGCTAACTATTGAAGAAGTAGCCTATCTTTTTGAGTACTTTTTTGCTAAAGAAGAGGATATTTTACTAGAAGTATTCTCAAATTTTGCTGTAAACAATACAAGTATGTTGCCTATTGTAAACAAGGACAAGCAGTACATAGGTTATTTAGATTTAAATGACACGTTAGATTATTTTTCGGATACAGACTTTTTAAATACCGAAGGAAATATTTTGTTGTTAGAAAAAAAGACAACAGAATATACCATGTCCGAAATTTGTCAAATAGTAGAGTCTAACAATAATATGGTGCTGGGGTGCTTTATTTCTAAAAGAGAAGAGGAACACACTTTAATTACCTTAAAAGTAAAATCTATCAACATCAATCAGTTAATCCAGTCCTTTAGAAGGTATGACTATTATATTATCAATAATTTAACAGAAGATTCATATTTGGAAGGATTAAAAAAACGTTCAGAATACTTTATAAAATATTTAAACATTTAACTTCGCAGCCTAAAAGTAATCCGAATGAAAAAAGTAGCCATCTATGGGCAGGCCTATCATCAAGAGCATGAAAAATATGTAATTCAGTTGTTTGAAATTTTAGAACAAGCGAATGCAAGTGTTTGTGTTTTTGGTACTTATGCAGAAGAATTAAAACAAGCAGGATTGTCCGTTACAAATGGGTTACCTGTTTACGATGATGAAAACACATTAGACGCTTCTTTCCAAACACTAATTTCTTTAGGGGGTGATGGAACAATCTTAAGAGCATTGGACCAAATAAAACACTTACCAATTCCTGTTTTAGGAATCAACCTGGGAAGGTTGGGTTTTTTGGCCACAGTACAGAAAAATGAAATTCCACAAGCAATGAAAGCTTTTTTTAGTGGAGATTATAGAGTCGAGGAGCGAGTAATGTTAAATGTAAAAAGTAATGAAAACTCTAAAGAATTTGTAAGCATAGGATGTGCGTTGAATGATTTAACCATTGCCAAAAAAGACACAACTTCTATGATAGGAGTAGAGGCTTACTTAAACGGAGAGTATTTAACCACTTATTACGCAGATGGCTTAATTATTTCTACCCCTACAGGATCTACAGGATATTCTCTAAGCTGCCAAGGTCCAGTAATTATGCCAAACACAGACAATTTTTTAATCACACCTGTGGCACCGCATAACCTAAACGCAAGACCTATTGTTATTTCGCACAATACCGAAATTAAACTAAAAGTTTTGAGGAGAGAAGATCAATTTTTAGCATCTTTGGACTCAAGAGTCACCACGATTGATGTAGAAACAGAATTGATTGTAACCAAAGCAGATTTTACAGCCAAGATCGTTGCCTTAAAGAACCATGCTTTTATCAATACGTTAAGAGATAAGTTATTGTGGGGACAGGATACAAGAAATAAGTTTTCAATAAAATGAAAATAGAATCCTAATAATTTTATTGATCAATTAATTATATTTGACACGTTTAAACATTGAATATGAAAAAACTAATCTACCTACTCATCTTTATTTCTTTTCAAAACAGTTTTTCCCAAATCTATGAAGCTGGTTTTACTTTGAATATGCCAAACATCTTAACCGATAATAGCACTACTATGGATTTACTAAAACCAAAAATATCGCCAACAAGTATCGGTTTTGCTATTAAAAAAAATGCAAACCCCAGAATTGCATATCGTTTAACAGCCAATAGATTAAAACACGATAACATAAGTATTCTAGAAGGAACATTAGGTGTTGATTTCAATTTCTCAAAATACAACCTATTGCGTTTTAGAGAAGGTGAAAGAGGAACACCCTATTTTATTTTAGAAGCAGCAGCCCTTATTTACAATAACGGAGCTGGTTATAAACCCATGATAGCTTTGCCAGTTGGAATTGGATATAAAAGAGCAATTAATAGAGATTTCTTATTTTCATTAGAAGCAAAGGGAAGAGTTGCATTAACAGACGACTTGGACGGAATGGCTACTAATGGAAGTACTTATGATGCTTATTACTTTTTAGGAGGTAGTATTTATTATACTTTTGGATGGCCAAAAGATTATAAGACAAGAAGTAAGTTCTAAATAAAAAATACAATTTGTTAGATCAATTAAAAGAAAATAAGATTCCTAGACACATTGCAATTATCATGGATGGTAATGGTAGGTGGGCAAAAAAACAAGGAATGGCTAGGATTTTTGGTCACAGAAATGCGTTAACAGCAGTTCGAGAATCTGTGATAGCCGCCTCAGAAATAGGAGCAGAGGCAATTACTCTATATGCATTCTCTACAGAAAACTGGAAAAGACCTAAACTAGAAGTAGATGCATTGATGACTTTGCTAACCAAGTCTTTAAAAAAAGAAGTCCCTGATTTTATGAAAAACGGGGTAAAGGTTAATGCCATTGGTAAATTAAACGACTTGCCAGACAATGCGCAACAAACTCTAAAAGAAGTTATTAAAACCACCGAAAATAATTCAAAAATTATTTTAACCTTTGCACTTAGCTACGGAAGTAGAGAAGAAATTACTTCTTGTATCAAAAAAATAGCAGAAAAAGTAGAAAATAAAGAATTAAGTATTAACGAGATCAACGACTGCCAAATACAGCAGCATTTGTACACGCACAACTTGCCCGATGTAGATTTAATGATCCGAACTAGTGGCGAACAGAGACTTAGCAATTACCTTTTATGGCAAATGGCTTATGCAGAATTGTATTTTACCGATGTACTTTGGCCTGATTTTAGAAGAGAGGACTTGTACAAAGCAGTTGAAACGTATCAAAACAGAGAAAGAAGGTTTGGAAAAACCAGCGAACAATTAGACGGAGAACATGAACAAGTTACTTAAGAAATATATTTCTATCCTTTTTTTATTTATTAGCAATCTTATTTTTTCACAAGAAACCGAACCTGATTTAACAACTTCCAAACGATACTTGTTAGGAGGAATTACAGTTACGGGTACCAATCAGTTTTCTGAGGCTTCAGTAATTTCTTATTCAGGATTAAAAACAGGACAAGAGATTAAAATCCCAGGAGATAAGCTAACAAGTGCTATCAAAAAATTACACAAAACGGACAAGTTTAGCAATGTAGAAGTATACGCAACCAAATTAGAGGGGAATACAATTTATTTAGAATTTGCGATTCAAGAATTACCTCAGTTAGATAGAATTACTTATATAGGTGTTAGTAAATCCAAAGCCAAAAAATTTAGAGAAGATACCGATTTTGTAAAAGGTAAAATGCTTACAGAAAATTTGGTAAAATCAACAGAAAATTACATCAAACAATTTTACATAGATAAAGGATATTTAAATGCCAAAGTACGCATTAAAACCAATACTCCAGAAAATCCAAATTTAAGAAATGCTGTAGTTAGAATTGACAAAGGAAAGTTAGTTAAGATTGATGAAATCGTAATTGCTGGAAACGAACAGTTTGATGACAGAGATGTAAGAAAAGCCTTAAAAGATACCAAACAAAAATTTTGGGGAAGATTTTGGAAACGCTCTAAATACGTAGAAGATGCTTTTGAAGAAGACAAACAAAAACTGATTGAAAAGTATAGAAGAAAAGGGTTTAGAGATGCCAGAATTCTATCAGATAGTATAAGTTGGAACAAAGACGGAAAAACCATCGACCTGCACTTAAGTCTTGAGGAAGGAAAAAAATACTTTTATAAAGACATCTTGTTCTTAGGAAATAAAACCTATGCAAGTGATCAACTTCAAAAAATCTTAAAAATAGACAAAGGTGATGTATACGACTCCAAAACCTTAGAAGAACGTGTAAAAGGAGATGGAACACCAGATTCTGAAGATATCTCTACCTTGTACCAAAACAATGGATATTTGTTTTCTCAAATAAATTTGGTAGAAACCAAAGTAGAGAACGATTCTATCACTGTAGAAATCAGAATTCACGAAGACGATCCGGCAACTATTAGTCATGTTTCTGTAATAGGAAACGAAAGAACTAACGATCACGTAATCTTTAGAGAGTTAAGAACAAGACCAGGAGATTTGTATAGCAAAGACAATATCATCCGTTCCATTCGCGAGTTGGGGCAAATGGGATTTTTTGATGCAGAAAACATCACACCAGACCTAAAGCCAAATTACGCAGACAAAACCGTAGCGGTAGAATATAGTCTAGAAGAAAAAGGTTCTAGCCAAATAGAACTGCAAGGTGGATATGGTGGAGGATCTTTTATTGGTACATTAGGGCTTTCGTTTAACAACTTTTCTATTAGAAACATTTTTAATAAAAAAGAATACAAGCCATTACCTTTAGGAGACGGGCAACAATTGTCTTTAAGGTTACAAGCCAGTAGATTTAATACCTCTAATAGCATCTCTTTTACCGAACCTTGGTTGGGAGGTAAAAAACCAAGATCTTTTACCTTTTCTATTTACAATCAAAGACAATACGGATACGAAACCAATAGTTTGGGACAAATTACTTCGTACAACAATGTAGATAAAGATCAGTTGTTAAATATTTTTGGAGTTTCTGTAGGTATTGGAGAAAGATTAAAATGGCCAGACGATTACTTTACCATTAGCAATGCCATTAGTTACAGAAGATACGAGGCCAAAGATTTTAATTTTGGATCTTTAACTTTTGACAACGGAAGAGGAACTTCTCACAACCTATCTTACAACGTAACTTTACAAAGAAACTCAGCAGGACCAAGCTTAATTTTCCCAAGATACGGTTCTACATTTAGTGTAGAAGGTAAATTTACACCTCCTTACTCTATGTTTACTTCAGAAAGATTTGAAAGCAACAACGAACGTTTCAAATGGTTAGAGTATTACAAAGTAAACATCAAAGCAAAATGGTACACCGCTTTGGTTGATAAATTTGTATTAATGACCAACCTGCAATTTGGATACCTAGGACAATACAACAACAGAAAAGGAGAAATTCCTTTTGAGCGTTATTTCGTAGGAGGAGACGGATTAAATACCAACAATTTTGATGGTAGAGAAGTAATAGGATTAAGAGGATATCCAAACAGTTCTTTATCTGATGGAGCTGCAGGAGAATTTTTTGGAGCAACCGTATACGATAAAATGTCTATGGAACTACGTTACCCAATTACCTTAAAACCATCGGCATCAATTTATGCACTTGGATTTGTAGAGGCAGGAAACGCTTACAGCGGAATGGATAACTTTAATCCTTTTGATGTAAAAAAATCAGCAGGACTAGGAATCCGTATATTTATGCCAGCATTTGGTTTGTTAGGAATAGATTTTGGTCATGGATTTGACAATGTTCCAGGAGAAATACAAAAGTCAGGATGGCAAACCCACTTTATCATAGGACAACAATTTTAAAAACATGGCATGATTATTTCTAGATACATATCCAAACCCAAACATTTTTTTGTAACAATTTTTGTTTTTACAGTGCTAACCGTAACGGCACAACAAAGAGAACAATCTGTACAAAGAATAGGATTTGTAGATATGGAATACATCTTAGAACAAATTCCATCTTATGCCCAAGCACAGTCTAAGCTAGACTCTGAAACAACGCTTTGGAAAAGAAATTTAGACAAGATGTATCTAAAGCTAGAAACCATGAAAAAAGAGTTTCTAAATGAAAAACCCTTGTTAACAGAGGATTTAATCAGAGAAAGAGAAACAGAAATAGAATTGTACGAACGTGAAATATTAACCACAGAGAATACCTATTTTGGAGTTGAAGGAAAATTATATGACCTAAGAAAAAAATTAGTAACTCCTTACCAAGATTTAGTATTCAATGCGGTACAAGTGGTAGCTAAATTGCGTAAATTCGACATGATTTTTGAAAAATCTTCGTCCATCGTTATGCTCTATACCAATAACAATTACGATATTAGCGACCTAGTTTTAAAGTACATTCAAAAATCAGAGAAAGAAATAAAAGAAGAAGAGGCTGCTCTTAAAAGAGAAGAAGCCAGAAAAGCAAGAGAAGCTAGAATAGCAGAACAAAGAAAAAAACGAGAAGAAGCCCTTAAAAAAAGGCGAGAAGAAAGACAAAAACGATTAAACAAGAAAAACGATGAAACAAATTAAAACCACATTTTTAATTGCAATTATTGCACTAGGATTTACACAGTTTGCAAACGCTCAAAAAATTGCACATATCAACTTAGACGAAGTGGTAGCTTCTATGCCAGAAGCCAAAGCGATGCAAGCAGATATGGAAAAATTAGGAAAAACGTACGAATCTGAAATCAAAACAGCTTCAACTGCATTAAAAGCTAAGTTTGATAGATACACAGCAGAAGAGAAGTCTAAAACTCCTGAAGAAAATCAACAAAGAGCTGTAGAAGTACAACAAGAACAAGCTAAAATTCAACAATTACAAGCTGCTGCTCAACAAGAGTTACAAAAAAAACAAAACGAATTGTTGGCTCCAATCGTAAAGAAAGCTCAAGATGCTATCAAAGCATACGCTAAAGAAAAAGGAATCCAGTACATCTTAGATGCTAGAACCTTAATCTATTCTGAAGGTGGTGAAGACATCTCAGCAGCAATCAAAGCTAAGTTAGGAGTAAAATAAAATAGAAATACAAACACACAACTTAAAGCATTCCTTACAAGGAATGCTTTTTTTATATCTTTAATTTTTATTTGATTTTGTGCCATGACAACCAATCGTACAGCAAGTCCAATCGGAATTTTTGATTCAGGGGTAGGAGGAACTTCTATCTGGAAAGAAATTATCAAAAGATTACCCAACGAAGATACCATCTATTTTGCAGATAGTAGCAACGCTCCGTATGGCGAAAAATCCAAAGAAGAAATTATAGCAATCTGTATCAAAAATACCCAGTATCTAATAGACAAAGGTGCAAAAATAATTGTCGTAGCCTGCAATACCGCCACAACCAACGCAATCCATATTCTTAGAGATAAGTTTCAAATTCCCTTTATAGGTATAGAACCTGCCATTAAACCTGCTGCATTGGCCACTCAAACCAAAGCTGTAGGAATTTTAGCTACCAAAGGAACACTAAGCAGTGCGTTGTTTCATCATACGACACAAAAATTTGCAGCAAACATTACTGTGGTAGAGCAAGAGGGTACGGGCTTGGTACCTTTAATAGAAGCAGACAAAATAAATAGCCCCGAACTAGAACAACTGCTAACAAAGTATTTGCAACCTATGATGCAACACCAAATAGATTATTTAGTCTTGGGTTGTTCTCATTATCCTTATTTAATTCCTAAAATTAAACAGTTGCTAGGTACAACAGTTACCGTAATAGATTCAGGCTTTGCAGTTGCCAAACAAACAGAACGTATATTGGCAGAACATCATTTGCAAAATCCAAAAACAACAGCTGCAAAACACTTACTTATCAGTAATGGTAATTTAGCTATCTTACAAAAACTTACACAAGATGTAGCGCTGCATCAAAATGTTGTGTTTGCAAATCAATCGGCAATATAATGCTTTCAATAGTGTATTTATAGTTGCTTTTCTTTAGAATCTGCTTCTATATTTAGATTTCTAAAATCTAAAAAAATGAAAACAATACTTCGTCTTGCATTTGTAGTACTTACCTTTTTTTCTTGTTCTGCCAATAGCAATCCAATAGAAAAGCAATCTGATAAAGAAACAGAAGAAACCACAAAGCATTCACAAACCAAAGTAAATCCTGGAAACGTTTCAGATAGTAGTATGTATCCTGCTACTCCTTACAGTCAAGACGGAGCAGGTTACCAAGGCAAAGATTTTAAAGAACTTCCTCAAAATAGAATGCTAACATTTACTGCCGGAGAAAACGATACAGATCGATTGAATCAACTAATTACAGACCTAAATCAAAAAGGCGGAGGAACCATTCTCATCAAAAAAGGTGCGTATACCATTAAAGATGTTTGTCTAAAATCTAACATTCACATCACCATAGAACAAGGTACTACCTTTACCATGGATCATGATAAATGGCACAAAGGCATCAAAAATTTTTTGTTCAATATAGGAATGAAAGAAGGCAAGTCTTTAGTACAAAACGTAAAGATTACAGGTCTGGGCACTATAAACTCAAGACCAAAATGCATACTAACCCGACCCAAAAACACCTTTTACCGTGCCATTGCCATAGGTTATGTAAAAAATGTTCTTATCCAAAATCTTACCATACAAGATCATCTTACCAAAGGGGCAGCCATCGCTTTTAACCCTGTTAAGGTTAGCAACCAACATGCAAACATTGCCCAAAACGTTACCATTGCCAATATAGAACTTACCGGGGGTTCTATTGGTTATGGTTTGGCTCAAACCAATGTGGGTAAAAATATTTTGCTAAAAAACTTAGTCAGTCATGGGGGAATGACGTGCAGAATCGAAGCACACACAGGTAGGCAATACAATCTTGGGGTTTCTAACATTGTAATAAAAAACGTAGCAAGCATTCACGGAAAAGCAGCAGTACTTTTGCAACCCCATTCAGTAGTAAACGGAAGAATTTTGGTAGATGGAGCTAAATCCCAAGGAAGTACATGGACCTTATTTCTAAGAAGAGGTTTTGTGGCCAAAGATTCTAAAAGAAAAGCCAGAGGAAGCTTCTCTCAAAATTCTCAATTCAAAAACATCAGTCTAGCAGCTACAGATCATACAGCAACATTGTCATATAAAAACTTTGTGTACGTTCCAAAAGCACTACATCCTTTGTATAAAAATCCAGATTTTAACCCTGTGCTAAACGATGCCAATTATACGTTGGTAGATGGCGGGGGGTATGGCAAAGAAAGTGCCGTATTAGGGGCCTCTGTAGCCGTGGTGTTTACAGATGCAGATTACCCAATGCAACTACCCACAGAAAACCAATTGGTGCTTACAGGCAAAACAGAGGGCAGAATAAAAATAATGGACAAAAAATAAAACAAAAGCTCAGACCCAAAGTCTGGGCTTTCTTATTTTTTATACCAACTAGCGTATGTTAAATAACTCTCGGCAATCCTTTCTACTTCGCCTTTCAAAAGTGCTTCACTCAAATCTTTTATTTTCTTAGCAGGCGTACCAGCATACACACTGCCCGATGCAACTCTAGTTCCCTTAGTAACAACCGCACCCGCAGCAATAATACAGTTAGATTCCAACACACAGTCGTCCATTACAATAGCACCCATCCCCACCAAAACATTATCATAAATAGTGCATCCGTGCACAATGGCATTGTGGCCTACAGAAACAGAATTTCCAATTACCGTTGGGTGTTTTTTATACGTAGCATGTACCACAGCTCCATCTTGTATGTTTACCTTATTTCCCATCTTTATGCTATGCACATCACCTCTAATCACCGCATTGTACCATACGCTGCAATCATTACCCATTACCACATCACCAATCACAACACAGTTCTCTGCCAAAAAACAATCGTCACCAAACTGGGGTGTTTTTCCATTTAATTCTTTTATAATCATCCTCTATATTTTTACATAAAATTAAACCATTCAAACCAAACAAAAACATTCTCAACCACAAAGTTTATCATGCTTTACTTCCTTAGTTCCTCGTTTTAACAATCCGTCAAAAAGCCTATCTTTGCAGTTCACAAATTTGCAACCATGATCAAAATCAAAACCTTAGAAGAAATAGAGCTAATGAGAGAAAGTGCCCTAATCGTTTCTAAAACCTTAGGAATGCTTGCCAAAGAAGTAAAACCAGGGGTTACCACCTTGCAGTTAGATGCCTTGGCCGAAACTTTTATTAGAGATCATGGTGCAGAACCAAGTTTCTTAGGTTTGTATGATTTTCCCAACAGTTTGTGTATGAGTCCCAACGCTCAAGTCGTTCACGGAATCCCAAACAACGACCCTTTACAAGAAGGAGACATTATTTCTATCGATTGCGGTGCATACAAAAACGGATTTCACGGAGACCACGCCTACACTTTTCAAGTCGGAGAGGTAAGCGATGAAATCAAAAAACTATTAGAAGTAACCAAACAAAGCTTGTACCAAGGTATTGCCCAGTTCAAAGCAGGAAACAGAGTGGGAGACGTAGCGTACGCCATTCAAAAATATACCGAAGACCACGGTTACGGTGTCGTAAGAGAGCTCGTAGGTCATGGGCTAGGTAAAGTAATGCACGAAGACCCACAAATGCCCAACTACGGAAAAAGAGGTAGAGGTAAAAAATTTGTCGATGGAATGGTAGTAGCCATAGAACCCATGACCAACATGGGAACCAAAGAAATCATTCAGTTAAACGACGGATGGACCATACTAACCAAAGACGGAAAACCCTCAGCTCATTTCGAACACGATGTAGCCATTGTCAACGGAAAACCCGAAATTTTATCAACCTTCAAATACGTAAACGAAGCTCTAGGCATTCAAACCAACGTCGAAGATCAGTTCAGAGCAAAACCTTACGGTGCATAAATGGGCTTGTTCAAAACCATACTCAACACAGTACCCAGACCCTGGCTAATCAAAGCCAGTTATCTTGCCAAACCTTTGCTAAACCTATGGTACAAAGGAGCTACTTTCATAGACCCCATCAACCAAAAGTCCTACAGAAAGTTTTTACCTTACGGATACCAAAATCAAAGAGAAAACGTATTAGCTCCCGGAACCCTTTCTTTAGAAAGACACAGGCTCATGTGGCTTTACCTAACCCAAAACACCCATTTCTTTAACCAATCACTAAAAGTTTTGCACGTAGCTCCCGAACAGTGCTTCTACAAAAAATTTCGCAAACAAAACAACTTAGACTATACCACAACAGACCTAGAATCTCCTTTGGCCGATGTAAAAGCAGATATTTGCAATTTACCCTTTAAAGACAATACGTACGATGTCGTATTCTGCAACCACGTACTAGAACACATTCCCAACGATGCCAAAGCCATGTCAGAACTACACCGAGTGCTAAAACCTGGCGGATGGGGAATTTTTCAAGTACCTCAGAACACGGAATTAGAAACAACGTATGAAGATCATACCATCACCCAACCAGAAGACAGAAAAAAACACTTTGGCCAGTACGACCATGTACGCATCTACGGATTAGACTACTTTACCCGTCTAAAAAACGCAGGCTTCACCGTTCAACAATTCAAAGTCTCAGAAAACTTTACCCCAAAACAAATACAACAATACAGCCTTATGGCAAACGAAATCTTGCCTGTATGTTTTAAAAAGTAGCCCACACCCAAAAAACTTCTAAAACACAATTACCAACAGCAATCAATCAAACATACTGTTACCAAACACCCCAATCAACTCTTTCTTTTTTAGGTTGATGAGTTTCAAACACCACAAAACAACCAAAACAAAATAATTACAAATCTGTTACTCAGAACTCTATACATAATCACTTAGATTAACATATGATAATTAATTACTATATTAATCCTTATTAATTAATAAAATTGTTAGAATATGAGTCATCAATACGAAACAGGAAACGCAATCAATGTAGCAAACTTTCAAAAATTAATTCAGCAAATTAGCACCTATCCAGAATACAACCCTTCGGTAAACAATCTTCAACTTACCAACCTAGACACTCTGTACACCAAAGCCAACAATTGCATCAATCAAACCATACAATCAAAAACAGACAATAAAAATGCAATACATCAAAGACGATTAAACTTTCAAAACCTAAAAAAATTATGCACCAGAATTAGCAATTATTTAGGCATTCTAGAACTTTCTAACGGAGCATTAGACCAAGCAAAATCCATCAACCGAAGCATACAAGGCAACAAACGAAAAAGACAAACAACCCCCCAAAATACCACCAAAACCATCTCTACCTCCAGACAATCTTTTACCCAATTAACAGAAAACTTTACAAGACTTATAGAGTTTGTTAGCACCATACCCTCCTACAACCCCAATACCGAAGACCTAAAAATTGCCAGCCTAAACAACTACAAACAAACGCTTATAAACAGTACCATAACAGTAGACCAAACCGAAGCAATCTTAAACATAAAGCTAATAGAACGCAACAACGTGCTCTATGCTCCAAAAACAGGTTTGTATACCATTGCTCAAAATGTCAAAAAGTACATCAAAAGTCTCTATGGTCCCACCTCCGAAGAATATACCAAAATTGCAAGAATCAAATTCAGAAACAATTCTTAGCAATTAAACAAGGCAAACACAAATACCCAAAGCATTAAAAGCAAAACTTTTAATGCTTTTTTAAATAATCAAAAAATCTAACAAAAACACAAACAGCGTTATGTATAAAGCAAATACATCCAAAACAAGAATCCAAATACTATTTATAAAAAACAAAAGGTAAAATACAATACAGCAAAAACACTAAGCGGTTTTAGCAATGTAATTTGTAAAAACAACAAGTACATACATATACTTTCTAAAGTAAAACCCAAATATATAATTGTAAAAAAAGAAACCAATAACAACAACTACAAATAGGATGAGGTAACTAGTAAATTTTTAAAAGGATCTTAAGAATTTGCAAATGCAACATGCATATGTCTGTATCGCTAAAATAAAAAAAGGATGTGCTTAGTACATCCTTTTAAAGTTTTTACAGGTTTTTAAAACGTTTATTTTATAAACGTTAAGCCCTTGCTAGCATAAGTCTTAACCTCGTTATTATCTAAATAAATAAAAAACACTTTTAGCTCTGGGTGTTTTGCAACTACAGAGGTTGCTTTTTCATATCCCATAGACATCAATCCAGTTGCATAAGCATCGGCCTCAGCACAAGACCCATTGGTAATTACAGACACGCTTAACAAGTCTGTTTCCGATGGCGATCCCGTTTTTGGATTCAACGTATGTGCTATCTTTTTCCCCGTATTTGGGTCTACCCTAAACTTTCTATAATTCCCAGAAGTGGCAATAGCTTCATTCTGCAAACGGGTAACTTTTTGCAGGCTTCTTGTACCATCAAAATTAGGCTCTTCTATACCTATAGACCAAAATTGTCCTTTATCGTTCGTTCCTCTTGCTCTTACCTCTCCACCAATCTCTACCATATAATCCTGAATCCCTAATCCTTCTAACAAAACCCCTACAGCATCTACCCCATACCCTTTGGCAACTGCATTAAAGTTTAGGTAAATCTCCTTGTTCTCTTTTAGCAATACATTGTTTTCTACATGCACCTTGTCAAACCCAACGTATTGCAACAAGCTGTCTATTTCGTTCTGTGTAGGCTCTTGGGTAATTTTTTTTGCTCCAAAGCCCCAAACACTAGCCGTTTTTCCTATAGTAGGATCAAAATATCCATCCGTATCTAAGTAAACTTTTTTAGAAACCTCCATTACTTTTAAAAAATGTTCGTCTATGGTTACAGACGCTAAAGGTTGGTTATTCAACTGGCTAATAACCGACTCTTTGTGGTACGTAGATAAAGAGTGATTAATTTTTTCAAACAATTGGGCAATATCTTCCTCAATGTTGCGTTCTATAGTCTCAGCATACTTAATGTGAAATGTAGTTCCAAAAACATTTCCTTGTAGCGTTTTGTATACATTTTGTTTAGAATTACATCCGGTAGTTAAAAAAAATATACAAAAACTATAAAAAAGTGTTTTTAGCGTACTGATATAGTTAGATATATGCATAATCATTAGGTATTAGTAGGAAAGTTTTTATATTTGTTCAAAACAAAAATACAATTTATAGACCATGAAAAAAGTTTTATTAGGAATCGTTTCTATTTCTTTAGTAGCAACATCTTGTGTATCCAAAAAAAAGTATTCTGATTTACAAACAGAGCAAGCAACTGTTCAAAATAAGTTAGCTTCTGCTCAAAAAAACTTATCTGCTTCTAAGGTAGATTTAGGAAAAGCAGAAAACGAGATCGCTGCTTTAAAAGACAGAATTGCTTTTCTAGAAAAAGGGAATGAAAAATATTTAGAGAACGTAGATAACTTAATCGCAATGTCTAAATCTGCAACAGACAACATGCGTTCTACTTTGTCTCAATTAGAGCAAAAAGATGAATATATTAAATACATCAGAGAAGCAAACTCTAAAAAAGACTCTATCAACTTAGCAGTTGCCTTTAGTTTAAAGAAAATCTTACCTAACGGATTAAATGATGATGACATTTCTGTAAACATCGAGGGAACTAAAGTATTTATTTCTATTGCAGATAAATTATTATTCAACTCAGGTTCTTACAGAATCTCTTCAAGAGCAGCAGCAATCTTAAAAAAGGTAGGTACTGTTGTAAACCAATATCCTAAAATGGATGTAATGGTAGAAGGACATACAGACAACAAGTTGGTTAAAGAAGGAGCAGCTATTAAAGATAACTGGGACTTATCAGTACAACGTGCAGCTGCTGTAGTGCGTGAGTTAGAAACTAAATACGACGTATTGCCAGAAAGATTAATTGCAGCGGGTAGATCTCAATACGCACCTGTAGTAGACAACGATACAGCTGCAAACAGATCTAAAAACAGAAGAACTAAAATCATCATCATGCCTAAGTTAGATGAGTTCTTCGACTTATTAGACAGCGACAAATAAGATACAAACCACTCCTTTTAAGGACATAGTAAAAAAGGTAGCAACTTAGTTGCTACCTTTTTTTGTATCACTACAGCAAATCCATAGTTTTCTAAAACTATATTTTAATAGTTCGTTGCAGATACTTACATTTGCATTCTGTTAATAAATGATGATTTACTGAATAACAGTAATTTAAAACTATAGAGCATGAAAAACATTGTATTGTTTGGCCCTCCAGGTGCAGGAAAAGGAACACAAGCCGAAGTATTAAAAGAAAAGTACAACTTGGTACACATTTCTACTGGAGATGTCTTTAGATACAACATAAAAAACGAAACCGAATTAGGTTTATTAGCAAAGTCTTACATAGATAACGGAAACCTTGTGCCAGATGAAGTAACTATTAACATGTTAGAAGCAGAGGTAGAAAAAAATACCGATGCCAAAGGGTTTATCTTTGATGGATTTCCAAGAACAGAATCTCAGGCAGAGGCATTGGATGCTTTTTTAGCAAAAAAAGGAGCAACTATCAACGCTATGATTGCTTTAGAAGTAGAAGAAGATATTTTGGTTACCCGCTTGCTAGAAAGAGGAAAAGTTTCAGGAAGAGCAGATGACCAAGACGAAACTAAAATTAGAAACCGTTTTAATGAATACAATACCAAAACCGCTATTGTAAAAGATTACTACGAAAAACAAAACAAATACTACGGAATTAACGGAGTAGGTTCTATAGAATCAATCACTGCATTAATTTCCCAAGTAGTTGACACATTATAAAACGTTGTGCCTTAATCCATAGGCTATCAAAGCTATTAGTAATTCAAAGATTTACTAATAGCTTTTTTTATTTTTGTAATTTAATACAGCTACAAGCATAATGCTTAAAGCCTAAAGTATCTAAAAATGACTGACGGAAATTTTATTGATTATATTAAAATCTACGCTTCCTCTGGAAAAGGAGGAAGAGGTTCTGCACACTTACATAGAGAAAAGTACATAGAAAAAGGAGGTCCAGACGGAGGTGATGGAGGTCGTGGAGGACACGTAATTCTTCGTGGAAATAAAGGAATGTGGACTTTGCATCATCTACGTTTTTTAAAACATAGTAGAGCAGGGCATGGTGGTGATGGTGCATCAAGCCGTAGTACAGGTGCTGATGGAGAAGACAAATATTTAGACGTGCCATTAGGAACCATTGTAAGAAATGCTGATACACAAGAAGTTTTATTTGAAATAACCGAAGACGGTCAAGAAAAAATCTTGTGTGAAGGAGGTAAAGGAGGATTAGGAAACTGGCATTTTAAATCTGCAACCAATCAAACTCCAAGATATGCACAACCTGGAATGCCAGCAGTAGACGGATGGTTTCAAATAGAATTAAAAATATTGGCCGATGTTGGTCTAGTAGGGTTTCCAAATGCTGGAAAATCAACCTTATTGTCTGTTGTAACCGCTGCAAAACCCAAAATTGCAGACTATGCTTTTACCACACTAAAACCTAATATTGGAATTGTAGAGTACCGAAACTTTCAGAGTTTTGTAATGGCTGATATTCCTGGAATTATAGAAGGAGCACACGAAGGAAAAGGGCTAGGGCATTACTTTCTTAGGCATATAGAGCGTAACTCAGTCCTACTGTTTATGATTCCTGCAGATGCTAATGATGTAAAAGAAGATTATAAAGTATTGCTAAACGAATTGGAGTTGCACAATCCTGAATTGCTACACAAAGATCGTTTGTTGGCTATTACCAAGTCTGATTTATTAGATGATGAACTAAAAGAAGAAATGCAAAAAGAACTGCCCGAAGGCATAGAAACCTTATTTATTTCCTCCATAACACAAACTGGAATTGTAGCGTTAAAAGATGCACTTTGGAAAGTAGTTAACAAAGAAATATAAATGCAATACAGCTGCTTAAAAATACCCGATTTAGAAATTTCTGAATCGGGTTGTTTATTTTTGTAAGCATCTTTAATTTTTATTTTGGAAACTTTCTCTACATCCCAGCGTAAAATAATCCACGTAGATATGGATGCTTTCTTTGCTTCAGTAGCTCAGTTAGACCACCCAGAATTGCGAGGAAAAGCTATTGCAGTAGGTGGAGATGGTAAAAGAGGGGTAATAGCGGCAGCCAGTTATGAAGCCAGAAAGTTTGGAGTAAAATCTGCCATGGCAAGTTCTTTAGCCAAAAAAATGTGCCCAGAACTTATTTTTGTACGTTCTGATTTTGCCAGATACAAAGAAATCTCTAATCTGGTAAGAAGTATTTTTAGGGAATACACAGATTTAATAGAGCCTTTGTCTCTAGACGAAGCTTATTTAGATGTTACTTTTAACAAAAAAGAATGTCCGTCTGCAACATTAATTGCTCAAGAGATTCGAATTAAAATAAAAGAGCAAACAGGACTAAATGCTTCTGCGGGAATTGCACCTAATAAATTTGTTGCTAAAATTGCTTCGGATATTAACAAGCCTAACGGACAAAAAACTATTGCTCCTGATGAGGTAATCGACTTTTTAGAAGTTTTACCCATACGTAAGTTCTATGGAGTGGGAAAAAAGACGACAGAGAAAATGTATCGTTTGGGGATTTTTACAGGAGCAGATTTAAAAAGTAAAAGCATAGCGTTTTTAGAGCAGCATTTTAAAAGTGCTGCACAGCATTACTATTCCATTGTTAGAGGCATACATAATAGTCCTGTAAAACCCTTTCGAACTCGAAAATCGGTAGGGGCAGAACATACATATTTAGAGAACTTAACTTCCGAAGTTTTTATGCTAGAAAAACTACAACAACTGTCTAGAGAAATTGAAGGGAGATTGCAAAAAAATCAAGTAAAAGGAAGAACAGTAACCCTAAAAATTAAATACAGTGACTTTAGTCAGACCACCCGTAGCAAAACTTTAGATACTTTTGTAAGTACTCATCAGCAAATTTACAAAGTGATAAAAGAACTGTTGTATCAACAAAAGGTAAGCAATTCAGTAAGGTTGTTGGGTATTTCCATCAACAACTTAGATAATGAAGAGCCTAAAAATTTAAAACAATACATTCAACTTAAACTAGAATTGTAATGATAGACAAAAAAGAGCTATTGGCAGTTTGTGTAGGACAAGTAATGCAAAAGTTACAATCCATACAACTGGTTTTAGAAGGTTATAAAACAGATTTGTTGTCTGAATCTAAGAGTACGGCAGGGGACAAACACGAAACGGGAAGAGCAATGTTACAGTTGGAAATGGAAAAGTTAGGACAGCAATACCAGACTGTTTTGCAACAAAAACAAGCTTTACAAAGATTAGATAACTATGCCACAGAAATAGTACAAATAGGTTCTTTGGTATTGTTAAATCAGCAGTACTATTACTTAGCTACAAGTTTGGGACAAGTAGCGTGTATGCAACATACGGTATTTGTTATTTCTTTTAATGCACCTATAGGAAAGTTGTTGTTGGGTAAGAAACAAGGAGATACCATTGTTTGGGATGGGAAAGTATTAGAAATTAAAGCAGTTGTTTAAGAAGGTTTAATAAGTAATTATTTTTTAGGTTTTCTTCTTTGAGGTTTTTTGTATTTAGCTGCTAACTTTCTACGATAGCTACCTCCTAAATTTACTTTTTTGTTTTTATCTTTTTTCTCGTGAAAAGCAGGGCCAGGGGCAAATTCTTTAGATCCTAATTTTTGATAAGGAGTGATATCATCTTTTTCTATTTCATCGTCAATCAAACGGCTGTCTACAAAAACTTCATCAGGAAGGCTGTACTTTGGAATTTCATAATTCATTAATGTTTCTATTTCGGCAATAATTTCTGCATCTCTTTCGGTTACAAATGATAATGCAAAACCTTCATTTTCTGCCCTACCTGTTCTTCCAATTCTATGCATGTATGCTTCTGCTTCTTTAGGAAAATCAAAATTAATTACATGGCTAACGTTGGGGATGTCCATACCTCTAGACAATACATCGGTAGTAATTAAAACTCTGTGTTTTCCAGCCTTAAAATTTTCTACAGATCGCAAGCGATAATTTTGGGTTTTATTAGAGTGTATTAAAGCAAAAGTATCTTCCGGATAATCGGCCATTCCTTGAATTTCAGTAAATACCAAGTCTGCCAAGTATTTGTGTTTGATAAATACCAACACTCTAGAAAACTCTTCGTCTTCTTGTAGTAAATAGTTTAATAGATTAATTTTGGTATAAAAGTTTGGTACTTCAAAAGCAATTTGCTCAATATTTTCTAAACGAGTTCCCGATGCAGCAGATTCTACCGAAATAGGATGGTTAAAAAAGTCTTGAATAAGAGTCGAAACTTCATCTGTCATGGTTGCAGAAAACAAGATGGTCTGTTTTTTTTGTGGCAATAAGTCAATAATATCAATTAACTGAAGCCTAAAACCTAAATTAAAGATTTCATCTACTTCATCAATTACAAATTTTTGTATGTTTTTTAGTTTTAAAGCTCCAGACATTCCTAAATCAATAACACGTCTTGGGGTAGAAACCAGAATATCCAAACCATTACGAATCATTTCTTTTTGTTTGTTGATGTTGGCACCCCCATAAATTCCACCAAAGCGAATATTGATATATGGAGTTAGTTTTTCTAAAGCATCAATTACCTGTAAAACCAATTCTCTAGTAGGAACTACTACCAATACTCTTGGATGTTTTTGTTCAGAAAACGGTAGCATGCGCAAAATAGGCAACAAATAAGCAAATGTTTTTCCGGTACCTGTTTGTGCAATTCCTACAACATCTCTACCAGACATAATACATGAAAAAGCTTGTTCTTGTATTTTGGTAGGTTCTGTATAGCCTAAATCTGTAAGAGCGTTACGTAAAGGAGTGTTTAGGTTTAGCGTATCGAAAGACATAATTCCATGGTTTTAAGACTGCAAAGATAGTCAAAACCCTTTGATGGAGTGGGATTTAAGATTTATTGTCTTTTTTCCATTGTTTGTTTAGTTCGTCTTGTAGTTTGCGGTTAACTTCTTGGTAACGTTTTAAAGAATTTTTTTTATGATTTTCAAACTCATCCTCTAAGTGCTTTAAGTTGTTGATGGCGTTTTTAGTAGTGCCAGCATTTCCTTTGTATTTGTAAGCAAAAAATAACACTAAAGCTATCAATATGGTGTGCGAAATGATTAAGATAATGGTAAAAGTAGACTTGTTTACAGGAATTCCAAAAACAGATCGATTGTCTCTATTTTGTTGAGCAGAAGTCAGCCTGCTCTCTAAAGAAGAAAGTTTTTTTTGTAAAGCACTTATTTGCTGTTGATTTTTAGCAATGATTGTATTTTTAGAAGACAAAGAAGATTGTAAGGTAGTAAGGCTGTCTACCACATTATTTTTTAGTTGATTGTACTTATTGATTTTAATAACCTTATAATCTTGGTACGTGCTAGAACTAGAGTAAACTTCCTCAAACTGATTTAAAATATTTTGATTTGTTTCCTCTTGAGCAAAAGAGAAAAGACATGTGGTAAATATGGTTAGGGTACATAGGAGTTTCTTGTAATCTTGCATGCTTATAGTTGAATTTATACAAAAGTAACAAAAATCACAAGGTTTAAAAGCACTACGAATTAAGAATTTATTAAGCTTAAGTTTAGTATCTTTACGTTTCTAATTAAACAAGAAAGTATTTATGGATTTTGGAAAAGAATTCGAAAAGTTCGCAATAAAAGATCAAGGAATCAGTAGCATACACTACGATAAAATCGTAAGTTCTTTAACTCCATATATCATGGAAGAACGTCAGTTAAACATTACTCAAATGGATGTTTTCTCTCGTTTAATGATGGATAGAATTATATTTTTAGGAACAGGAATCAACGATCAGGTAGCTAATGTAATACAAGCACAGTTGTTGTTTTTAGAATCTGTAGATGCAACCAAAGATATTTCTATCTACATCAATTCGCCAGGAGGAGGAGTTTATGCTGGTTTGGGTATTTATGATACCATGCAATTCATTAAACCCGATGTAGCAACAATTTGTACGGGTATGGCCGCTAGTATGGGAGCAGTTTTAATGTGTGCTGGTGCCGAAGGAAAACGCTCTGCTTTGCCACACTCTCGTGTGATGATTCATCAACCTTTGGGAGGGGCACAAGGACAAGCTACTGATATGGAAATTACCGTAAGAGAAATCAACAAATTAAAAGAAGAGTTGTACAATATTATTTCTAAACATTCGGGGCAATCTTACGAAAAAGTAGCTCACGATTCGGATAGAGATTATTGGATGAAAGCAGAAGAAGCTAAAGCTTACGGAATGGTTGATGAAATTTTAACCAGAAAGTAAAAATTCTACTAGACAAAAAATAAGATTATGTCAAAAGACGGAATGGAATGCTCTTTTTGTGGAAGAAAAAAAGAGGAAACTAATTTATTAATTGCAGGAGTAGATGCACACATTTGTGATAGCTGTGTGACTCAGGCTTATGGAATTATTTCTGAAGAGGCAGCATTTCTTGGTGATGATGAATTGGTAAAACAGGCTGATTTAGAAGTTAAAAAACCTAAGGAAATAAAAGAATTTTTAGATCAGTATATCATAGGGCAAGACCAAACCAAAAAAACAATGGCAGTAGCAGTCTACAATCACTATAAAAGATTGCAACAGCCAGACACTCTAGAGCAAGAAGTAGAAATAGAAAAAAGTAACATGATTTTGGTGGGTGATACCGGTACAGGAAAAACTCTAATAGCAAAAACAATTGCCAAAATGCTAAATGTACCTTTTACTATTGTTGATGCAACTGTGCTAACCCAAGCAGGTTATGTAGGAGAAGATGTAGAAAGTATTTTAAGCAGATTGTTGCAAGCTGCAGACTACGATGTTGCAAGTGCAGAAAGAGGAATTGTATTTATAGACGAGATAGATAAAATTGCTCGTAAAGGAGACAACCCATCCATTACTAGAGATGTTTCTGGAGAAGGAGTGCAGCAAGCTTTGCTAAAATTGTTAGAAGGTACGGTGGTAAATGTAGCTCCAAAAGGAGGACGTAAACATCCCGATCAAAAATTTACAGAAGTCAACACCAAAAATATACTATTTATTGCTGGAGGAGCATTTTCTGGAATTCAGAGAAACATCAGCAAACGATTAAATAGACAAGCAGTTGGTTTTGGAGCTTCGTTAAGCGAAGATCAAATAGATGAAGAAAACTTGTTAAAGTACATCATTCCTACAGACTTAAAAACCTTTGGATTGATTCCTGAAATTATAGGACGTTTGCCTGTGCTTAGCCATATGAATCCTTTGGATAAAAAGACTTTAAGGGCTATTCTTACAGAGCCTAAAAACTCGTTGGTAAAGCAATATACCAAGCTTTTTCAAATGGATGGAATAAACTTAAAGGTACAAGACAATGCCTTAGATTATATTGTAGAAAAAGCATTAGAATATAATTTAGGAGCTAGAGGATTGCGTTCTTTATGCGAGGCGATTCTTACCGATGCGATGTTTGAAATGCCAAGTACCAAGGAATCTAAGTTTGTAGTAGATCAAGAATATGCAGAAAGCAAACTAAGCAAAACCATGCTTAGACAGTTAAAAGCGGCCTCTTGATAAAAGAACAACAACAGTAAGTTGACACAAGTACATAAAAGCCTGATTAAGAATTCAACTCTTTTTCAGGCTTTTTAAACCCTAAAAAACAACCCAATCAATGATTTCAAGAGAAACCATAGACAAAGTTTTTGAAACCGCTAGAGTAGAAGAGGTTATAGGGGAATTTGTAACCTTAAAAAAAGCAGGAAGCAATTTTAAAGGGCTAAGTCCTTTTGTTGATGAAAAAACACCATCTTTTATGGTGTCTCCTGTAAAAGGAATTTGGAAAGACTTTAGCACGGGAAAAGGAGGAAATGCCATTTCTTTTTTAATGGAACATGAACACTACTCGTATCCAGAAGCCATTCGGTTTTTAGCAGAAAAATATCAAATAGAAATAGAAGAAACCGAACAGACGGATGCTCAGAAAGAAGCAGCAGACGAACGAGAAAGTATGTATTTGGTTTCTAAATTTGCGCAAGAGTATTTTCATAAAACCATGTTAAACACTCAGAATGGAAAAGCTATCGGAGGTTCTTATTTTAAAGAACGTGGTTTTACAGACGAAACAATTCAAAAATTTCAACTGGGTTACTCTTTGGACGAATGGACCGCTTTTACCGATGCAGCCTTGTCTAAAGGTTACGAACTACAATATCTAGAAAGTACGGGGTTAACCATTGTAAAAGAAGATGGAAAACAGTTTGACCGCTTTAAAGGAAGGGTAATGTTTCCTATTCATAGTATGAGTGGACGTGTGCTTGGTTTTGGAGGTAGAATTTTAACCAACGATAAAAAAGCAGCCAAATACTTAAACTCTCCAGAGAGTGATATTTACCACAAAAGCAAAGTCCTTTATGGAATTTATCAAGCAAAAAAAGCCATTTCTAAAGAAGACAATTGCTATTTGGTAGAAGGGTATACAGATGTAATTTCTATGCATCAAAACGGAATTACCAATGTAGTAGCATCATCGGGTACGGCATTAACTCCCGACCAAATACGGTTGGTTAAAAGACTTACACCTAATATGACGGTTTTGTTTGATGGCGATGCTGCAGGACTTAGAGCTTCTGTAAGAGGAATTGATTTGATTTTAGAGCAAGGAATGAATGTAAAAGTGGTTACTTTTCCTGATGGAGAAGATCCTGATTCTTTTGCTAAGAAAAAATCGACTGAAGAAATAAAAGAATACCTGTCGGAGCAACAGCAAGATTTTATCAGTTTTAAAGTTTCTCTTCTGATGGGAGAAGCTCAAAATGATCCTATAAAAAAATCAGCTTTAATACGCGATATTGTACAAAGTATTTCTAAAATTCCAGATAGTATCAAACAAGAAGTATACATTCAGGAATGTGCTAGAATGCTAGAGATTTCTGAAACGGTTTTGTTTAACGAGCTAGCTCAGATGCTAGATAAAAATGCCAGAGAAGCAGATAGAAAAGCCAAACCATCATCACCTAGAATGTCTATTGCCTCTTCTAAAAAAGGAACGTCTTCGTTATCTAATACTGGTAGTCAGCCTCCTGAAGACATGCCAGATGAAGCTGCTTTTCAAGAAATGATGCTGGCACAAGAGGCTGCTATGTTGGGGCAACAGGCACCAGTTCGGCAATCGGATGTGGTAAAAAGTGCAGGGCAATTAGCTTTCTTTGAAAAAGAGATTATAAAAATCTTGTTGCTTTACGGAAATTACGAAGTCTGTTTTATAGATTGGGTAGAAGAACATGACAAAAATGGAAAGGTAATTATGGTGAAAGAAGAGTATTACAATACGGTTGGTAATGAATTGTTTTTGCAATTACAGGATGATGAAATAGAGTTTACACATCCATTATTTCAAAAAATATACAAGGAAATTAGTTATCAAATCAACCAAGAAGAAAAGCTAAATGTAGATTTTTTAACCAGTCATAAAGATCAAGAAATAGCAAAAGAAGTTACAGATATTTTGATGGATGATGAGCGTTATGTGTTAAGTAATTGGGCTTCTAAAGAGATTGAAGTGGCTAAGAAAACTGATGCATTGCAAAAATTGGTACAGGATGTAATCTTAAACTTAAGAAGAGTACTTATAGACCAAAAAGTAAAAGAGCTAACACAGCAAGTTGCAGAGGAAGATAAACGTATGGAAGCTCTACAAGATGTGATGGATTATACGCACTTAAAAAAATTATTGTACGAAAAGCTGTACAGAGTTGTTTAAAAAAAAATACAAATGGAGAATATACATTTTTATAGAAAAGAATGGTTGCTAAGCCTATTGGCCTTTGTGTTAATGTGGTTTGTGTTGCTATTGTTAAAGGGAGGTTTAAAAAAGTTTTCTACAGCAAAATCTATTGATGCTAACCGAAGAAAAGTAATTTTTATATTAATTTATGTTGTGCTTTACTTTTTATTTGGAGCTGTTTTAGCCATTATATGGGGGGTAGATTTAAACAAAGTATCGGTTTTTGTTTCCTCGGTATTGGCAGTTTTAGGAGTTGGTTTTTTTGCACAATGGTCTTTACTATCTAACCTTACAGCCAGTGCGATTTTGTTTTTTAGCCATCCAGTAAGAATAGGTAGTAGAATTAGAATTTTAGATGCAGACCCAGATTTGATTGGAAAAGTAACAGACATTACTAGTTTTTATTTTTTTATAAAAACAGATAAAGGACAAACAATTACATTTCCTAACAATTTAATTGTACAAAAAGGGATTGAAATTTTAGACGATGGAATAGAAGAGGAAGTATAAATTCATGACAAATCAGGTTTTTTTTTCGGTAATTGTTACTCTTTTTAACAAAGAAAAATATATCTATCAAACCTTAAAAAGTGTTTGTTGTCAAACCTATGCACCTTCAGAAATTATTGTGATTAACGATGGTTCTACAGATGCCTCTTTGCAAGAGGTTGCTAGGGTTCATCACTCTGCAATTCGTGTGATTTCTATTGACAATCAGGGAGTTTCAAAGGCTAGGAATTTAGGGGCTTCGTTAGCTAAATATCCTTGGTTGGTTTTTTTAGATGGGGATGATCTTTGGAAAGAAAATCACCTAATTACACTTTGCCAGTTAATCGCAAAATTTCCTTTGGCAAAGGTGCTTTCTACAGCATCAGAAGTTAAAACAAAAACCAGTATTCGTTTTTACAGATATCAAATTTCAAACAAGAAATACCAAGAATTAGATTATTTTAAAGGAAGTTTGGGGCACTCCATCATCAATTCTTCTTCGGTAGCAATCTGTGCAGAATTGTTTTCCAAATTAAAAGGTTTTAATCCAAATTACGCACATTATGAAGATGTAGCGTTTTGGTTTCAATTGGGTTTACATCACTCCATAGCCTTTGCCAACACAGTTACTGTTACGATTTTGGCTACATCAAATAGTTTGTCTCGTGGCAATATAAACTATCAAAAAGCCTGTTTGTTTTCAGAGTTTGATGCAGTTGATACTAACAATAAAGCCTTTTATCGGTTGCTAGACAATAATCGTTTCTCTTTGGCAATTCTTAGTAAGATTGATGGGGAAAAAGCAATTTTTAAGGATTTATATCAAAAAATAAAGTTAAAACACATCGGGTTAAAAAGGTCGTTACTACTTTTATTGCCTGTTTATTTTCTTCGTTTTTTGGTGCGTTTTAAAAAAGTGATTTAATCAATTTTTGCTAAATATTCGTTCCACTCATCTTTAATTTTATGGTAAGATAAGTGTGCAATGCTTGGCAAGCAGTTTTGTTTGCAGTACAGCCATAATTCTTTATTCACAATCATCTCTGTAAGGGCTCTAGCAAAAATGTCTAATTTTTTTGAAACCAGTAATCCATTGTATTGATGTACAATAATTTCTCTAGGACCGGATTCACAATCTACAGAAACAACAGGAGTTTTACACGCTAAAGACTCAATAATAGACATCGGAAAACCTTCATAGTTACTGGTAAGCACAGTAAATTTTGCCTGCTGAATAATAGGAAACGGATTGGGGTTGTAATCTAAAAAAAGAACCGAGTCTTTCAAGCCAAGATCCTGTACCAGTTTTACAATCATAGCTTTGTCGTTTCCATCACCCATTAAATATAACGAAATTCCTTTGTTGTATAATTGTGATTTTTGATAGGCATAAACTAAAAAACGAAGGTCTTTGGCATGTTCGTCAAACCGACCAAAATAAAGAATATAATTGGCCGTTTTTACACTAACTGGTTGATGCGGAATTGATACACAATTGTAAATAGTTTGTATTCTTTTAAGTTGATAGCTAGATGTAACCTTTTGCTCAATAGCTTTTGAAACCGTAACCAAGTTGCTTTTTTTATAAAGGAACTGAGCCCAATAAACTCCTTTAGGAAACGATTTTAAAAGATGATGGCTATGAACTACAAAAACACAAGAATAAGAACTAAAAATATAAAAATGATAAACCAGTTCTTTAAAAAGGAGATTGCGAGATCGATGATCTATAAGTACCTGAATCTGATTTTTTTTTAGAAATTTTTTTAGCAACCAAAGGCTTTTTAGTTTACCAATAACAGGATGTTGTTTTTTATAGGCTCCTAGGTTTAGCAACTTACCTGCGTACGAGTACTGTAGGTCGTCTACAATGCTAACTACAAAAACCCGATGTCCCGCATCTGATAGCATTTTAGATTGCAATGCAGCCACTTTTTCTGCACCACCACCTCCTAAAGAATACGTTAAAATGCAAATATTTTGGGTTGTTGTTGGCATGTGTAATATTTGTCTAAAAATAGAAAAAATGAAATAGTTGTTCAGAAGGTTTTTACAAAAAGAGTTTGCGTACTTACAAATTATACGCATCTTAGCATACAAAAGCCAAGAGATTGAAATCAACTTTGTCAACTATCTGTAATGGCATTCAAATAGTTTCTTTTGATGTTCCTGATCCTCCAAACTATGGAGGAGTGATAGATGTTTACTACAAGCTAAAGGCACTTAGCCATTTAGGAGTGACGATTTACCTACATACATTTGAATACGGAAGAGGAACGTCTTTGGAATTAGACAATTTATGTGAAAAAGTATATTACTACCCACGAAACTCCTTTGTCAACTCTTTTTTTTCTCGAAGCCCCTTTATTGTAAAGTCTAGAGATCAACAGTTGTTGCAACAAAGATTGCAAAACACTAATTTGCCTATTTTATTCGAAGGCATCCACACGGTATCAGGATTAAAAAATCAATGTTTCAAGGTGAAAACTTTGGTAAGAATGCACAATATAGAACATGCATATTACTGGGGGTTGGCAAAAAGTGAACAAAATTGGTTGAAAAAACTTTTTTTTGGTTTTGAAGCATTTAAATTGAAACATTACGAATCAGTATTGACACATGCAGATGTGATTTTATCAATCTCATCAAATGAACAAGCGTATTTTGATAAACATTTTGGAAAAAAATCAGTGTATGTTCCGGTGTTTACCCAAACCGAATTCAGTCCTTTGCTACCAGCAGAACCTTTTGTGTTGTGGCATGGAGATTTGCGTGTAAGCGATAATGTAAAATCTGCTTTGTGGGCTTTAGAAATTGTAAAAAACACTCCTTTTTCGTTAGTAATTGCTAGCAATACAAAACATCCCAAAGTTGTAGCAGCCTGCAAAAAAAACTCAAAAGTAAGGTTTGATGCTTTGGAACAATCAAACTCTTTAGAAGCACTAATTGCCAAAGCTCAAGTAAATTTTTTGTTTACGTTTCAGGCTACGGGAATTAAGTTAAAGTTATTAAATACTCTTATCAAAGGTCGTTTTGTGATTGCCAATCAAAAAATGATTGCGCATACAGGCTTGGAAAGTCTTTGTGTAGAGGCCAATACAATTGCCCAAGTAAAGTACCAATTATCGTTGTTAATGAGTACTCCTTTTAGCAAAGAAAAAAGACAGCAAAGAAAGCAGTTGTTGCAAGACTTTAATGCGGTAGACAATGCAAAAAAAATTATTCGTTTGTGTTCTGATTAGATTTGTTTTGATGTGCTACTTCAAACACTTCTCCGTTTTCTACCTTAAAAGTTCTTTGTGGATATTTTAAAATTAATGCATAATCGTGGGTAGCCATTAAAATGGTTTTTCCACTTTGATGAATTTCGTTTAGCAACTCCATTACCTCCATAGATGTTTTAGGGTCTAAGTTTCCTGTGGGTTCATCGGCAATAATTAATTCAGGATCGTTTAACAGAGCACGTGCTATAGCAATGCGTTGCTGCTCTCCACCCGAAACCTGAAAAGGCATTTTATATCCTTTTTCTTCTAGTCCTACTTTGTTTAAAACTTCACTAATTTTTTGTTTCATTTTCTCTTTGTCTTTCCAGCCAGTAGCCTTAAGTACAAAGAGCAAGTTGTCGTGAATGGTACGATCGTTTAGTAATTTAAAGTCTTGAAACACAATTCCAATTTTTCTTCGTAAAAAAGGAATTTGTTTTTCTTTTAGCGAAGGCAAATCAAAACCTACAACCTCTCCAATCCCAGATTTTAGGGACAAATCACCATACAAGATTTTAAGCAGGCTACTTTTTCCGCTTCCTGTTTTTCCTATCAAGTAAAAAAAATCACCTGATAGAATTTCAAAATCAACATTTTTCAAGATCAACACATCGTCCTGAAAAACGTGAGCATCTTTTAAATAAAGTACAGGTTGTGCCATGCTTTTTGTTTTGTACAAACTTATTTAAAAATAGGGGAATCCTAAAATTTACCTATTTGAATATCGGTTTTAAATTCAAATCAAATAAATGAATGATATTTTCGTTAATTCATTGGGATATTGCGTAATTTTAATTGCCCAAAATTAATGGAACATATGAAAAAACAACTTCTGATTGTGTTTAGTTTTTGTGCTTTTGCTTGGAGTTTTGTGCAAGCTCAAAACAGTTACAAAGAAAACCACATTGCCAAATGGTACAATAAAGCAATTTATGCGTTTGACAGCGAGAATTATGCCTTGGCTGCTGCTTATTTTGATAAAGTAAACGTGCCAGACTACAAAAAGTCTTTGGTAGAAACGTATTTGCTAGTCATTGCCTTAGAGCTAAAAAAATCGGATGCCGATGCTGCTGCAATTGCTTACTTACAAACACATCCTTTTTCTCCGAATAAGAATACGTTAATTTTAGCGTTATCTAACTATTATTTTGACAAAGGGTACGAAGCAAAAGCTTTAAAATGGTTTGATCAGATTGATGTAAAAATGCTGACCTCGGATCAAGAAACCAACTACAACTACAAACAAGCTTTTGCCAATTACAAAAGAAAAAATTACAGCAAAGCCAAGCAATATTTAATCCCTATGGCTCAACAAGGGGCTTATCAAAAAGAAGCTACCTATTATTTGGGAAATATAGCTTTAGAAAATAAAGATTATGCAACAGCTAAAGAGTATTTTGATCAAATTCAAGATCAACGTCAATATCAAAAAGAGATTAACTTTAACAATTTGGTGATTTTGTACCATCAAAAAAAGTACAAAGAGGCAATTGAATTAGGAGCTAAAAATTTTGAAAGAGCTAGAGGGTTAGAACAGTCTCAAATGGCGAAAATTATAGGAGAGAGTTACTTTTATTTGGGAGATTACCAACAAGCAATTTCGTACCTGTTACAATACCGAGGAAAGTTAAAACAAGGGCTAACAGAGGTTGATTATTATTTTTTAGGATATGCGTATTACAAAACGCAAGATTATGACAAAGCGATAGAGAATTTTAATAAAATTACCGATCAAAAAACGGCTGTTTCTCAAAATGCACACTATCATTTAGGAGATTGTTATCTAAAGAAAAATCAAAAAGCCCAAGCGTTGAATGCGTTTAAAAATGCTTCGGAAATGGATTTTGATGCACAAATACAGCAAGATGCTTTTTTAAACTATGCCAAGCTAAGTTACGACATCGGAAACCCATACCAAAGTAGTTCGGAGGTATTGCAGGCTTATGTGGATGCGTATCCAAATAGCAAAGCCACAAGTTATATAGAAAAGTTAATAGTAAACGCCTATTTGCAGTTTAAAGACTACCAAGGTGCTATTGATTATTACCAAAAACAAAGATTGATAAAAGATGAATTGTATCAAACTTTGTTGTTAGAAAAAGGATTTGAATATTTTAACAATAGAAAATATACAGAAGCAAGCCGATTGTTTGCTGAAGCTTCTAGAATTTATGCCAGTGATGAGCTAAAAAACAGAGCCTTGTTTTGGAAAGCTGAAAGCTTATCAGAGCTAAATGATTTTCAATCTGCCTTGTACGATTATCAGTCTTTTGTACAGCACGATGCTAATAAAATGTTAGAAGAATATCCTGATGCGGTTTATGGTTTGGCTTATGCTTACTATCAACAAAAACAATACGAAAATGCCATACGTATTTTTCAAGAATATGTGCAGTTAGCCAATAACAATGTAAAACGTAGAAATGCAATTTTAAGAATTGCTGATTGCTACTTTGTAAGCAAATCTTACTGGCCTGCTTTAGAAAATTATAACCAAATTATTAATGAAAACAAAGAAGAGGTAGATTATGCTTTGTATCAAAAAGCATTAGGATATGGTTTTTTATCTAGAAACGATAAAAAAATAGAGACACTAAAAGCATTGCAGAATCAGTTTACAAGATCACCTTACTTAGATGATTCTTACTACCAATTGGGAAATTTATATGTAAATCAAAATAAAAATAATTTGGCCATTGCCGCTTATAATGATTTGATTCAGAAATATTCTAAAAGCCCTTTGGTTGCTAAAGCCAAGTTAAAAAAAGGAACGGTATTGTTTAATACAGGTGCGAATCAAAAAGCAATAGCAGTGTTAAAAGAATTGGTGGCAAGTTATCCAGGAACTGCAGAAGCTATACAAGCGGTAAAAATAGGAGAACAAGTATACAAAGATATGGGGCAAGTAGAGGCTTATGCTGCTTGGGTAAAAGAGTTAGAGTTTGTAAACATTACAGATGCTGATATAGACAAAACGATGTTCGAGACTGTTGAAAACAAGTTCTTGACGAACGATATGGGAGGCACTATTAGCAATGCAAAAAAGTACCTGATTAATTTTCCAAACGGTATTTATGCACTTACGGTACATTTTTATTTGGCACAAGCGTATTATGCCATAGATGCAAAAGATCGTGCGGTTCCGGAATACCAAGAAGTGCTAAAAGTAAAAAACAGTGAGTATACCGAAGTAGCTTTAAGCAGGCTTTCGCAAATTTATTTAGAAAACGAACAGTGGGAACAAGCAAGCCCTTTGCTACAACTAATAGAAACACAGGCAGTAAATGCCCAAAGCATTGTGTATGCCCAAAGTAATTTGATGAAATATTATTACAAAAAAGAAAACCATGAAAAAGTACTAAGCTATACAGAAAAGGTGCTAAATGCCAAGCAGAGTAGTAAAGAAGCCATTGCAGATGCTTATGTTTTTGGAGCCAGAAGTTCAGTAGCGTTAAAAGACTACAGCAAGGCTAAAACCTATTATGCAAAACTTGAAACCACAGGAAAAGGAGAAATTCAAGCCGAGGCAAATTATTACAAAGCGTTTTGGTTGCATCAAGATAAAAAGTACGAAGCATCTAACAAGCAAATACAATTGTTGGCTAGTAAATTTCAAAAGTACAAGTATTGGGGAGTAAAAGGTTTGTTGTTAATGGCTCAGAACTTTCATGAATTAGAAGATGATTTTCAAGCCAATTTTATTCTAAACAATGTTGTTAAAAATGCCAAGCAATACCCAGAGGTAATTGCCAAAGCACAGGAGTTGTTAAAAGACTATGCTCCTAAAAATCAAACTGAAAAAGCTTCAACTATAAAAAACGTAAAAAATGCAGCAGATGAATTTTAAGAAATCTAAAAAATGGATGACTTGCTTTGCGGTTTTATTGGGCCTTAACTTATCTGCTCAGCAAGAGCAACCAGAAATAAAAAAAGAAGACGTTGTGGTAGAGTTCTCTTTCAACCCTACTTTGTCTAATGTTTTTAAGTTAAAGAGCATACCAAACCCAACCGAAGAGTTCCCTAAAAAAACGGTACAATACCAAATTAACTCTAAAGAAGTAGCTTCAGATTTTGTACCTGTGGCAAAAAAGGCTGTTTATGTTCCTATAGAAAAAGACCAAGCAAAGCAATATTCTAGCTATGTATACGGTGCTTATGGTTTGTACGGAAATGGAGAGTTTGAGTTGATGTTTAGACCTGAAGCTTCTAGGTCAGGATATCAATACGGAATTGATTTGTCTAGTTACAATGCCCAAAATGGAATTGATGACGAACGAGTGGCTAACGGACAGTGGAACGCTGGAGCAGAATTATTTCTTTCCAAACAAAATCGTTATTCGGACTGGATAGCCCGTGTCAACTATCAAAGAAATCAAACCCATTGGTATGGTTTGGATGCTAATGTGCCAGAAACAAACTACCAACAAGCAGACGTACAACAGTTGTATAACAAAGTAGATGTTTCGGTAGAGATGTCTTATCAAAAAGCGATTGTTGAAAGTATTCGTCCTAGCATTCAGTTGTTTTCAGATGCTTTTGATAGTTCTGAAGCCAACATACAAATAGCTACATCTTTTAACAAATCTATGTTGGCAGATTTAATTGCTTTAGATGTAGATTTTCAATACTTAAACGGAAGTTTTGAGCAAGGCTACAGTTCTCCACAAGTGGTTAACTATAGTTTTATCAATGCAGGTATTACACCAAAGTACAATTATCAATCCGATTATTTTCAGTTGAGTGCTGCTCTAGGATTGTTTGTTAATTTAGACCAAGAAGCATCTAAATCTAACTTTGTTTTTTTACCCAAAGTGCAAATAGATTTTCCTTTGGTTGATGAGATTATGGTGTTGCATGGAGGTATCAGAAGTCAGTTAAACCAACACACCTACGCTAGCTTATCAAAAGAAAATCCTTGGATTTCGCCAACCCAAAATATACAAACAACTAGAGTTCCTGTAGATGTTTTTGTAGGATTGGATGGAAAACTAACCAAAACAACGACTTATGCTGCTGAGGTAAGTTATCAGCAAGCAAAAGATTACAGGTTGTTTGTAAACAACACCGTAGTATTAAGTAACCCAAAGGCTTATGAAATGGGGAATAGTTTTACAGCTCTTTACGACGATCTTTCTGTTTTTTCTTTTAAAGGTTCTGTAGAAACTAATTTTGTAGAAAAGGTTACAGGAGGACTATCGGCTGCTTTTAACTCGTATCAAACAGACCAACAAGATGAAGCTTGGAATCTGCCAAGTTTTGAGTTAGAAACCTACGTTAACTATACCTATCAAAAGTTCTTTTCTCAGTTAGGAATTAATTACATAGGAGCTAGAAAAGATTTTGTAAACGCTGCTACTACTACTGTAGATGGCTTTTTGGATTTGAATCTAAAAAGCAATTATGCAATATCTAATCGTTTTCATGTACATTTGAACTTGTACAATTTATTTAACAATCAATACCAATCGTATCAAAATTATCAGGTACAAGGGTTACAAGCAGTAGGAGGTTTGTCCTACAAATTTTAAATATGAAGTGGGAACAACTATTATCACTAAAAAGAGCAGGAGACACGGTAGAAAGAAAAAGAAAAGAACAAGATGAAATCCGACTAGGTTTTGAGGTAGACTTTGATAGAATTGTATTTTCGTCGGCATTTAGAAGCATGCAAGACAAAACACAGGTTATTCCTTTGTCTCAAACAGATTTTGTTCATACAAGGCTAACACACAGTATGGAGGTTTCTGTAGTAGGACGTTCTTTGGGAAGAATGGTAGGAAAAGAATTGTTGATAAAACACCCACATTTAAAAGAGTTAGGATATACGTTTAACGATTTTGGAGCTATTGTAGCTGCAGCTGCATTGTCTCACGACATTGGAAATCCGCCTTTTGGACACAGTGGAGAAAAGTCAATAGGAGAGTATTTTAATTCAGGAAAAGGGCGTGTTTTTCAATCTGATTTAACCGATAAAGAATGGCAAGACTTGATTGACTTTGAAGGAAACGCCAATGGTTTTAAAATATTAACACAAGATGGAGGTGGAATAAAAGATGGCCTACGTTTGTCTTATGCCACTTTGGGTGCTTTTATGAAGTATCCTAAAGAATCTTTACCCAAGAAATCCACAAGACATATTGTAGACAAAAAGTTTGGATATTTTCAATCTGAAAAAGAAAAGTTTTTAGACGTAGCTAGCTCCTTGGGGTTAAAAGAAATGCGATCAGGAGAAAACATTGCACATCACAGGCACCCATTAACGTTTTTAGTAGAAGCAGCAGACGATATTTGTTATACTGTTATCGATTTTGAAGATGGAATAAATTTAGGCTTGATTGATGAGGAATTTGCTCTAGAAAACATGATTCGAGTGGTAGAAGGTAAAATGGATATAAAAAAATACCACTCCTTAAAATTTAAAAAAGATCGTGTTAGTTACCTCCGTGCTTTGGCAATAAGTACTTTAATTCAGGAGGCAGTAGTTGTGTTTATGGAAAACGAAACAGCAATTTTAAATGGAGAATTTGCTTACTCTTTGTTAGACAAATGCAAATACAAAGCTCAAATTGATGATATTATAAGTTTAAGCATAGCTAAAATTTACCATAGTCGAAGTGTTATAGAAAAAGAAGTAGCAGGATACAAAATAATTGCAGATTTACTAGATGTGTTTATAGGAGCTGTAAACAACACTTATTTAGGAAAAGACTCTAACTACGATAGGTTGGTTATGCAGCTTTTGCCACATGAATATCAGGGTTTATCAGAAAGTAAATACCAACGTATTATGAATATTTGCAGTTACATAGCTAGTATGTCGGATAGTTTTGCTATTTTAACTCATAAAAAAATAAGCGGGGTTATAGTCTAACCTTTTTTTTGCTTTACAACCCTTTTACATGAAAAGAAAACTACTTATTACAAGCCTATCATTAAGCATTATTGCTGCATGGTTCTTGGTTCAAAATCAAACATCTCATCAAACATCTTACAGGGCATTGATTAAAAATCATCCTTTACAGGCAAGATTAAAAATGACAAAAAAAGAGCGTAAGAAAAATGGAATTCCACCCAACGCTTATTTTGATGCTCAGTATTTGTTAGAAATGAATCCAAAAACGGGAAAAACAAACCCTAAAAGTTTAGAAGCTGTAAAATCACAAGCCAAAAGTTTGGTAAGACTTTCTGTGGCTCCTGGGCAAGATGCAAACAATAATTGGACAGAAAGAGGTCCAAACAACATAGGAGGAAGAACAAGAGTGGTTTTTTACGATCCAAACGATTCTACAGGTAAAAGAGTTTTTGCAGGAGGTGTTTCAGGGGGTTTGTGGGTAAATGATGATGTAAGCAACTCAAACTCATCATGGAGTCGGGTAGGGATTGATGAAAATCTTTCTGTATCTTGTTTTGCAATAGATCCCAATGATTCAGACATTTGGTATGTAGGAACAGGAGAAGCTTATACGGGGAATGATGGTGTCGGAAATGGAATTTGGATTTCTACTAATGGTGGTAACTCATGGTCAAAATTTTGGTCGGTAGATTTAGAAAACGATGCTATTTTCCGCCCTTATTACATCAACCAAATTGTAGCTTGGAATGTAGGAGGAACTACACAGCTTTACTTTGCGGTAGACGGAGGAATAGATTATGATTTTGTTGGTTATGGTCTATCAGGATGGTGGAAAGTAGAAGGAAATGATATCAATCGAATAGACTTTTTTACGCCAGACCTAGATCCAGACCCCGAGGTAACCAATGCAACTCCCTATGTTTTTAGTGATATAGAAATAGCACCAGACAATTCTTTATGGTGTGCTACCAAAAACAATGTTTACGGTAGAGGAGGAGGAAAAGTGTTTAGAACAACGGATGGAGAAAATTTTACGGAAAAGTATTCTTTTTCAACAGGTAAAAGAGTAGAGCTATCGGTTTCTAAAACCAATGCTAATAAAGTTTATGTTTTGGCAGAGGTAAATAATGGAGTAGAGCTAGTAAAAACAACAAACGGACAAGATTTTACAAGCATTGCCAAGCCCAACGATGTAGATCAAGGGATTTCAGCTAATGACTTTGCAAGAAATCAAGCCTTTTACAATTTAACCCTAGAGGTAGATCCAAGCAATGATGAAATTCTATATGCTGGAGGAATAGATTTATTTCGATCTACAAACGGAGGTAGTAGTTGGCAACAAATTTCTAAATGGTCTAACAATAACGACTTAGAAAATTTTGATGTTTCTTTGGTACATGCAGATCAACATGCAGTAGCTTTTAATCCTTTAGATAGTAACAAAGGAGTATTTGCTAACGATGGTGGAATTTATTACGCAAATAGCTTAAGTGCAAGTCCAACCAGCGAAACCGCTATTCAAAGCCGAAACAATAATTATAATATTACTCAGTTTTATTCAGGAGCTATTGCTCAAAGCACCACCAACCCAATGTTGCTAGGAGGTTCTCAAGACAATGGTTCTTTATTGGCATTAGATGCAAGAAATGGAGTCAATTCCTTTTTTGATATTTATGGAGGAGACGGAGTAGAAACCTTTATAGACAAAGACAATGCTTATGTAGTGGTATCTTATGTGTTTAATACTTATGGAGCCTATACGTTGCCTTTAAGTAACGAAAGCAGGCCTATTGAAATAGAAAGTGATGAAGACACAGGAAGCTTTATTAATGTAGCAGACTTAGATGACAACTTAGATATTTTATACACTAATGGCTCAGAAGGCGAAACTTATCGTATTTCTAGATATTCTGATTTAACCACCAGTCCTAGTCGAAGAAATTTTACGAGTCTAAAGTTGGAAGATGAACCCACTGCAATAAAAGTTTCTCCATACACCACAACTTCATCAACAGTATTTATAGGAACCAATAACGGAACCATTTTAAAAGCGACAACTTTTAACACAGTTCCTTCTTTTACAACCATTGGAGGTTTTGGAGCTTTAGAAGCAGACCGATTAGATACCGATATTAACATTGGAGCTATTTCTGATATTGATTTTGGAACCAATGAAAATGAAATTTTGGTAACGCTTCATAATTACGGAATCAATAATATTTATTTTACCAATGATGGGGGTACTACTTGGCAGGTAAAAGATGGAGATTTTCCCGATATTCCTGTCAAAGCGATTAAGATGAACCCCTATGATGAAAATGAAGTTATTATAGGAACGAACTTAGGAGTTTGGAGAACAGAAAATTTTCTAGACGATTCGCCTAGTTGGGTACAATCTCAAAACGGAATGTCTAACGTAAAAGTTACTAAATTTGACATGCGATTGTCCGATACCACAGTGTTGGCTTCTACTTACGGAAGAGGACTTTTTACAGGAACTTTTAGCGAGTCTTTATCTGTTTCTAATCCAATAGGTCAAGGAGGTTTAAAATCTAAAGTAATTTTAAAAAATACCATTGTTAATACAGAGGAGTTAAAGGTAGCATTGAAAGAAATAGAAGGAAATGTAGATTTTATGTTTTTTGCAATTAACGGGCAAAATGTTTATCAACATACATTAAACAGTTCCGAAGGAAGTTTGCAAAACATTCCGTTAACATTAAACCCAGGAGTGTATATTGTAAAAGTATCTAACAACTTTAGCTCTTACAGCCAAAGAATTGTGGTTAGCAATTAAAACACATAACTAACCCCAACACCCAAAATTTGTTTTAACTGTACTTTGGGACCTCCTTGGGTTCCATCGTCGTTTGGGGTTTTGGTATCATCATCATACAATAGATGAGAACTAATGGTTGATTGAATATATTTGTTAACTTTCATGTTAATGTTAAGTTCTATGTCACTATCCACATTACCAAAACGGTTTAAGTAATCGGAGTAAAAAGAACTTTTAACGGCAAAGTTTATGTTTTTCATAATCAGGGTTTTGTACTCTATGCTAATCAATGTACCAAATTCTGAATTGACATTTTTTCCAGGTTCAATAATGTTTCCTTCTCCGTCTTTCTTAGCAGGTTCTACCCCAAATGCTCCTTTATTAGCAAGTTCTTGATCTATAACAAAAGTAACCTGATTGGTTAATGGTGATATGTTGAGCTTAAAGTTATCGTCTTTATCACTATACGCAGCACCCAAACCAATACGCATTCTGGCAGGGGCAAAGAAATTGGAAATTACAGTGGTTTTCTTTTTGTCGTTATATCCTTTAGCAATCTGTGTTGTTAGACTAAAATCACCTGAATAATACCACCTAGATTCAATCCCTTTTTTATATCCTACTGCCGATTTGATATCAATAATATCATCTGTTTTTAAAGCATGGTCTATATCGTCTTCTTTGCTAAGCCCGTATTTAATCAAAAAATCATTTTTCCAAAAAAACTGTCCTCTTTTGTAATCGTAGTCACCTTTAAATGATGCAATTCCAGCAATCGTATTATTTCCCCCTTTGGTCCAGTTTACAAAAGAAGTTTGGGTAAATAAAATTCCGGGTTTGTTTTGATGTGTCCAGTAATTTCTCTTAACGCTCTCTTTAAGTATTTTCTGAATAGAGTCTTTAGAAGAGGCTATGCTATCTTTCTGCTTTTTTGTAAATATTTTTTTGATACTAGATTTTATCTTTGCAACCGATTTTGGAACAGGTACTGTATCCAATTCTGTAGCTGCATAAGACGTTTGAATACCAAGGCAAATAAAGCCAATCAAACACAAAATTCTGAAGTTTGTTTTAAAAAAAGGGTTCATCAATAGTTGCATGGGCTTGTTTATAATATTTCTTTAAGAGTGTTAACAATAGCTGCTTGATCTAGTTGACAAAAACTTTTTAAGATTTCTGTTTTTCCATGATTGACAAAAACATCATCGATACCTTTTACTACAATTAAATTTTTATAGTGGTATTGATTAGCAAAAGCTACAATACTCGTACCAAAACCTCCAATCTTTACTCCATCTTCGTAGGTAATAATTTGTTTGTATTCTTTAAAGATAAAATGCAACAATTTTGTGTCTAGGGGTTTGATAAAGCCAAGGTAGTAATGTCCCAGCTGTTCTTGTTGTTTGGTATTAAGTTCTTGAATGGCTAAATTAACAGTATTTGCAATTGTACCTGTGCTTACAACGGCAATTTTAGAACCTTTTTTTAGCTGGGTTCCTTTTCCAATTTCTATTTTTTTAAAAGGTTGTTGCCAATTTACAGTAACCCCTATTCCTCTGGGATATCGGACAGCTATAGGCAATTCTAAGCCCAGTTGTGCAGTGTACATTATGTTTCTTAAATCGAGCTCGTTCATAGGAGCGTAAAGCAATAAATTGGGAATACAGTTTAAGTATGAAATATCAAAAACTCCATGATGCGTTGCTCCGTCTGCACCGACTAATCCAGCACGGTCTAGGCAAAAAATAACGGGTAATTTTTGCAAAGCCACATCGTGTATTACCTGATCGTAGGCTCTTTGTAAAAAGGTAGAATACACATTGCAAAAAGGCACTAGCCCTTCTTTGGCCATTCCAGCAGCCAAAGTAACCGCGTGTTGTTCTGCAATTCCTACATCAAATGCACGTTGTGGAATTTTTTCTATCATGTATTTTAAAGAGCTTCCGGTGGGCATAGCAGGGGTAATTCCAACAATTTTAGGATTTTGTTCTGCTAATTCTACAATTGTTTTTCCAAATACATCTTGATATTTAGGTGGACTTACAATAGGATTAGTTTCTGTAATTCTATCTCCTGTTTGGGGATCAAATTTTCCAGGAGCATGGTAAGTAACTTGATCCTCTTCGGCTTGTCTTAGTCCTTTTCCTTTTACAGTGATGAGGTGTAAAAATTTAGGCCCAGATACGTTTTTTAAACGTTCTAATTCCTGAATTACTTTGAGTAAATCGTGTCCGTCTATAGGACCAGAATAATCAAAATTTAAGGCCTCAAAAATATTATCACCTTGTTTTTTTTCTCCCTTTTTGGTAGTCGTTAAATATTCTTTTAATGCACCAACACTTGGATCAATCCCTATGGCATTGTCGTTTAAAATTACTAACAAATTGGCATCGGTAACCCCAGCGTGATTTAAGGCTTCAAAAGCCATTCCCGAGGCAATAGAAGCATCTCCAATAACGGCAATATGTTGTTGTTTGTTTTTTCCTTGTATTTGGGCAGCCATGGCCATTCCTAAAGCTGCAGAAATAGAAGTAGAAGAATGTCCTGTTCCAAAAGCATCGTATTCGCTTTCAAAAATATTAGGAAAACCTGCAATCCCATTCCACCTTCTATTGGTGTGAAAATTAGCCCTTCTACCTGTCAATATCTTATGACCGTAAGCTTGGTGTCCTACATCCCATATTAACTTATCATCCGGAGTATTAAAAACATAGTGCAATGCAATGGTAAGCTCTACCACCCCCAAACTGGCACCCAAATGGCCTTCTTTAGTAGAAACAATATTAATGATAAAAACTCGCAACTCATAAGCTAGTTGTGTTAGTTCATCAACAGACAATTGTTTTAAGTCTTGTGGGCTATTTATTTGATCTAATATTTTTTTCACAAAGCAAAATTACAATTTTGTGAGTTGTCCTTGTAATTTATCGTTGAATAAAGTAGTTTCGTTTACAATTAATCACACTCAGATGATTCAACCTTTTGATGACGAATATTTTATGAAAAAAGCCTTAAACGAGGCTTATATCGCTTTAGAAAAAGGAGAGGTTCCTGTTGGGGCAATTATTGTGATGAATGATCAAGTTATAGCAAGAGGTCACAATCTTACAGAGCAATTAAACGACGTTACAGCCCATGCTGAAATGCAAGCTTTTACAGCGGCTGCTAATTTTTTAGGTGGTAAGTATTTGCCTCAATGTACCTTGTATGTAACGCTAGAACCTTGTCAGATGTGTGCAGGTGCTAGTTATTGGGCACAATTAGGAAAAATAGTGTACGGAGCGGCAGATTTGCAAAGAGGGTATCGAGTGTTAAACACCAAATTGCACCCTAAAACAAAGGTGGTTTCTGGAGTGTTAGAACAAGAATGTGCAGATTTACTAAAAGCGTTTTTTTTAACCAAGCGAAACAAAAACTAATCTTCTACCTTACTGGCATCAGGGTCGTTGTGTTTTAAAGAATATTGAGTTAAGTCTTTTCCTTTGTATCGATGGTAAATAAACAAAGGCATCAATATTAAAGCCAAAAGAATTACCCCAAAACCAATAAATTTAGTGCTATTGGGATTTTTGCTAAAATGTAGTATAGCACCTATTGCCCACAAAGCAAGTACTAGAAAACCTAAAATTCTTAAAAGTATTTTCATTTAATCTTCTTACAAAACAAAGTAAAATTAGTTAATTTGAACCCGAAAATAAAGAACAGGTATTATGAATGTGAAATATTTTTTAATTCTAATAGGATGTTTAAGTGTTTTGTCTTGTAGCAGTTCTTCCGAATCGGACATGTTAGTCATCGCTCACAGAGGTGCTTCTGCTTATTTACCAGAACATACTTTGCCCGCAAAAGCTTTGGCTTACGGAATGCAACCTGACTATATAGAACAAGATGTGGTGTTGACCAAAGATGACATTCCTATTGTAATTCACGATATTTGTTTGGAAACCACCACAAACGTAGAAGATATTTTTCCGGATAGAAAAAGAGAGGATGGTAAATATTACGTAATTGACTTTACTTGGGAAGAGTTAAGTTGCTTAAATGTTTCAGAACGTTTTGATGCACAAACCAAACAACCTGTTTACAAAGAAAGATTCCCAATACATACATCGTACTTTAAACTACATCGGTTAAGTGATGAAATAGAAATGATACAAGGTTTAAACAAAACCATGAAACGTGATGTAGGAATTTATGTAGAAATTAAAGAACCCCAATTTCATAGAAATGAAGGAAAAGATATCTCAAAAATTGTATTAGAATTGTTGTCTAAATACGGTTACACAACTCAGCAAGATTTGTGTGTTTTACAATGTTTTGATGCGGTGGAATTAAAGAAAATTAGGAAAAATTACTTATCAGATTTATTCTTGGTACAGTTGTTAGAAATAGGTTATTTAGACGAAGAGTTTAGAAACAAAACACCACAAGAAATAGTAAATTATATAGCAGATTATGCCAATGGAATTGGCCCTTGGTACAAGCAAATTTTAGAAGGTAAAAATCAGTCAAAAATAAAAGATTTTGATAAGATTGTACAGTTGGCTCACGAACAACATTTAAAAGTGCATGCGTTTACGTTCCGAGCGGATGACCTAGCGGATTTTAAATCTTACGAAGCCCTACTCCAAAAAGCTGAAGAATTGGAGTTAGATGGTATTTTCACAGACCATCCTGATTTAGCTGTTTCTTATTTTAAGAAAAAGAATCGCTAGACATAATTAATTTTCTCCTGTATGCGTTTAATAGTCGCGATTTAGAAATAAAACCAAGATATTTGCCTTCTTTTATAATAGGTAAGTTCCAGGCAGAGGTAATTATTGAAAATAAAAGAGCAGTAGAACAAATGAGATTGATACAACAGCTTGACGAAGAGGATAAGTAAACTGTTTTTAAAATCATTTATAAAATGCTTACCACCAAGAAGTTTAAAGATTTCTTTGATAAAAACAGACCTTAATAGCTTTTAATGGCTATTAAGGTCTAAATTAAAATACTCCATGCAATAAAAGTCAAGCACTCATATAAAACTTAGTAATTGTAAACACTAATATTATAAAACCTAAAATAGACTTCCAACCCGTTTTATATTTTTTGTTATCTACTAAATAAATTACTTCTACTACAGAAAGAAGTATAATTAAAATAACGTGCAGATAAGAGAATATTATTGATAAGATATATAAGCTATCAAAATGCCTCACTAGACTCAACATAACGAAAGTTAAGATATTAATTATCCTAACTTTTTCCACTATCTTCTCCATCTATATTGGATTATATCCATTCGACAATAATTATGTTGTTAAATTTTTATAAATCCTTCCTTTTAAAACAAAGAGTGAACAAATTATGATATTTGTTTTACGAAACCCAACTTCAAATCATTGTTGTAATGATACAGGTGTTGAATTGAACTTTTAAACTTTAATTTTGAAACTAAAAAATTATCTATACCTAATTGTGTTTTCAAAGAACTAAGAGGAAACCATCCTTCATTTTGAGTATTTTCATTTATTAGGTATTCACATTCTAATGACGTTGCTTTTATCAATTCCTCTGAATACAATCCTGGATATAAAAAATCCCAAACCAGTTTTTTTAGAAATAAAAATACATCTTCATTATCGTATACATCCTCGCCAAAACACTCTTTCAATATAACTTTGGTATCAAACCTAAGAAAATCAAAGTATTCATAATCAACCAATGCATGAATATCTTCAAAGTCTTCTAAATTGATACTTCTGATTACTTCAGAGAAAAGGTTCCTTTCAGGTTCTGAAATATTAAATGTAGAACCTAAATAACTACCTCTGTACAAGTTACCTACACGTATTAGCAAATTATCCACATCCAATTTTGGCTTTTCTTTATAAGTAATTAACCCTGTTTCTAAAGCCAAAGCAACCAAATTATATTGTTTATTGTTTTGAATATGGTCTATCTCTTTCTTTAAATCACCTACATTGAATGTTTCATTCCTTTTACTTATTTTTTCAAAACATTTATCAACTCCAAAGCCTAATTGTTTAAAGGGCAATATAGACCTAAATAAGATTTTTAAATTTGGTACTTCCATGCATTATTTGTTTGGATACATTGTTAGCAATTCAAATGTTCCTGGTGATACTTCTTCATAAACAGCTGTTACTTTATTCATTTGTATCAATCCTTCATCTACTCCTCCTCCTTGTTTGCAATCCGAGTTCTTACACAATTAAAACAAAGGCAAACACCCCCCTCTGTACTCGAAATAATTCGAGCACGAGAGAGGAGTTTGTTACCATCTTCATCTGTATACTCAGTTACATTTGTTTCCGTGTTATTTGTGGTGCTTGTTTGTGTGGTAGTATCTCCACCTTCTCCATCAGGTTTAACTTGCCCATAACTCAAATCTTTCATTTCCGCATTCCGGGTATCTAGAGCAGCCTTGTCAGGAAAATGACTCGCTAATAGCGAATTGTTATGAGTTATATCTGCATCAGTACCCGTAAACGTAAACATATAATTCCCTTTTTCTGTAACCACAATTCCATAAACACTATGAGTATCGTTGCCGTCTTCTGCTGCATACTTTACCATATCTAAAAAACCTCTAAGATCTGCAGGTGAAAACATCGGAACTAAACCAGGCCTCGTATATGTAGTACTTGACCCATCTGGGGTAATTGTTATAAAATATCCCGTATCCTTTTCTATAGCTTTGTATCTGGAAGGCATAGCATTTTTCTAAAAGTAATAAAAAATGCCAACTACTCAATAGTTGACATTTCTTGTTATGTATTATACTATAGACTTGGATTGCAAATCCGAGCCATCAGGTTTTTACTAATATTCAATTATCATAGAGTTTTCAGAACCTAGTGAATTAATTAGCATCAAGTTAAGCCATTTATAAGCCTCATCATCACTATTATCATCCAAAACTTGGTTTGCAATATTATGAACAAAATCCAAAGGATTGGAAAGCTCTTTAGCTAAAATCATTCTTACAATTTGCTCCCAATGTTCAGCGTAGGAAGATTGATTACTTAAAGATTTTCTTAACTCTTTAACAGCTTGAGAATAATATTGATCTCTAAAAAACTGAGATAAAACACTTTTGAGTTTAGTCTCTAATAAATTCATAAATTTTAATTTAAAGACGGATATGCAGAGTCTAAAATATAACCGTCTGGATTAGTACTATCTCTTTTTAATGCAATTACAACTTTATTACTCTCGACATGCTCTGCGACTGGATTGTTTCTCGATCCTGTATTTGTATAACCAGACCCTACTTTACTTCCATAATCGTATTCCAAAGTTAAATAATCATCACTAGAGCTAAAGTGAGATTCTATACTTGACTTATGATGTTTAAATGCTTTATTTACAGCATCTTGATGAACAGCATCCGAATCAAACTTTAGTGCAGATCGTGATTGAGGAAAATCAGGATGTTTATTTAAAACCCTCAATTTCATGTCATTATATGTTAAATGAGATCCATGTCTAAATTTCGAATGTCCTCCTAAAACTTCTTCTACATCTAAGTTTATTTCATTTTTTCTACCACTATTGACATAATCTAGAACCTTTGGATCATTCTTTAAAGCATTATCTGCTCCTAAATCGTCTAGCTTCTTCCACGCATCAACCAACTTTGGATTTTCTTTTACAGCCTCTGCTAGTTTTGGATGATTATTAAGTTCATCAATAACCTTTTTTAGTACTAAATCGCAATCATCACTTGCTTTGTTAAAGCTAGCAAGTAAAAAAAATAGAGATCCTATTATAAATAATATCTTTTTCATGGTATAAAGTCTTTAATTGTATTGTTATGGGTTGGTAATTTTTAAATATTGCCAGTCTTCTGATGTAGTAGTTCTTAATCTAATTTTATAAATATATCCTTTACATTGTTTCTCCTATAAAACCTATGATACCACAACTTTGAAGGATGGTTCAGCTATTAAACCTCTTTTTTCCTCCAAAAATCTTCTCCCCAATTTTTATAAAAATTAGTATAATCTAAATTATCATCTATTATAACAGGCTCTAAAATCGACAAGAACTGAAACAAATCATTTGAAATTTTTATAGCAGTAGTATTTTCATCTCCATCCCAGTCTACTCTATAAATAAAACCAAAATTATCTCGATTTAATCCTAGATAAACTCCTCCTCCTGAAGGAAAAGAAGAATATGCAATTCTAATTAAATTTAAACCATCATCACCTAAAACAGGGTCGTCATAAGGTCTATCATCTAGAGCTGTTTCTAACGATAAAAATGAATCTAATTCCAATAGAAATTCATTTTGTTTGTATTGATAACTAACCAGAGGTAATTTAAATCCAATATCTTCATCTAAATAACTCTGCTTATTAAGACTTTCATCTCCAACCTTATATTTATTCAAAAAAATTTTATAAGAGAGAGGTAAAACAATGCCTCTCTCTTTTTCAATAATAGAAAAATCTAAATCTTTTTTCTCAGAATATAAAAAACTATAAACTAAATTATTCATCATGAATCTTAAAATGGTGAGGTAAACAAATCTTCCAATCCTCCATTGATAACAGCTCTACCTCCTGAATGACTAAAAGAATTACCACTCTGGTGCTCGAATCTTTTCGAGTACCTATACCATCCACATCGTATGTACGATACATACTCATTATTCAAATAAATTAGTAAGTTCTAAACCACCATCGTAATTCAGCTCTTCCGCATAAAAATTATAACTACTATTCTTCCAATATTCAGGTCTAGATACAAAACCTTCATCCACAGGATTTGCATGTATGTAGTGGATTCGTTGTTCTAATTTCTTAGCAGTATCTAAAATAACAGGATGAAAACCATCTTTCCATACTTTATATTGATTGGCTCTTTTGGTTCTATTAGCTTCGTATTTGAACTTTGCTAGTAGCCATTCTCTTCTACTTTCACCAATATCTTCAATTGCTTGAATCAACATTTTGTTGGTATATCTTTTAAAATCTCTAACTATTTCTTGAAGTTTGTTTTTAGCAGAGGTAGCTATCAAATGAATATGATTTGTCATGTATACATAGTAGTGAATCCTTAATCCCTTTTCATTGATACAAAACTGTAAAGATTCATCTAATATAGATGTATAATTTGGTCTTGTTAAGATATCTGCCCACTGGGTAAAAGAGCAAGTAATAAAGGTAGGCATAGAGCTGTCTATAACCTTATATTTCTCTGACATAGTTTTTTCTTTAAAGATATAAAAACTTGTGATAGTCATTGAGAGTCTTTTGCGTATATACGCAATTTATGGTTGGTACTCAAAAGTCCCAAAATTTGGGAGAGCACTAAAGAAGGAAATTTTTCGCATAAATACGCTAGGTTATGATAGGTACTCGAAGGGATTCGAGCACCAGACATATAGAAAACAAGTTTTAAGAAAAAGAATCGCTAGCCATAATTAATTTTCTCCTGTAGGCGTTTAATAATCGCGATTTAGAAATAAAACCAAGATATTTGCCTTCTTTTATAATAGGTAAGTTCCAGGCAGAGGTAATTTTAAATTTTTCCATAATGACTTCCATAGAATCTTGATCGTAGTCAATAATATCTCGTGGACTGGTCATTAAATCAGAAACAAAAGTAGAGTCGTACAGCTCTGTGTTAAACATAATCGGTCTTATATCATCCATATGCAAAACACCAATAAGTTGATTGTCTTTATTTACTACAGGAAAATTATTTCTTTTAGATTTAACGACCGCTTTTTGAACCAGTTCGCCCAAAGTCATTTTAGGAGTGGTAGAAATAAAATCAGTCTCAATAACTTTATCTATATCCATCATCATTAGTACATTTTTGTCTTTGTCGTGTGTAATAAGCTGTCCTTTTTTGGCCAATTCTGCAGCGTAAATATTGTGAGGAATAAAGTTTTTGGTAACCAAAAATGAAATGGCTGCAACAATCATTAACGGGATAAATAATTCGTAACCTCCTGTAATTTCAGCAATTAAAAAGATTGCTGTTAGCGGAGCATGCAACACTCCTGCCATTAAACCAGCCATACCTACCATAGCAAAATTACTTTGAGAAACTGTGTGCGAAACAATTTTAGAATAGTTTACAACCGTTGCTACCACATAACCCGTAACACTACCAATAAAAAGAGTAGGAGCAAAAACACCTCCAATACCACCAGCCCCAAAGGTAAGAGCCATGGCTATCACCTTAAAAATAATAAGTCCTACCAATAAGCCAACTATCATAAGTATAGAGTCTGCTTTAGAGTGAAAAATATTGTTTTTAAGTATGGTAGAAGCATCCCCACGAAGAACACCATTAATAGTTTCAAAACCTTCTCCAAAAAGAGGAGGAATGAAATAAACAATAATTCCAATTAATCCACCCCCTAAAAGGAGTTTGTACCATGGATTCTCAATTTTTTTAAAAAAATCGTGAGTCCAAAAGTACACCTTAGTAAAGTAAATTGAGGTTAGGGAACATATAATTCCCAGAAAAATGTAGAAAGCAATGTCTTCTAACTGAAATTTATCCTGAATCTCAAAGTGTAATAAAACTTCTCCTCCTAAAAAGAAATAAGAAGTTATAACTGCCGAAATAGAAGCCAACAGCAATGGAACCATAGAGGCTAGCGTAAGTTCTAAACTAAAAATTTCTACCGCAAAAACAATGGCTGCAATTGGAGCTTTAAAGATAGAAGACATTGCACCTGCAGCAGCACAACCTACCAAAAGTGTTCTTGTTCTTTGATCTAAGTGAAACAATCTTGCAAAGTTAGAGCCCAAAGCAGAACCCGTTGCTACGGTCGGGCCTTCCAATCCCACAGAACCTCCAAACCCCACGGTTAGCGGGGCGGTTAAAATAGAAGCCCACATTTGGTATCTATACATAATAGATTCTCGCTTAGAAATAGCATAAAGGGTTGATGGAATACCATGCCCAATCTTTTTTCTAATCACAAACTTTATGACCAGTAAAGTTAGACATAGACCAATGATTGGAAATACGAAATAAAATCCCATATGGATTTCTTTAATGAATCCTGTTCTTAAAAACTCAAAAATAAAGTGAGTAAGGTTTTTAAGAGTAACCGCTCCAATTCCGGCCAAAAATCCAACTAAAACACTAATAATATATACAAAATTCTCTGGCGAGATATGCTTGTACTTCCAGATTAGAAATTGGTTAAATAGACTTCTTTTTCTATGTGGCATAAAGCAGTTAGTTTAGATGGCAAAAGTAGGATTTCTGCTTTAAAATATAAAAGGATTTAAGCCTGTATAGGACACTTTTTACAGTGTGATTTTCCTTTCTTTTTATATTTTTTGCAACATTTTTTCTTTTTACCCATACAAGAATAACCAGTACAAGCACTAGTAGTTACTTGTGTTTGCTCTGTAATAGAAAGTTTGTTTAATAAAAAATGCACTGATTTATGTTTTTGATAATCAGTGCAAATATAAACTTTTTATTTTAATCTAATCTAAATAATTATTCTTGAGCTTCGTTTAGTTCAGTTTGAGCCACAATACCTTCAATGTCTTTATCAAACAAATAAGTTCCACTTTTGTCGTCTCCAATAATTTTTAATTTATCCAGAATAGTTCTGGCCAATGCTTCCTCTTCTGCTTGTTCTGCAACGTACCATTGCAAAAAGTTGTGCACAGTGTAGTTTTTTTCTTCCAAAGTTTGAAAGACCAAGTGGTTGATGCTTTCGGTAACGGCTTCTTCACTTTCTAAAAAGTTGCCAAACAATTCGTGCAAATCTTTGTAAGTGCTTTTTGGAGCTTCCAAGCTAGGAATTTCTGCAGTTCCTCCTCGTTCGTTTACAAATTTCACCAGTTTAAGCATATGAATTCTTTCTTCATCCGATTGTTTGTAAAAAAATCCTGCTACTCCGTTGTAACCAATTACTTCGGCCCAAGTTGCCATGGCTAAATATCTCATACAAGCATTGGCTTCTAATTTAATCTGCTTATTTAATGCGTTTTCTATAGTTTCCGATAACATATTCTCTCTTTTTGGGTTACATAGTAAATGTAACAAGTTTGCAATTTACTTCAAAATTAATCTTCAGATGGCTTACTTGCAATGCTCAACTCTTCCAGAACTTCGTTGGCTACTGCAGCAGGTGCATTGATCATAACGTCTCTACCCGAATTGTTTTTTGGGAAAGCAATAAAATCACGAATGGTTTCTTGTCCTCCTAAGATAGCAACCAATCTATCCAAACCAAAGGCTAAACCTCCGTGTGGTGGAGCCCCGTATTCAAATGCATTCATTAAGAAACCAAACTGTTCTTTTGCTTCTTCTTCGCTAAATCCTAAGTGTTTAAACATTAGCGCTTGTACTTCTTTGTCATGAATCCTAATCGATCCTCCTCCAATTTCGTTTCCGTTCAATACCAAGTCGTAAGCGTTGGCTCTTACCTTTCCTGGTTCTGAGTCTAATAAGGCAATATCTTCTGTTTTTGGGCTTGTAAACGGATGGTGCATTGCATGGTATCTTTCTGTATCTTCGTCCCACTCTAATAATGGGAAGTCAACTACCCATAAAGGAGCAAATTCATCCGATTTTCTTAATCCCAAACGCTCTGCTAATTCCATACGTAAGGCAGATAATTGAGCTCTTGTTTTATTTGCTGGTCCAGATAATACACAAATTAAATCCCCTGCTTTAGCTCCTGTAGCTTCTGCCCAAGCAGCTAAATCCTCTTGATCGTAGAATTTGTCTACTGATGATTTGTAAGAACCGTCTTCATTGCATTTAACATACACCATTCCTAAAGCTCCAACTTGTGGACGTTTTACCCAGTCAATCAACTTGTCAATTTCTTTACGAGTATAACTAGCTCCTCCTGGTACTGCAATTCCCACCACCAATTCAGCAGAGTTGAATACCTTGAATTCTTTGTGTTGTGCAACAGCGTTCAACTCACCGAACTCCATTCCAAAACGGATGTCTGGTTTGTCGTTTCCGTAGGTTTTCATGGCATGCTCAAAAGTCATTCTAGGGAAACTCCCCACTTTTACATTATTGATTTTCTCTAACAAATGACGAGTCATTCCTTCAAAAATTCTTAAAATATCTTCTTGCTCTATAAAAGCCAATTCACAGTCAATCTGAGTAAATTCTGGTTGACGATCGGCACGTAAATCCTCATCACGAAAACACTTTACAATTTGAAAGTATTTATCCATTCCCCCCACCATTAACAACTGTTTAAAAGTTTGAGGTGATTGTGGTAAAGCATAAAATTCTCCTTGGTTCATTCTCGATGGAACAATAAAATCACGAGCTCCCTCTGGAGTAGATTTAATTAAATAAGGAGTTTCTACTTCAATAAAATCTTGGTTAGATAAGTAGTTTCTTACCTCTTGTGTTACTTTATGACGGAAAATCAAGTTGTTTTTAACCGGATTTCTACGAATGTCTAAATAACGGTATTTCATTCGGATGTCTTCACCTCCGTCAGTTTCATCTTCAATCGTAAAAGGAGGGAGGCTAGCCTCGTTTAGTATCTCTAGCTCGTGTACAAGTAGCTCAATATCCCCGGTAGGAATGTTCTTATTTTTAGCTTCACGCTCAATTACAGTTCCCTTTACCTGAATTACGAATTCACGACCTAACGTTTTTGCTTTTTCAATTACAGAAGCTTCTGTTCTTTCTTCATCAAAAATCAATTGTGTAATTCCATAGCGATCACGTAAATCTACCCAAATCATAAATCTTTTATCTCTTGATTTTTGCACCCATCCAGCCAATGTTACTTCTTGGCCAGCGTTTTCCATTCTTAATTCTCCGTTGGTGTGACTTCTGTACATGTTGATTTTGTTATTTTTAAAGTGACAAATTTACTTTTTTAATCCGATGTCTGAAAAGATAAAAGATTTATTGCTCTTTTTGTTGAGCTAACAAATCTCTGATTTCTGTTAACAACTGTTCTTGCGACGGTCCTTTTGCCTTGGGTTCTTCTTTCTTTTTGATTTTTTCGTAAGCTTTTAAAAACAAAAAAATCACAAAACCGATGATGATAAAATCAGTAACAGCCTGAATGAAATTTCCGTAAGTCAATACAATTGCATTGGCTTTTTTGGCTTCAGCCAAGGTTTCGTAACGTCCTTTACCCAGTACCACAAATAGGTTGCTAATGCTTTTATCAGCTAAAAATAGTCCTATAATTGGCATTAAGATATCTTGAGCAAACGAACTAACAATGGTTTTAAAAGCACCCCCAATAATAACAGCGGTAGAAAGGCTTACAATATCACCTTTCATTAAAAAGGTTTTAAAATCGTTGATTAGTTTTTTCATAAAACAGAATGAGGTGTTTTTACAAAACTTCTTTTAATGCGTTGAGAAATCGCTGTCAATATTTCATAAGATATGGTATTGCAAATAGTCGCAAATTCTTCTACGGTTTGTTGGTTGTCAAAAATCACAACTGGGTCTCCTTCTTGGCAATCAATATTTGTTACATTTACCAAAATCATGTCCATACATACATTTCCGGCAGTATATGCTTTTTGTCCGTTAATGGTTACATAGCCGTTGCCACAACCCATAGGCCTGGAAAACCCGTCGGCATGTCCTAAAGGGATCACGGCAATTTTTTCTTCTTTGTTTGTAATCAAAGCTCGGTTGTAGCTAATGCTTTCTCCTGCTTTTACGGTTCTGATTTGAGAAACTACCGATTTTAATACAGCAACATTTTCTAGTTGTTGGGTTTCTTCTTCATCATTTCCAAACCCATACAAGCCAATTCCTAAACGAACCATATCAAAATGTGCATTTGGGTAATTAATTACTCCCGAAGTATTGCTCATATGTACCACAAAGTGATGTTTTAGTTCAGAGCGTAGTTGCCTAACTATTCCGTTGAACTTGTCTATCTGATTTTCTGTAAACTCCTTTTCATTTAAATCTTCACTGGCTGCAATATGAGAAAATACGGACGTTAATCTGATGTGAGAGTTGTTAGTTACCAACGCAACAATATCGCTTACTTCTTCTGGATCAAAACCCAAACGGTTCAATCCAGAGTTGAACTTAAAGTGAACTGGGTATTCTCTAAGGTTTTCTTGTTGAGCAAAAGCCAAGAAAGATCTTAGTGTATGCAAAGAATACAAATTAGGTTCTAAATGATATTGATGTAACAAAGCATAATTGCTAGGTTGTGCGTGCAATACTAAAATAGGAGTTTTAATTCCTTTTTTTCGCAATCGAATTCCTTCATCTGCATAAGCGACTCCAAAATAATCAACACCTTCTTTTTCTAACTCTAATGCAATGGTTTCAGCCTCTAGTCCATAAGCAAAAGCTTTTACAACTGCTAATGTTTTGGTTCCTTGTTGCGTTTTATTTTTTAAATAATGATAATTGTGTTTTAATGCAGATAAGTTGATTTCTAATTGCGTAACGTGGTTATTTTCCATTTCCATTTTTTTTAATGGCCTCAAAGTAAGCGGCTCTGCTCAGCGGTTCATAGGCTTCGTTTTCTCCTAACATTACTTGTTTGTCTTCTGTTGATTTTCGGTGACTGTAATGTGCCAAACTTCCTGTTTTTGCACAGATAGCATGAACTTTGGTTACATATTCTGCTGTGGCCATTAAATTGGGCATCGGGCCAAAAGGCTGTCCTTTAAAATCCATGTCCAAGCCAGCAACAATCACTCTAATTCCTTTGTTGGCCAAATCATTACAAACATTAACGATTTCGTCATCAAAAAATTGTGCTTCGTCTATCCCAACCACATCTACATCGTTGGCAAGCAATCGAATGTTGGCTGCAGCAGGAACAGGTGTAGAGCGAATGTTGTTTTTGTCGTGAGAAACCACATCTTCCTCATCGTAACGGGTGTCTATGGCAGGTTTAAATATTTCAATACGTTGCTGGGCAATTTGTGCACGTTTTAATCTGCGAATTAACTCTTCGGTTTTTCCCGAAAACATCGATCCACAAATCACTTCGATCCATCCAAATTGTTCGTTATTTAAAGTGTTTTCAAGAAACATTTTGTACTTTTATCTGAGTTAATTTTTACTTGTCTTTAGTGTTGCAATAAGATAAGTGGCACAAATTTATCAAATAAAAATCTTACTCTCTAACCTAAATTTAGTTAAGTACCTATGCAGAAAAAATTAGAAGCAGAATTGATGAGTTTAGCTCATAGTATTCTAAAAATGAAAAAAGGAGACGATGTAAAGGTTTTAACAGCAAAAGCACAAAAAATATACGAGCAATTAGCCGTTTTGTCTTTTATAGAAACATACGTAAAAGAAACACCACAAAACAATAAAACAGTTACAGAACTGGTTGATGAAACTTTTGGTAAAACAGAAACATCAGAACCTCAAGAGAGTGAAATAGTAGCACAGGAAGAGAAAAAGGAATCTCTTCAAGAATTACAAAATTGGGTAGAAGAAGAAACCGTTGAGGTTACAACAACAGCTGTCGAAATAGAAAAAAAACCTGTAAACGAACCTGTACCACAAGTCGAAACGGTAGAGCAGGAAAAACAACCAGAACCAGCAACTAGTTTAACAGAAGTTACCGAGGAGAGCCAAGTGGTAAAAGAAACTACAGAGTTTGTAGAGGAACCTTATAATTTACAAGCTTCTTTAGAAAAAGAATTAGGAACCAATGTCTCGTTAGACATGACCACTAATTTATTTGAAAACGCACAAAGAATCACTCCAAAAAAATCGTTAAACGATAGCGTGATGCATAAAAAGGGATTGCAAATAGATTTAAATGACAGAATAGCCTTTGTTAAGTATTTGTTTGATAACAGTCAAGAAGATTTTAACCGTGTTGTTTCTCAGTTAAATACAATGGAGTCTGAAAAAGAAGCATTAACTTTCTTAAAAATGATAAAAAAGGAGTATAATTGGAGCGGAAAAGAAATGTACGAAGAAAGACTACTTTTGTTAATCGATAGAAAATACAATTAAGATGAGTTTAAAAGCGGAAGATTTTAACAAGATATTTGATGCTGTTATTGCAAAATATCATATAGTTGATGATGTCAATCAGCCATTTGAAAATGTATACGATGCGGCTAGTTTAGAGCATTTGCTGTATAGAAAGTGCTGGATTGATACCGTGCAATGGCACTATGAAGACATTATACGTTTGCCAGAAATAGATCCTATAGAGGCTTTGGCCTTAAAAAGAAAAATTGATACATCTAACCAAGACCGTACGGATATGGTAGAGTATATTGATAGTTATTTTTTGCAAAAATATGCAGAGGTGCAACCTAAAGAAAATGCTAAAATTAATTCTGAAAGCCCTGCTTGGGCTATTGATAGACTGTCTATTTTAGCTTTAAAAATTTATCATATGGCAGAAGAAGTAAACAGACCCACTGCTTCTGAAAGCCACAAAGCAGCTTGTCAGAAAAAATTAGACATTCTTTTAGAACAACGTGTAGATTTGTCTACAGCCATAAACGATTTAATTGCCGATATAGAAAATGGTGACAAATACATGAAAGTTTATAAGCAAATGAAAATGTACAACGATGAGGAACTAAATCCGATGTTATATAATAAAAAATAAAGAACAAGGTCTCGAAAATTCGAGACCTTTTTTTATGTTGTTTTAGCAACCAAAGCTTCAACTACTTTTTTACTATTTCCTACAAAGATTTCATCATCAACAATGGCTACAGGACGTTTTAAAAAAGTATATTCAGATAAAATATAGTTTTTGTAATCCTCTTCTCTTAGATTTTTTTCTTTTAAGCCCTGCTCTTTATACAAACGAGCTCTTTTGTTAAATAAGGCTTCGTAAGAGTTTGTAAAGGCATACATTTCTGCCAATTGCAATTCTGTAACAGGATTGCTTTTTATTTCTTGCAACTCAAATCCATTTAGGTTCAGTTGTCCTAAAATTCTTTTACAAGTATCACAGGTTTTTAAATGGTAAATTTTTTTCATAAGTGATGAGTCTTTCTATCTTTAGGGAGTCAAAAATAAAAAAATAAACGAATGGAAATTGCCAATCAAATAGACGGATTGAAAAAAGGAAGAGCCTTGATGTTAAAAGTTATAGAAGGTTATACTCTAGAGCAAATCAATACAATTCCCCAAGGATTTAATAACAACATAGGGTGGAATATTGCACATTTGGTTGTAACTCCTTATTTGTTGTGTTATAAAATGTCTGGACTGTTATTGCCTATTTCTGATGAAATGGTAAATAGGTACAGAAAAGGAACTGCACCAAACGGACATGTAATAAATGCCGAGGAATGGCAACAGATTTTAGATTTATTTGTGTCTTTTGCTGATGAATTAGCAGCGGATTATCAAAAAGGGATTTTTGAGAATTATACAGAATATACCACCAGTGTAGGCGTATGTTTAAACAATGTAGAAAGAGCAATTGATTTTAACACTTTTCATGAAGGAATTCATTTGGGAGCTATTTTAGCGTTAAGAAAGTTAGTATAAAATTAAATAATTTTAAAAAAACGAGCAGTTGCTCGTTTTTTTTTGTGATTTTCTATTCAATAGTTATGTTTTCATTAATTTCAGAATTGGCTCTTAGTGTAAGAACTTTTTCGATGTTAATGACTTCTTCGGGTTGAATTTTTAAAGCAAAATTTCCGTTATCATATTGCTTGTTGTTGTTAAGGTCTTTAATAATTCGAACAGTGTATTTTTCGGGAATTAGATCCTTAAAACGTAGAGCACCAGAATCAGAAATACATTGACTAATTTTATTTTTCTTAGCGTCTCTAAGCTCAACGATTAAATTGATTTTTTTAGGATTGTTAATGTGGAGTACAATTTCTCCGTATTCTTCTGGGTTGGTGATGTTAAAAGTAAAGTTTTTTGGATAACTATGAAATCCTAAAAAGTCTACCAAAGCATATTCTTTTAATTTTAATGCGTAAAATGTGTTGTTTTTACGCTCAAAATCAAGCTGAAGCAAATGCTCTTTTGGGTTAGAGATCAACTTAAAATCTACAGGTATCGAATCGTTTTCTAATAACGAAATACTGTCGTTTAAAATGGCTGCTACTGGTACCGTTGTTTTAATAGCAAAGGTGTCTCTAGGATGTAAGGTTCCTCCAATGTTGCTAGAAATAGCAATAGAGTCCATGGCTAATTTTCTAGGTAATAATTTGTAATGTTCTTTTAAAGTGTCCAAATCAACATATAAATGAACGGTATCCTGAGGGATTTCTTTAAACCAAATGTATAAGGAGTCTTGTGCTTTTTCCTTGCTGATAAAATAGTTGTCTTTTTTGATGCCTTCTAGCTGCAATGTGGGTTCTTTTGTTCCGTTGTAACCCAATATAATTTGATTTCCTTTGGTTTGACTTGGTCTAAAAATTTTAAAATCTTTAGCCTCCTTAAATAAGATAAAATCTAAAGAGTCAATAGGTTTGTTTAGGTAAATAGAATCGTTTAAAAAACCAATTCTTTCTAAACCTTTATCGTATTTGTAGTTGTTGTTTTTATCTTCTAATGCAATTAAGGTATAAGTAGCTTCTGATAAATTTTCTAAGCTGTAAAAATTACTTTTTAAAGAATTGGTTAAATAGTCTGGAGTATAGTTTCCTACTAGGGAATCGTGTGCGTTTTTATACCCCATTACACTAATTTCTTCGACATCTTTTTCCGCCAAAGGGTCAAAAATAAAACCATTAACACTTAGAGAGTCTAGCAATTCTCCGGTAGAAAATACGTAAGAAAATCTACCCAATTCATTTTTCTCATTGTTGTCAACAATGCTATTTCCAAAATTTATGGTATAAGTGGTGTTGGGCTTTAATTTCTCTAAAAATTCAATGGTAATTTTTTTAGAAGCATCTGACAAAGGTTTTATTTCGGGTTTTTTCTCCATCGGAGGAGAAATAATTAATTGTTGACTTAGGTTGTTAAAGCGAATGTATTCATCAAAAAGAATGGTTACTTTTTTTGCTTTAAACAAGGTGGTTTTGTTTTGTGGTTTGGCCAAAGCCATTACAGGAGGAATACTGTCTTTAGGACCTCCGTCCGGACTTCCTATTCTTGCACAACTTGCCAGTCTAAACGCAAGTATACATAAGCTGATGATGAAGATTTTTTTGATCATAATTTGGTTACAAAGAAACAGATTTTTTACCATAATTAAGGTACGCAGGCAATGGTAATCACCGAGATTTTTACGTTAAATGCTTTTTTTAGTACTTGGCAACAAGCGGTTAAGGTTGCTCCTGTAGTGATGACATCGTCAACCAAAACAATATGTTGATGATCAAAGGTGTATTTGGGATTAATTTTATAGGCATTTTGTACGTTATAAAAGCGTTCGTCTTTAGTGTTTGTAGTTTGCGATTTGTTGTTGTCAATTTTTATAAGGCCGTCTTTAATAAAATCAACCTTAAAATAGTTAGCCAATGTTGTGCCAAACAAAGCTATTTGGTTGTAACCTCGCTTTTGTTCTTTTTTAGGGTGTAGCGGAATAGGAACAACAGCATCTATACCATAAAAAAAGGAACTGTTTGCTAATTTAGGCAAAATTGAGTGTGCTGCATATTCACCTATTTTCTCTATACCTTTGTACTTTAACGTTCTTAAGAGTGTTTGTGCAGGACTGTTTTTTTGATACACAAATAATGCGATAGCTTGTTCTATAGCAATTCTCCCTCTAAATTTTTGTTGTACGTTATTGTTTGTGTAAGATAAAAACTCTACCTGTTCTATATTTAAGCTGCAGTCCAAACACAGATAATTTTGTTTAGGTAGAATAATTTTTTTGCAATGCAAACATCTATTGGGAAAGAACAAATAGATGATATCTTTCAGTAGAATCATAGCTTTTATTTTAAAAATAAACAATATTTTTAGACTGGATTCTATCCAATAAAATATTTCAACTTATGAAAAACTTAAAAATTGTATTAATTGTTGTTTTACTGCTGGTTATAGGCGGAATGTGGTATTACATGTCATCAGTAACACAAGAGAACGAAGCTTATAAACAAGATTTATTGCAACAAAAGCAAGCGTTACAAACCGAATTTGATTTGGCGATAGAAGATTTAAACACAAGTCAGCAAAAAAATATAGCCATCACTCAAGATTTTAAGGAAGCAAATGACAAATTAGAAAGCATCCGAAATCAATTAAAAAAGTCTAAAGAAGATGTGTTGGCTCTAAAAAAGCAACTTGAAAATTCTAAAACAACCAGTTTTAAAGAGTTGCAAAAAGCAAAAAACACTTTGCTAGAAGTAAAGTTAACCAACAGAATGTTATTTCGTAGCTTAGATTCTATTAAAACGTTAAACGACAGTTTAATGGTAACTATTGCTGTAACCAAATCAGAATTAAACACAGAGAAATTGCAGAGTAAAAGATTACAACTTCAACTATCCGAAGCAACTAAAGTGCAGATTGCAGATGTAGAAGTGTTTGCAGTGCAACAAAAAGAATCTGGCGAGGTAAAAGAAACCAAAAAATACAAAAAAGCCAACGGAATTCAAGTAGTGTATAACGTGTTGAACAACAAAGCACTAAAGGATGTTGAGTGTGATATTTACTATGTTCTAAAAAATGAAGAGGGGTTGGTGTTAAAAACAAGAGGAGATTTTTTGTTTAATGGAGTGAATAAAAAATTTACCGATGGAACACGTTTAATCTTAAACGGAAATACGATGCCAGTAACCGATGTCATTTCTTTAGACAACGTTGCTTTAGAAAAAGGAATCTATACGTTAGAATTTTACAGTGCAGATGGTTTGCTGGCCAACGAATCTTTTGAGTTAAAAAATAGTTTTTTAGGCGTTTTTTAATGCTTTAACCAAAGAGAAGTAATTGCTGATTATCAATTCTTGACAGTAAAATTTTTAATACCAAATAGTTGTAACATATTAACAAAAGCTTTTATATTTTTGCGGAATGGCAAATCAAGAAGATCAATTTAAAAAAGTATTGTCTCACGCCAAAGAATACGGATATGTATTTCAGTCAAGTGAGATTTATGATGGATTAAGTGCAGTATACGATTATGCACAAAACGGAGTAGAACTTAAAAAAAACTTGCGCGAATATTGGTGGAAAGCCATGGTGCAAATGCACGATAATATTGTAGGTTTGGATGCTGCAATTTTTATGCATCCCACTACCTGGAAAGCTTCTGGCCACGTAGATGCTTTTAACGATCCTTTAATAGACAACAAAGATTCTAAAAAGCGATATAGAGCAGATGTGCTGATAGAAGATTTTGCAGAAAAGTTTGAAGACAAGGTTCAAAAGGAAGTAAAAAAGGCAGCAAAGCGTTTTGGTGATGCTTTTGATGAAGCACAATTTTTAAGCACAAACCCTAGAGTTTTAGATTACAGAGCTAAAAAAGAAGAGATTTTAACCCGTATGGGAAAATCTTTAGAAGCAGAAGACTTAGCAGATGTAAAAGCTCAGATAGAAGAATTGGGGATTGCATGTCCTTTGTCAGGTTCTAAAAACTGGACAGATGTAAAGCAGTTCAATTTAATGTTTGGAACAAAACTAGGAGCTTCAGCAGAACATGCAACCGATTTGTATTTAAGACCAGAAACTGCACAAGGTATTTTTGTAAACTTTTTGAATGTGCAAAAAACAGGAAGAATGAAAATTCCTTTTGGAATTGCACAAACAGGAAAAGCGTTCCGTAACGAGATTGTGGCACGTCAATTTATTTTCCGTCAAAGAGAGTTCGAGCAGATGGAAATGCAGTTTTTTGTTCGTCCTGGTACGCAAAAAGAATGGTATGAGACCTGGAAAGAATCACGTTTAAAATGGCATTTGTCTTTAGGTTTAGGAATGGAAAATTACCGTTTCCACGACCATGATAAGTTGGCTCATTATGCCGATGCAGCTGCAGATATCGAATTCAAATTTCCGTTTGGGTTCAAAGAATTAGAAGGAATACACTCTCGTACAGACTTTGACTTAAAAGCACATGAAGAATATTCAGGTAAAAAATTACAGTATTTTGATAATGAAATCAATAAAAGTTATGTGCCTTATGTGGTAGAGACTTCTGTAGGTTTAGACCGTTTGTTCTTGGCTGTTTTTTCTAATGCACTGCAAGAAGAAGAATTAGAAGACGGAAATACAAGAACAGTGCTAAAATTACCTGCAGTAGTTGCTCCAAACAAAGCGGCTATCTTGCCATTGGTAAAGAAAGACGGATTGCCAGAAATTGCCAAAGAAATTTTTGACCAACTTAAGTTTGATTTTAACGTAACTTATGATGAAAAAGATGCCATTGGTCGTAGATATCGTCGTCAGGATGCAAATGGAACACCTTTCTGTATTGCCGTTGATTACGAAACTAAAGAAGACAATTCAGTAACCATACGCCACAGAGATACCATGGAACAAAAACGTGTTAAAATTTCTGAATTAAAATCAATTATTGATGCAGAAGTAAACATGGGAGTTTGGTTAAGCAAAGCTAAATAAATTAATATCTAAGTTTTATAAAAGGAATACTATTTTAGTATTCCTTTTTTTTACAAAGTAAAAAGCCGATTAGAATTTCTAATCGGCTTTTGTTTATTATAGGGAAAAAATAAGACTATTCAGCTTTCTTTTCTTCTCTTGGTTTTCTATTGTCATTTCTACGGTTGTTGTCTCTACGTCCTCCGCCATCTTTGTTGTTGTCTCTAGGAGGTCTAGATTTAAAACCTTCGGGTTTTGGTAACAAGGCTTTTTTTGAAACTTTTTCTTTACGTGTTTTAGGATCTGTACCAAAGTATTTAACGTTAAATACATCTCCCATGTTTACAACATCAGAAACATTTTCTGTGCGTTCCCAAGCCAATTCGCTTACGTGCAATAAAACTTCGTTTCCTGGAGCTTCAGTATACTCTACCACTGCACCAAAATCTAGCATTTTAATTACTTTAACTTCGTAAGTTTCTCCAACTTCCGGTTTAAATAGCATGGCATCAATCTTAGCTAATACAGCATTAATTCCTTCTGCACCAGTTCCTAAAATTTCCACAATTCCTTCTTCGGTAACAGGGTCTTCGTTAATTACAATAGTAGTCTCGGTTACTTTTTGTAATTCTTGAATGTTTTTACCTCCAGGTCCAATCAATTGTCCAATGTATTCGTTAGGTATTACTCTGGTTACCATTTTCGGAGCATGTTCTTTAACGTCAGTTCTTGGAGCTTCAATAGTGTCTGTTAATTTGCTTAAAATATGCAAACGTCCCTCACGTGCTTGTAATAAAGCTTGTGTTAGGATTTCGTAAGACAGTCCTTTAATTTTAATGTCCATTTGACAAGCTGTAATACCATCTGCAGTACCTGTTACTTTAAAGTCCATATCTCCTAAGTGATCTTCATCACCTAAGATATCAGATAGTACAGCCCATTTCCCAGATTCTTGATCGGTAATCAATCCCATTGCAATACCAGAAACAGGCTTTTTCATTTGTACCCCAGCATCTAATAAAGCCATTGTACCTGCACAAACTGTAGCCATAGAAGAAGAACCGTTAGATTCTAAAACTTCTGATACAACACGCACTGTGTAGGGGCAATCCGAAGGAATCATTCCTTTTAATGCTCTTTGTGCTAAGTTTCCGTGTCCTACTTCACGACGAGAGGTTCCTCTTAAAGGTCTTGCTTCTCCTGTAGAAAATGGAGGAAAGTTGTAGTGTAGGTAAAAGTTTTCTTCTCCTTCTTGTGATGGATTATCAATTACATTAGCCTCTCTAGAAGTACCTAAAGTTACTGTTGCCAATGCTTGTGTTTCTCCTCTAGTAAAAATTGAAGAACCATGAGCAGAAGGTAGGTAATCAACCTCACACCAGATTGGTCTAATTTCGGTAGTTTTACGTCCGTCTAAACGTAAACCTTCGTCTAAAACAACATTACGTACAGCTTCTTTTTGAACTTTGTTAAAGTACTTAGAAATAAATTCACCTACTTCTTCTAGTTCTTCTTCTGTATATTCTGCAACAATGCTTTCTTTTACTGTAGCAAACTGTTCGCTTCTTTCTTGTTTAGACGTTCCTGCTTTTGCTATTTCGTAGCATTTATCGTAGGCCAGTTCTTTAACTTTGGCTTCTATTGCTTCGTTTTCTTCTTCTTTTTCGTAGTCACGAACCTCTTTTTTTCCTACTTTTTCTGCCAATGCTACTTGTGCAGCACATTGTACTTTAATGGCTTCATGAGCAAAACGAATAGCTTCTGTCATTTCCTCTTCAGAAATCTCATTCATTTCTCCCTCTACCATAGCAACAGAATCTGCAGAGGCACCAATCATCATGTCAATATCTGCAGTGGCCAACTCTGACTGGCTTGGGTTGATAACAAATTCTCCGTTAATTCTTGCAACTCTTACTTCAGAAATAGGAGCTTCAAAAGGGATGTCTGTAATGGCTAAACATGCAGATGCTGCCAATCCTGCTAAAGAATCGGGCATTACATCTTTGTCTAAAGACATTAGTTGAATCATAATTTGCGTTTCTGCATGGTAGTCCTTAGGAAACATAGGGCGTAACACACGGTCAATTAAACGCATAACTAAAATTTCTTGGTCGCTAGGACGAGCTTCTCTCTTAAAAAAACCTCCTGGAAAACGACCAGCTGCAGCAAATTTTTCTCGGTAATCTACTGTTAAAGGCAAAAAATCTACACCTGGAGCAGCTGTTTTGTTAGATACAACTGTTGCTAATAACATAGTGTTTCCACACTTTACTACAACAGAACCGTCTGCTTGTTTGGCTAATTTTCCTGTTTCTAGTGTAATGGTTTTACCATTTGCTAGCTCAATTGATTCGGTATAAACCGTTGGTATCATAAAATAAAGTTTAGTGAAATTCAACGACTAAATAATGTAATAATTAAAGAATTTGCTGTGACAAATCATTTAATTTTTAAACGTTTAATCATTTAAATCTCTAAATTGTTAAACAAAAAATGTTGTGTTGTTGTTGGGCTTTTTGTTTACAATGGATTCAGAATTCAATCTGATTTTTTTCAAAATGGCCAAGCAGAATGCTGTGCCTATGTGAAGTGTCTAAAATAAAAAAAAGAGGCGATTAAGCCTCTTTATATTCTGAATTATTTTCTTAATCCTAATTCTTTTACAATTGCACGGTAACGCAAAATGTCTGTCTTAGTTAAGTAGTCTAATAAAGCTCTACGCTTTCCTACCATTTTTACCAAAGAACGTTGTGTGTTAAAATCTTTTCTGTTCTTTTTTAAGTGCTCTGTTAAGTGAGCAATTCTGTAAGTGAACAATGCAATTTGACCTTCTGCAGATCCTGTGTCAGTTGCTGAGTTTCCGTACTTTTCGAAAATTTCAGCTTTTTTTTCTGGTGTTAAATACATACTAATATTTTTGTAAATAATTATAATGCAAATTACCTCTTTGGTAATCGGACGGCAAAGATACACTAATTATTTGATTTACAATTGTTATTGATGGATTAATTCTTTCTTTCCTTCTGGTTTGATAAGAATCTTTTTTAAACTAAAGTAGCCTATCAAACCTGCTACTAGTGAGGTGATTAAGATTACAAGCTTAGCTTTGTTAATGAGTTCTTGTTCTTCAAAAGCAAGTAGCGTGATAAAAATGGACATGGTGAATCCTATTCCTCCTAAAAAACCAACACCTGTAATTGATTTCCATGACAAATCTTTAGGTAGTGTACAGATACCTATGCTTACTGCCAAAAACACAAACAGCAAAATCCCCATAGGTTTTCCTGCTAATAATCCTAAAGAGATTCCTAAACTATAGTTTTCGGAAAAAATGTTGTTTATAGAACTGCCTAACACAATAGAGGTGTTGGCCAAAGCAAAAATAGGCAGTACAATAAATGCTACAGGAATATGTAAAAAATGTTGAAGTTTATATGATGTAGAGGTTTTACTACCATCTTTGTATGGAATTGCAAAGGCTAGTAAAACCCCTGTAATTGTTGCATGCACTCCTGAATTTAGCATAAAATACCACATTAAAATTCCACCTACTAAATACACACGTAATGAGGTAACTCTCTTTTTACTGAGCAGTAGCAAAACTCCAAAAATAGCTAAAGCAATCAAAAGGTTGTTCCATAAAATAGTTTTGGTATAAAAGAGTGCAACGATAAGAATTGCTCCCAAATCATCAATAACAGCCAACGCGGTTAAAAATATCTTTAGTCCCATAGGAACCCTGTTGCCTAAAAGAGATAATATTCCTAGTGCAAAAGCAATATCTGTTGCCATAGGGATTCCTGCACCCACCTGTGTAGAGCTGCCGTAATTGAAAAATAGATAAATTCCTGCGGGAACTAAAATTCCACCCAAAGCACCAAATATAGGAAGTAACGCATCTTTAAAGTTAGACAGTTCTCCATGATAAATTTCTCTTTCTAACTCTAATCCAATTAGTAAAAAGAAAATGGTCATCAAGCCGTCGTTGATCCATTGAGTAACGCTTAGTTTTCCAATGTTCATTTGCCAAAGTTCGTTGTACATTTCTCCTAAATCAGAGTTGGAAATAATTAATGAGATTAATGTGCAAACAATCAATAACAATCCTCCTGTTTTTTCGCTTTGAAAAAATTCTTTGTAAAGTTTGTTGTTTTTCATAAGTTTTTGCCTGATGAGATTTGAGAATTAAAAACATCAAAAATAGCAAACAATTCTTTCTTTGTGTGGTTAACTTATTGATAATTAAGTAAATTAGGTGTTTTTACGTAGGCAGAGATGGTGGTATTACTCAGAAAAATTAAGAATGATTTTTTAACTTGTTTTTGTAAAGTATCAATCCGCTTGCGGGAGCAATTTCGGTAAGTAGCTTTCCGTCATCAAAATGGCTAAGAGAGTGCTGAAGGTCTTTTATAGAAATTTCATGCATTCCTAATAAGAATAATTGTCCCATCATCATTCGAATTTGGTACCTCATAAAACCATTGCCAGTAACTTTGTATAGGTAGCTTTTTTTTGGGAAAAAATTGGCTTTGTACAAGGTGTTTTCTTCAATTATCGAGGTTTTTACACTTCTTGTAAATTGGGTGTTTTTGTTAGCGCGTACGGTGTATTTTTTAAAGTTATGAATGCCCTCAAACAATTTAGCTCCCTCCTGCATTAGCGGGAGGTCTAGTACTTGATGTTTTCCAGTCATCAAGCTGGCACAAAAAGGATGATTTCTTTCACCGTGAGAAAACAAGTAGTGGTATTCCTTTTCTTTATTTTGTTGCAAAATGTCAAAAGTAGCATCGACCTTAGTAATGTCTAATATACGAATGTCTTGGGGTAAGTTTTGATTTAGTTGACTTAGTAGCCAGTCTGTTGCGTAAGCGGTTTTGGTGGTTAAGTGACAATGAGTTTCTTGGGCAGATACCATAGCATCCGTTCGGCCAGCTGCCAATGTCTTAAAATGGTGATGTTGAAAAACAAAACGCAATGTTTTCTCTAAGGTTCCTTGCACAGTTTTTACCTTGGGTTGTTTTTGCCAGCCATGAAAACGAAAGCCAAGGTACTGTAATTTAATTAAGTAGTAAGAGTCGTTTTCGTATTTCAATTCAGTCGTTTTATTTTTTGTTTTACAATATCTTCTACGGGTACACCTTTGATATTTGCTTCTAACCAAGACAAAATATCTAAGTATAAAAAAGAGCGTTTTTCGTATGGATGATCTTCGTATATTTTTAGTTCTTGATACAGTTCGTTAAAAGATTTTCGTAGCTGATGTGGGTATAAGTTGCTTAAGTTTCTTAAAAATTTAATCATCTTTTTCTGTACCTCGTACAGGTTGTTCATTTTTAATAAAAACTTATAGGTTGATTTGATCAACTCGTCAATGTTTTCATCTTCTCCAGATTCGTAATGAGCCACCAAATTTAGAACACGTGTGTAGCACAACAAATCCTCTCTCATTTTTAAATCTTTATTTTTAATAATTTTACTTAAATAAACAATACAGTTTTTGTAATCTCCGGCACCAAAATACATACAGGCAATTTTGTAGTAAAATAGCATTACGTGGTGTGCATCTATTTTTTTGTCTGTTTTGTTTAGTTCTACCACCACTTCTTTTACAAACTCGGTACCTTTGTTAAACTCTCCTGTTAAGTAGAACGAGTTAATTTTATGTTGATATAAGTATAAAAAACAAAGGTTTTGTGTGTTTTCGGAAGAGAATTTTTTTTCTTCTCGTATTTCTTTTGTCAGTCTACTTAGTGTTTCCTGAAATTTATCTTTTCGCTGCAAGTAAAAAAGCGACTCTAATAAATAATTCACTGCCTTTAAATAAAAAACAGGATGAAGTTTTTTCATGTCAGGTAGGTCGTGAAACAATTGTACTAATTTTTGAGAATTTCGATAACAAGACAGAAAATCTTGTGTAATAAATCCTTGCCATAAATTGGCTTGATACAAGTACATTTTTCCTGTAAAACCTAATTCAGAAAAAGTATATTTTGGAATACGATCTTTGTAGTATTGCTCAACCAAATGCGTGTCGTTGTCGTTTCTTGCATATCCGTGCTTTAAAAACCAACTGTACAATTGCAAAGAAAGGTTAGAAAGTTTACTGGTAATTACATTTTTTTGATTGATGTTTTTTGCCTCAATTGCTAAAGTGTCTGCACGGTCGTTCATGCTTCGGGTAATGTATTGAGATTCAATTACTTTTTCCAGTTCAATAATCTCGTACGCTAAGTTATACTGTTCTTTGTTAACAGCCACTAATTTGGTTTTGTCTAGCAATCGCAAACTTTGCTTGTACAATCCTTTGGTGTATAGTATGGTGGCAAAATCAATTTGTTCGCGTATTTGTGTAATGCTATTTTGGTGTACTGGGCTTAAACGTAAGCTGATTAATATTTGTCTGTATAAATGAGCTTTTGTGTTAGAAATTTGCTGTTTTTTGATTTGTGTCTTTTCTAAAATCAAATTTTCGTCGTACGTCTTTATTTTGTCCATCCAAACAAACAGCGACATAAAATTAGACTCGGTGTTTCCTCCCAATCTACCAGCATACAACTTAAATTGTCTTTTTTCGGATTTGCTTAACGATTTAATTAAGGAAAATAAGGGATCGTTTTTCTCTTTTTTCATGGGTTGTAAAGTAAGCTAGAACAAATCAAAAGTACAAAAAACTTCAGATTTTTTAGGTTGGATGTCGTAAAGTTTATTTCTCTTTTGTACTGTATTTATTGGGGTTTGACCTAAAAACTCTTTTTTGACCAAAGGAAAGGATATTTAATGACTTTTTGCATAACTACTCATAGCTTTATTTTTGTTAGCTCAACTAAGTTAAAATATAATAGAAATGGCTAAGGAACACGTACAGATTTTTGATACTACTCTTAGAGATGGGGAGCAAGTCCCTGGATGTAAATTAAACACAGAGCAAAAATTAATTATTGCAGAGCGTTTAGATTTACTAGGAGTAGACGTAATTGAGGCAGGTTTTCCAGTTTCTAGTCCTGGAGATTTTAAATCTGTTGAAGCTATTGCAAAATTGGTTAAAAACGCAACCGTTTGTGGATTGACAAGATCTGTAGAAAATGATATAAAAGTAGCTGCAGAAGCATTAAAATACGCAAAACGACCAAGAATACATACAGGAATTGGTACTTCAGATTCACACATACAATTTAAGTTTAAATCTAACAGAGAAGCAATTATAGAAAGAGCTGTAGCTGCTGTTAAATTTGCAAAAACATTTGTAGAGGATGTAGAGTTCTATGCAGAAGATGCAGGAAGAACAGATAACGAATATTTAGCAAGAGTATGTGAAGCTGTGGTAAAAGCAGGAGCAACGGTATTAAATATTCCAGATACTACGGGGTACTGTTTGCCAGATGAATATGGTGCTAAAATAAAATACCTAAAAGAAAACGTTGCGGGTATAGAAAAAGCAACGTTGTCTTGTCACTGTCATAACGATTTAGGTTTGGCTACCGCAAATTCAATTGCTGGTGCAATTAACGGAGCTCGTCAAATAGAGTGTACTATTAATGGTATAGGAGAAAGAGCTGGAAATACGTCTTTAGAAGAGGTAGTTATGATTATGAAACAACATCCAGATTTAAATTTAGACACCAATGTAAATACCAAATTGTTGTACAGTACTTCTCAAATGGTGCAAGAACACATGGGAATGTTTGTACAGGCAAACAAAGCGGTGGTAGGATCTAATGCATTTGCACACTCATCAGGAATACATCAAGATGGGGTTATTAAAAACAGAGAAACGTATGAAATTATGGATCCTGCTGAGGTAGGAGTTACCGAATCTGCTATTGTATTAACGGCACGTAGTGGTAGAGCTGCTTTGGCTTACAGAGCTAAAAATGTTGGATACGAATTGACCAAGCTAGAACTAGATGCGGTATATCCTAAATTTTTAGATTATGCAGATACAAAAAAAGAAGTTGTAGACGAAGATATACATATTTTGATGAGTCAAAACAACATCAAACTAAGCTAAATCTTTATACATAGCAATAAAAAAAGGTCTCTTTTATAGAGGCCTTTTTTGTGATTAAAAATTCATTTATTCCTAGTATCTTTGTTAAAAATCAGAAGCACATGTATTTATTTATTGGAGGTCCAGAAGTGATTATCATCTTGTTAATTGTAGTGATGGTGTTTGGTGCTGATAAGATTCCGGAAATAGCAAGAGGATTAGGAAAAGGAATGGCTCAGATTAGAAATGCAACAGACGATATCAAACGTGAAATAAACAATTCTGCTAAAGATGCAGGATTGGATACTGACGTAACTAAAGACATCAAGAAAACTATAGATGATGCCAAAGAAGACATTGATAAGATGACAGGTCCCATCAAACGTATGAAATAATGAGTTTTTTAGACACAATTATACAAGCCGATCGGCAGCTGTTAGTTTACTTAAATAATTTTGGTAGTACACCCTACGATGCTTTTTGGTTGTATATTACCAGGCCTGCAAATTGGTGGCCTTTGTTTGTGTTTTGGTTGCTGCTGTTAATTAAAGATTTTAAATGGAAACAAGGCTTGTTCTTGTTCTTGTTTATTTGTGCTATGGCAGGTTTGTCTGATGTGTTGGTAAATATTATTAAATATACGACAGCTAGACCAAGACCTTGTTGGCAAGAAGGGGTGCTAGAACAGATTAGAGTGTTGAATTGTTCTAAGAGTTTTAGTTTTGTATCAGGGCACGCAACCACATCTACAGCTGTTACTACTTTTGTGTACTTGTTGTTTAGAAAACGTTACAAATGGACCGTACTATTTTACAGTTACCCTTTGTTGTTTGCTTACAGCAGAATTTACATGGGAAAACATTATCCTTTAGACATAGTATGTGGTTTTACGTTAGGAGTTCTAGAGGCTGTTTTGTATTTAAAATTAGCGCAATACCTGCTTCAAAAATGGTTTAAAGTTGCAGTAGAATCATAGATCTTAGTCTAATTGTTCTGACAGGTTTTTAAAACATTTTTTTGGACTTCCTCCTTTGTATACAATATGATAAACAGTATCTATAATGGGTGTAGTGGCTCCATTTTTTTGATTTAGTTCAAAAGCAGATTTAACAGCATAATATCCTTCGGCAACCATCTTCATTTCCATCATGGCTGCTTTTACGGTATAGCCTTTACCAATCATATTTCCAAACATACGGTTTCTACTAAATGTTGAATAGCCTGTAACTAACAAATCTCCTAAGTAAGCAGAATTGTTAATGTTACGTTTCATTTTATGTACCTTTTTTATGTATTGCTTCATTTCTCTAATAGCGTTAGACATAAGTACAGCTTGGTAATTGTCGCCATAACCTAGGCCATGAGCTATTCCTGCTGCAATTGCATAAATGTTTTTTAACATGGCTGCGTATTCGGTACCAATAATATCATCTGAAGTTTTACATAGAATATAGTCTGAGCTTAGGCAATTGGCAAGTTGGCTTGCTTTTTCTTCGTCCTGACAGGCGATGGTTAGGTAAGATAAGCGTTCCATAGCAACCTCTTCGGCATGACATGGCCCTGTAATAACTCCGATGTTTTCTAATGGAATGTGATAGGTTTCGTGCAAGTGCTCCCCTACAATCAGTCCAGTTTCAGGTACAATTCCCTTAATGGCAGAAAACAAAATTTTATCCTGAATAGATGTGGTAAGTTTAGAAAGCTCTTTGTTTAAAAATGCAGAAGGGATGGCTAGAATAATTAAATCGGCATTGCTAGCAATTGCATTGATATCGTCAGAAATAATTAGCTGATCGGTTTTAAATTCTACAGAGGTTAAGTAATTTGGGTTGTGGTTGTGTTCATTGATGTATTCAATAGCGGCAGTATTTCTCATATACCAACCTACTTTTTCTACATTCTCAGATAACATTTTTACTATAGCGGTTGCCCAACTACCTCCTCCAAAAACGGCAACATGTATGTTTTTCTTCATCAAAAAATAAAACTTTTCAAGTTTTTCAAAAATAAGATTTCTAATGAGATTAGCCTTTCAATTTTAATTTAAATCCAAAATCTATTGGTAATTTTAACACTCAAAAGAGCTAATCAAATGAAAGACAACTCTATTCGAAGCCAAGAAAAATTAAATATCACACTTATACAAACCGATATTGAATGGATGGATAGCAAAAGCAATCTGAATTTTTTAGAGAGTCAGATTCAAAACATCAAAACTGACCTAATTGTGTTGCCAGAAATGTTTAACACTGGTTTTTGTATGCAGCCCAGTGCTATTGCAGAAACGATGCAAGGGCAAACGGTGCAATGGATGCTGCAAAAATCTAAAGCGTTAAATGCTGCTATTTGTGGCTCTCTATGCGTGAAAGAGGAGGAAGAGTATTACAATCGTTTTGTTTGGGTAGAACCATCTGGAAAAACTGTGTATTATAACAAAAAGCATCTTTTTAGTTATGGAGGAGAACAAGATGTTTTTGAAGCAGGAAATGTAAGGGTTACCATATCTTACAAAGGTTATGTTATTCGACCTTTTGTATGTTACGATCTTAGGTTTCCTGTTTGGTCGCGCAACACCCATTTATATGATATCGCAATTTATGTAGCAAATTGGCCAGCTAAAAGAGCGTTTGCATGGAATGCTTTATTAACCGCAAGAGCTATAGAAAATATGTGCTATGTGGTGGCTGTAAATAGGCTTGGGATTGATGGAAATAAATTACATTATCAGGGAGATTCTCAGGTAATTGGACCTTTGGGAGAGTTGATAACACAGTGTGAAAATTTGCCCATAATGCGACAATTGGTCATTGATAAGCAAACTCTTGAAAAAGCTAGAAGTCAATTTAAATTTTTAGAAGACAGAGATAATTTTGAGTTGAAATAGTTGTAAATTGCACTCATAATAAGACAGATAGATGAAACAAATAATTCCCCTAGTCTTTTTGTTTTCTATTTGGATAACAAGCTGTACTCCAGAATCTTCAAATGAAGAAGCTAAAGAAACCATAAATTTGGACCTGAGTGCAGTAAGCTATGCATCTAAGACAAAAACAAATTCCCTACACCTAGGCTTTAGAACTCTTGCAGGTGATGAGTTAAGTATAGAAACTTCGGATACAATTAGCGGGGCGTATACGTTTGTTTCTTATGCCAACGCTTTGGAAGCAAAACAAGCGGTGGCTCGCATTCAAAATAGCAAAGAAGATTACAAAAGTACTTCAGGAATATTAGAGCTTGTTATAAAAGATTCACTAATCTCAGGGCAATTTAGCATTGCAATGCAAAGCGATAATGGAACTCAAAAAGAGATAGAAAATCAAGAGTTTAAAAATTTAAAACTAGAGGATTATGTTTCGGATCAAAACCCAATAGAATTTCTAGAACAAGAGATTTCTAGTGCAAGATACCACCTAAACGAAAATTTAAAAGCCTTGGTTCGCAGTCAATTGGTGTACAATACTTATTATACCCATCAGTTGGATGTTGGTTTTCCGGAAATAAGAAATAATACTGTAAAACCTTCTAGTAAAACGTTACTTGATTTTTGGAACAAGCATTTTCAGGTAATACGTTATGTAAATACTTTAAAAGCATCTTTGCATACCTACTACGATGATGATGCTTATCAGATGAATCAAAAAATAGCAGAAGTGCTTTGTTACAGAGCATATGTATATAGTAGTTTAGTCAATTGGTTTGGAAATTCTCCTTTGTTGTTAGAGTTTCCATTAGCTCCTTCTGACAGGTATCCTATATTCCATAATACCGAAGAAATACAAGCACAAATAAGTAAAGATTTAGAATTTGCTATTCAGAATTTACCAGAAACTAAAGAAGAAAATACGGAAGGATTGACTCAGGATTTTGCTAAGTTTTTATGGGCTAAAATAGCATTGTCACAAAAAAAATACAGCAAAGTAATAACGTTGTTGGCTTCTAATGGGTTTGATACAAACTCCTTAGATTGGGCGTACAAAGTAAACTTTAATGGAGATCAAAAATTAGTAGGATTTTTTTCAGAAATTGAAGAAGTACCTTTGGCAAATAATTCTCAGTTAATGCTATTGTTGGCAGAAGCTTATGCCCAAAATAACCAGTTAACACAAGCAATAGAAGTATTAAATTTTTTGAGGAAAAATAGTGGTTTGGATGAGGTAAATACTGTAAATACTCAAGAGTTTCATCAATTGTTGTTAGCACAGCTAAAGCAACAGCCTTATGGAGTCTTCCGGTTTTTTATGCTAAAAAGTATGGGAGCTGCTAAACAAGAATTGGGAATAGAAGACTATCAGTTAATTTTACCAATACCACAATCAGAATTAGATTACAATATCAATGCAAAGCAAAATCCAAATTATTGATGGATTTTGCTTTTTACATTTGTTTCAATTTTTTGAAAAAGCTCCTCAAAAGAATGGTCTGCAACACGGATTGGTTCGTGTGTTTCTATAGTCATTTCAATTCCGATATTCATAGGAAATTGACCATATTCCCATAGTTTCCAAGAGTTGTTAATGGTTACCGGAATAATTACCGAAGATCGTGAGAATTTGGTTAAAATCTTTAAACCATTTTCAGAAAAGCGTTTGGGTTTTCCGTCTCTACTTCTCGTTCCTTCAGGAAAAATAATTCCAGCTCTTCTGTTTTCTTCTATATATTTGGCAAAGAAACCAATAGCAGATAAAGATTGTCTGGCATCTTTTCTATCAATCAAAGCAGATCCACCGTATTTTAAGTTAAAAGAAACACTAGGAATTCCTTTTCCTAATTCTTTTTTTGCAATAAACTTTGGATGCAATTCTCTAAAAAACCAACCTAATGGTGGAATTTCGTGTGTGCTTTGATGATTGGAAACAATTATGTGAGGTTCTTTAGGATTAAACTGATGCTTGTTGATAAAAGTAACTCTGGTCCCAAGTATTCTTAAACTGTAAACCAGGCAAGCGTTTAAGACATCGACCACTTTTTTATGAGCCTGATAGCCACCTAGTTTTAGTGCCAACCATTGAATGGGGTGAAAAATACACAACAACAAGGCGTAAACAAAATAAAAAAGAACGGATAAAGGATATGCCAATAAGCGTTTGCGAATTGGCATTTTTTTGTGTTTAGACATATGCTTAATTTATTACCATTGAGCCCAAGGAATTCTTGATAAAATTAGCAACAAAGCAATACCATAAAATATGGCAAAAGATTTAAACTTAGCTTTGTCTTGGGTTAGTTTTTTATGACGAGACCACCCTATAGTTACCAATACAATGGCAATAATCATGGTTAAGGGGTGTTCTACGCTCATCAATCTCAATTCTGCATCTTTCATCGCTTTAGCCATTCCTACATTTCTCATACTTTTGTACCACGGAGAGATATAGTAAGTAATCAAACCAACAATAAATTGGATGTGAGTTAAAATTAAAGCTATCAAACCAATAGTTCGATCTCCTTTTTTAAATTTTTCTTCTCTTTTGGCACTAATAATGGCATTAAATAAAGCCATTCCTAAAGAAATTAAAACGGCTGCTGCTAAAATGGAGTGTACTGTTTTCATGGTTGATTATTTTGATACTGCAAATTTAATCATTTCAATAAATTATCATCTATAATATTGCTGGACTTTGAGGGAACCAAGTGACGTTCATTTTCCCACTTTCCGATATAGTTCTTTGGCAAGATAATTTGTTTTTTTGAATTTAAGAAAACCCCTTTTTTTGTTTGCGATAACATTCTTGTTTTTCCCTGCAACACCGCTTTTATAACCAAAGCAATTCTTTGTTGTTTGCTTAGTTGTTGATGCTTGTGTGTTTTGTAAAGAGTAATACCTATTTGATTGTTAAAAGCATCCATTTCAGAACTTGCTTTGTCGGGTAGTTTACCGTCTTCTAACTCTTTGTTTAAGTACATTTGGTAATTCCCTTTTTCATGAGCTTTACCTAAGCTTTTAGCAGCCCTCCAGCCAATTTCTTCGGCTAAAGACCACATCCAAAAGGAGTGTTTAAAAGCATCTAGTTGATTTCCTACTTTTACTTTTCCTAGTGTGTTTTGATGAGCAATAGAGTCTACAACCTTTTCTATAGATTTAGAAATGCGATACGCTTTTTGGGCTCTAAATGGATGGAAATATACCCAGTACTTTTCAGGTTTGCTTAGTGTTTTAAAAGCTTTTTTAGGGCTTTGTGCTACAGCTGTTGCTATAACGCCTAAGAAACCCAATGAAAGGATAAGGATAAAAATTTTTTTTTTAGGATTCAAAAACATAGGTAACTCGTATTTATCTACAAAATTAAAATATCTTAGCACTAAATTTTATGTTTTGAGTACACTTAACTCTTTTTTAAAACGCACAATTGTTTATGGTGTTGCTGCTGTATTGCCCAAGGCAGTAAACGTTTTTTTAGTTGGGTTACACACCAAAATACTTCCTGATACAAAGCAGTTTAATACCAATTCCGAATTTTTTGTTTGGGCTGCTTACTTTAATGTACTGTTAACTTTTGGTATGGAAACAGCTTTTTTTAGATTTTACAATTCTGAAAAAAGTAAACAAAAAGTGGTTAGTACCACACTTACTATGGTTACCACAGGGGCTTTGTTGTTGGTGTTGCCATTGTTTTGGTATGCATCGGAAGTGTCTAGTTATTTAGGTTTTTCTCAGGTTTTACACTTTAAAACTCTATTAGGAATTTTGCTTTTCGACACCTTTGTTGTTATTCCATTTGCATATTTACGGGTTACTAATAGAGCAATTAATTATGCATTGTATCGTGTGCTGAATATTACTGTTTATGCCGTTTTAAATGTATTGTTTTTGTGGTATTTTCCAACTTATGGAGGCATGCAGTATCTACAATTTTATCCCACAGAAACTCAAGTAGGCTATATTTTTTTAGCAAATTTAATCGGGTCTGGAGTTACTTTTTTAATGGTATTTCCTATGTTCTTAGGCTTTAAATGGCAATTAGATTTTTTGTTGATGAAAAAGATGTTACGCTATAGCTGGCCTATTTTAGTAGCAGGTTTGGCTTATATTACCAATGAAAACTTGGATAAGTTAATTTTACCTAGATATTTAGACAAATCCATCGCAGGGGCTTATGCCGGAACCTATAAACTAGGAGTCTTTATGTCTTTGTTTATCACTGCATTTAAGTTGGGAGCAGAACCTTTCTTTTTTAATATTTCCAATCAAAAAAATGCCAAAGAGACTTATGCACTTATCTTAAAATGGTTTAGTGTTTTAGGAGCTTTTATTGTGTTGTTTATAGTAGCTTATATTGATTTTTTTGCCAGTCTATTACTTAAAAAAGAAGCTTATTTTCAGACCTTGTCTATCGTACCTATTATTTTAATTGCCAACCTAATGTTAGGTATTTACAACAATCTGTCTGTTTGGTACAAAAACACCGAAAAAACACAATACGCAATGTATTTTTCTGTTTTAGGAGGTATTTTAACCATTATAGGCTTACTTGCTTTAGTCCCTGTTTTGGGATATGTAGGAGCTGCTTGGGTTACTTTTGTTGTTTACTTTGTAATGATGATGAGTTCCTATGTGTTTGGACAAAAGCACTACAAAACTCCTTACGAGGTAAACAAAATTTTAGGATTGCTAGCTTGGACAATGGCAATTAGTTTTGTTTCTTTTTATGTTTTTAGAAATCATTTTTGGATTAACACTGTGTTTTTATTGATTACTTTGTGGGGAATTTATAAGGTAGAACAAAAATTTATCCATCAAAAGTTCTTAAAACGTTCATGAAGATTTTACTTTTGCAGTAAACCTAATTTGTCATGAAAGTACAAATCATCAATAATTCTGAACATGCTTTACCACAATATGAAACAGAGGGTGCAGCAGGGCTGGATTTAAAAGCGAATATTTCTGAATCGATTCTGTTAAAACCTTTAGAAAGAGCCATTGTAAAAACAGGCTTATTTATTGCTTTGCCCCAAGGATACGAAGCACAGGTAAGACCCAGAAGTGGTTTGGCAGCTAAAAAAGGAATTACGGTTTTAAATGCTCCTGGAACAATAGATGCAGATTATAGAGGAGAAATAGGTGTTATTCTTGTAAATCTATCCAATCAAAATTTTGAGATAACCAACGGAGAACGTATTGCTCAATTGGTGATTGCAAAACACGAACAAGTTGCTTGGCAAGAAGTAGAGGTTTTAAGTACAACCGAGCGTGGTTCGGGTGGTTTTGGAAGTACAGGTACTAAATAAAAAGAAATGAACAAGGAACTAAAAAATTTTTTAGAACTGAACTTGGCTTTGTTAATCATTGCCACATCTGCTCCTTTAGGAAATTATATTTTGTTACCGCCAGAAATTAGTGCTTGGTCTCGATGCTTTTTTGCCTTTTTTGCTGTTGCCGTTTTTTGTATAATTACCAAAGTTTCACTTGTTTACAATTATAAAAAACACACAGGTATTTTTGCTTTGGCAGCTTTGCTGCAGGGAATTCACTGGGTAACTTATTTTTATGCCTTACAAATGGCAGGTGCTGGGCTAGGGGTAATTTCGTTGTTTACATTTCCTATTTTTACAACGTTGCTAGAGCCCTTAATTCTAAAAACAAAATTCAATCCCAAACACTTATTGCTAGGACTTTTGGTTTTGGTAGGGTTGTATATTTTAACACCAGAATTAAGTTTAGGAAATCAAACATCCTTGGGAATTTTATTTGGAATTTTATCTGCAGTATTCTTTGCTACTAGAAATATATTAATGAAAAAAAGCGTTGCCAACTATAACGCAAGTATGTTAATGTTTTATCAAACAGGATGGATTGTCGTACTTGCCTTTCCAGCTTTATTTTTGTTAGATTGGGACTTTAAGCATTATCAATCGCAATTGCCTTTTTTAGTTTTTTTAGGAATGGTTTCTACAGCCATAGGACATACTATCTATGTAAGAGCATTTCAGTACTTTTCGGCAACCACTGCATCGCTGTTTAGTTGTATTCAGCCTTTGTATGTAATTGTGTTGGCTTTTTTCTTTTTAGATGAGGTTCCTACCGTATCTACTGCAATTGGCGGAAGTGTAATTTTGTCAGCCGTAATTTTAGAAACTTTTATCAGCAAAAAAGTCTAAGAAGTTTTTTTGATTAGTTTTCCTGGAAGCACCTGTATCAAACCTTTCATTTCTAACTGAAATACAAGATTGGAAACTTTGTAAATGGGAATACCACTGGTTCTAGACAAATGATCTAAATGCAAGGCTTCGTAAGTTAGTAAATCATAAAGTGTTTTTTCTTCTCCCTCAAGTGTGATAAACAATTCTGTTTGTTTTACTTGTGTAGTTGTTGTTTGTTGTTTCCAACCTAACTGAGTAATTAAATCTTGTCCCGAGGTAATGAGTGCTGCTTTGTGATTTTTAATCAAATTATTACAGCCTTTGCTATAAGGATCTGTTGTTTTACCAGGAACGGCAAATACATCTTTGTTGTAAGAGTTAGCAATATCTGCCGTTACCAAAGCTCCTCCTCGGGCTGCAGATTCTACTACGATGGTAGCTTGACTAATCCCTGCTACAATTCTGTTTCGTTTTAAGAAATTTTCTCTAAGCGGAGCTTCATTGTAAGTAAATTCACTTAAAAACCCTGCACTTTCTTTTACATCTGGATAAAAACGTTTGTGCTCTTTAGGATATAAAGTTCCGTAGCCATGAGCCAACACAGCCAATGTTGGCAGTTGATTTTTTAACGCTTCTGTATGTGCTGCAATATCTACTCCAAAAGCAAATCCACTAACAATTAAGGGGCGATAGTCTTTTACAGCCGCAATCAGTTCTTCACAAAAAGCACGTCCGTAAGGAGTAATGTTTCGGGTGCCTACAATACTGATGGTTTTGTTAAAACTATTTAGTTTTTTTACTCCATCATAAAAAAGCAACAAGGGACCGTCGCTACAATTTAGCAGTAACTCAGGGAAATCAGGCTCTTTAAAATACAGGATATTTAGGTTGTTAGCAATCGCTTTTTCAATTTCTTTTTCGGCTTTAAGTAAAGTTTGCATGTTGAACAATTGTTGAGATATTGCGGGTTTTAATTCTTTAATTCCCTCTTTGCTTTGATGTGCTAAAAATAAATTGGTAGCACTCCCATAATTGTTAATTAGTTTCTTAGCGTTTACAAATCCAATTCCTTTTACCTCTTGTAAAGCCAGTACATATTGATACTCTTGATGATTCATTGCGATTTTTTTGATCAATAAGTTACAAAATTGTTTGTTAGTAAAAAGTAGGGGTGTGGTTGGACAAAATTTATTTTTTTGATATTTTTGTGAAATGCAGTTATCAAAATACATAAGTGAATTGTTGTTTAGGTACGATTGTGTAATGGTGCCAAACTTTGGAGGATTTGTAAGCAATACCGTACCGAGTAAAATCAATGCGGAGCAACAACGGTTTACTCCCCCTTCTAAAATCGTTTCATTTAATGTAAACTTGCAGCAAAACGATGGTTTGTTGGTAAATCATTTAGCAACTTCGTTAAAAATATCTTACGACGAAGCTCTAAAAATTATTCAAAAAGAAGTTGTAAGATGGAAATCTGATTTAAAGAATGCTCCATTACTGCTTCAAAACATTGGGCAATTGACTTTGATAAACGGACAGCTAAGTTTTGAACCTATAGATAAAATCAATTATTTAACAAGCTCTTTTGGATTAAGTGATGTAGATGCTAATTACATTTTAAGACAAAACAAAATCAGTTCACCAGCAATTTCTACAAAAAAGACGTATGGTAAATACATTGCTGCTGCTGCTGTTGTTTCTGGTTTGTTGTTAGGAGGTTCTTTGGCAGTAAATTATGCTCAGCATCAACAAGAAGTAGCACATCAACAGGCATTAACAGCTAAAATACAAAAAGCTTCTTTTGATATTTTAAAACCTTTGCCAAGTGTTACTGTTACGGTAGAAAAGGAAGTAGCAGAAGTCAAAGAAATTGAATACAAATATCATATTGTAGCAGGAGCTTTTAAAGAAGCTAAAAATGCTAAAAAAAAAGTAGCTATCTTACAACAAAAAGGATATGAAGCTCGTATTCTTAGAGTTAACAAGTGGGGGTTAACAGAAGTGTGTTATGCATCTTTTCAAGACAAAAGAACTGCAATCAATACGCTAAATAAAATCAAAAGAGAAGATAATAAGTATGCTTGGTTGTTGGTGAATGAATAAATTATCGACTATCTTAGGGGCAACAATTGTCAGTACCCTATTTTTATGAAACCCAAAACATCTTCGGCATCTCTTGCCATTACTACCGACATTATTTTGCCTAGTGATACCAATGCTCTAAACGGTTTGTTTGGAGGAGAGTTGTTAGCACGTGTAGACAGAATTTGCTGTATTGCTGCTCAAAGACATTCGCATCAAATTTGTGTTACAGTTGCTGTAAACAATGTTTCTTTTGGACAGGTAATTCCTCTAGGAAGCATGATGACCATAGAGGCAAAAGTTTCTAGAGCTTTTACTTCGTCTATGGAAGTTATTGCTGATGTGTTTTTAGAAGACAGAGATTCTGGAAAAGTAACCAAAGTAAATGAAGCGATTTATACTTTTGTAGCGGTTGATAAAAATGGAAAACCACAAGCTATTCCAGAAATTATACCCGAAACAGAATTAGAAAAACAACGTTATGACAGTGCCTTGCGAAGAAGACAGTTAAGCTTAGTTGTAGCCGGAAAACTATCACCCAAAGATGCTTTGGAACTAAAAGCTTTGTTTGTAGAATAAGTTTAGTTTGCAGCAATTAAATCTTCTATACTTTTAATAGGTGTTTGTTTGTGCAAAGACAAACGTACAATACTGTTGGATGTAACCTTTAAACGGTGGTACAGGTAAGCTTCTAAAGCAGGCAAATCACCTTCAATTATCTGATCTTAGGAGTCCTCTATCCAAAAGTTAAGACTTCCTTTAAAAACTTCTACAACTATAGGGAATGAAGTTTTATGTTCTGTTAACTCTTATTCTTTTTTTGCAAAACTCTAATTTCTTTGCTAAAAGGAGTGTCTATAAGAACAGATATAACAGGTTTTTTATTTGTATACTCTAAGCGGTGTAATAAAGAAGACGTCATTATTGTTTTTTAGAACTTAAAGACAAAGACTAAAAAAGAACAATCTATGACTAAAGTCATAAGCGTTATTTGCTAAGCCAATATTGTGGGTTTTGTCTTTGTGTATCTTTCCAAATTTGGAATTTTAAGGTTGTTTTGCCTGTAACTTTATCGGTAAAAACAGTTCCTATAGATTGTTTTAAGACAACTTCTTGCCCTTTGTTTACATAAACTTTATCTAGGTTGTTGTATAGCGAAATATAGTTTCCGTGTTGTATGTATACCGCATGTCTACCGCTAACAGATTGTATAGCCAGCACTGTGCCTTTAAAAACCGTACGAGCAATAGCATTCTGTTTAGTAGTAATGTGTATCCCTTTGCTGTCTATTTTAATTCCCCTAAGGGTAGGGTGTGGAATTACACCGTATTTTCTAGTAACAATTCCTTCCGAAACAGGCCAAGGAAGTTTTCCTCTGTTTTGTTCAAATCTAGAAGCTAAGGCTTTTCCTTCTGGAGTTAGTGCAAATCCCTCAGATTTGGCATTAACATCAACTGTTTTTTTGGTGCTTTTGTTTTTTTTGTTAGCGTCAGCAATTGCAGCCTTAATAACACGTTCTATTTCACGTTCTATTTGTTTTTCTTCTAGTTGCTTCTTTTTTATTTGTTTAGCATAGCTTCGTTCTTTAGATTTTATTTGTCGAATCAGTTCATTCTGATTGGCTTTTTCTTTTTTTATTTGATTGGCCTCGGCACGATTTTCTTCTGCTAATTTTTCTTTACTTTTTTTCTGATTTTCTAAAGATCTTTTTAGTTGATTGATTTGTGTAGTTTTTAGTTGAATAGAATCACCTTGTTTTTTTCTAAAAGCAGCATATTGTTGCATGTATCGGTAGCGTTTGTAAGCTTGAAAAAAATCTTCGGAAGATAATAAAAACATCAATTTGCTTTGTTCAGATTTGCTTTTGTACGATTTTAAAATCATCTCGGCATAATCTGCTTTTAGCGCTTCTAGTTCTTTATTTAGTTTGGCAATTTCTTTTTGCTGCTGTTGCACTTTATTATCAAGATAGGCAATCTCTGCTTCTATAGCTTTAATTAGTTCTTCTCTAACTTCAATTTTTTTGTTTAAATCTTCTAAATTACTCAGTAAATTTTTTTGTTTTTTCTGAGTGCTAAAAAGTAGTTTGTTCACCCTAGCAATTTCTTGTTGCAGTTGCTCTCGTTTTTTTTCCAAAGCTCTTTGTTCAGCAGATTGCCCCCAACACCCTAAGGTGATGAACAAAAAACAGCAACCAAAAAGTATTTTTTTAAAAGGCATTTTGCAAGTCTGTTTTAGATGGAATTACAATTTGTTTGTTACAGCTACTCGGAATTTTAAAAGGAAAACCCAATTTGGTATTTACGACAATATCTTGATATTCTATATATATAAACGAATTTTTGTTTTGTTTCGTTCCTGTAAACTCCATTTTTTTGGGAAATAAAAATCCATCAACTGCCTGATGGCTTTTATAAGATGCTTGAAACAAACTCTGGGTAATTTGATTGTAAATACTTTGTTGTTTGGTTTTAAATACCAAAGGATAAATACTAGCTTGTTTGGTATAAACGGAAGATTTTTTATCTGTTATAAAGTAAGCATTGTCTTTTATTTCTAAATCAAAACTTTTAAACTTTTTATTGGGAATAATCAAATCGCCTAATAACAATTGTTCTAAGGTTGTATAGTTTACCTGGGTTCCTATAAGTTGATGAATAAAATCAAAAGAACCTTTAAAATATGTTTTATCAAACTTATTATAGTAAAAAACACTATCATTTTCTATCAGCAATTTGGCTATGGGCAATCCTAAAAACTCCCCACTCATCCAAATTTTTTCACCTTTTTCCAATCTAATTTTTAAGCCAATTTTTTGAGATTTTTGAGCATCTTTATAATTTAGTTTTGCATCGATTTTTAGTGTTGTTATGTCTGCGTTTTGAAAAGAAACGTTTAGGTTTTTTTTGTACAGAGAAGATTTGCTTATTTCAGGTACAACAGCAGAATCCGATATGTTTTTTGATTTACAAGAAATCATCAAAACTAAGGCTGTTAGCAAAGCCAAAAATCTACATTGCATAGGTTTGAATTTTGTTGCAATATACAATTTTATATCCCTTTAGGAATGGCTTCTATCAATGCTTTGGTATAACTGCTTTTCGGATTTTGGTAGATGTTATCTGCATCTCCGAGCTCTTCAATTTTTCCTTGATGAAGCACAATAAGTTGGTCGGACATAAATTTTACAACAGACAAATCATGCGAAATAAAAATACAAGTAAAATCAAACTCTTGTTTTAATTCGTTTAGTAAGTTTAATACTTGTGCTTGTACCGAAACGTCTAAAGCCGATACCGATTCGTCACAAATAATAAGTTTGGGTTGCAAAGCCAAAGCTCTAGCAATTCCAATACGTTGTCTTTGTCCTCCAGAAAACTCATGCGGATAACGGTGGTAATGCTCTTTGTCTAATCCTACTTTTTCTAGCAATTGGTAAATGTATGCTTTACGTTCTTTTTTTGAAGCTAAAATTTTATGTTTTTCCATAGGTTCTAAAATAGCATCACCTACTTTTAGAACAGGATTTAGCGATGAATAAGGGTCTTGAAAAATTAATTGAATCTGTCTGCTGTATTTCTTTCTTTCCAAGGTGTTTAGTGCTTCCAAATTTACTCCTTGGTACCAAATTTCTCCGCCAGTAGCTTTTTCCAATCCTAAAATGGTTCTTCCAATAGTCGATTTACCACTTCCCGATTCTCCCACTAGTCCAATGGTTTCTCCTTTGTAAACCTGAAAAGAAACATTGTCTACCGCTTTTACCACAGAGGGTTTTGAAAACCAATTATTTTTTGAAAAATAATATGTTTTTAGATTTTTTACCTCTAGTAAAGGAGGTTGACTATATAGCTGTTGATGGAACTTTGCTCGTTCTTTAGGGGTATATATTTCTTCTACAAAATCGTTTTGCAAATAGCTATTTACCGAAGGTAATTTTTTATAGCGAAAACTTAGTTTAGGTTTTGCGTTTAAAAGCGCTTTGGTATAGCTTTCTTTAGGATGTAAAAACAATTCTTTGGCTTCACCTTGCTCTATTAAAGTACCTTTTTGCATTACAATTAAGTGATTTGCAATTTCGGACATCAATGCTAGGTCATGAGAAATAAACAAGATACTCATAGCGTATTCTTGTTGCAATTCTTTTAGGAGGCAAATGATATCGTGTTGCACCGAAACATCTAAGGCTGTAGTAGGCTCATCTGCAATTAGAAGTTTGGGTTTACAAGCCAATGCCATGGCAATCATTACACGCTGTTTTTGTCCTCCAGAAAGTTCGTGAGGATATTGCTTTAGCATTTTTTTAGCTCTAGGAAGTTTTACTTTCTGAAACAATTGTAAAACTTCTTGTGCAATTTCTTGTTTAGACAATGTAGTGTGTTGTTCTAAAACCTCTGCAACCTGAAAACCACAAGTTAGACTGGGGTTTAATGAAGTCATAGGTTCCTGAAAAATCATACTAATTTCTTTTCCTACAATGTTTCTAAGCTTAGTATTAGACAGTTTTAAAAGTTCTAAGTCTTGGTAAAAAATACTTCCAGAAACCGTGCTAATTGTAGCAGGCAACAACCCCATGATGGCCATGGAAGTAACCGATTTACCACTTCCTGATTCTCCTACAATCCCCACAATTTGATTGGGGTAAACATCAAAATTGATGTTTGATACCACTTTTTTTTGTTGGTGATTGTTTTTAAAAAAGATTGCTAAATTTTTAACGCTTAATAAAGGCTTCATAAAAGTAAAGATAAGCAAAGTACCTAAAAAAGGACTTCAAATTAATTTCTATATATTTGATTTTATCAGCCTAATTTTACGAGGATATGAATCGAAGGAGGAAATACTTTTTTATCATTACTTGTTTTACGATTTTGTATTTTATTTGTTTGGACATTGCTACCAAGCAAAAAAACAAAACGGTTACAATACCTAGTAAAATAGAGAAGAAGAAAACTCCACGAAAGTCTAAAAAAGTACAACCAAGTTTAAAGTACAAATACCGAAAATACACTCATGTAACTCGTTTTTACCAAAGATTGGCTTTGCCAGTAACGGAATTGTGTGTAAAATACAAAGTACCACCAGGTGCTGTGTTGAGTATTTTGTCTTTAGAGTCTGGATGGGGGCAAGGTTATATTGGCCAAATAACAGGAAACTTTTTAAGTTTAAACGCCACCAAAAGTGAGGTAGAGTTGCCTGCTTTGCAAATGCCAAAAGATCTTATTACGGGCAAAACCATACTAGATTCAGACCAGTTATCAAAAATTCCTGAAGCGAATATTGTTTGGGAAGACAGGCCTCCTTCGTTAAAAAAAGACTATCGACCCGACAGTATTGCCGGAAGTACTAAAAACTTAGATTTTCTATTAAAACATCCCGAAGAAATGACAAAAGCTAACTTACAAAACGTGTCCGATTTTGTAAGTAGGTTTATTTCTAAAACCAGCAGTATTAAAGCGTATAGACAAGCACGAGAATTGTTAGACAAAACCCTGCAAAAAGAAGGAATAGAAGCTTTGTTTACAGACGACTTAAACCGAAAGTTTATTTACACCATTGGAGGGAAACCCAATTCTTTTAATTTTAGAAACTCTTGGCCAAGAAAAGTAATGAGCATATATAGAAATGTAGGAGCTAACAAATTAGCAAAGCAATTGTACATAGAACATCAAGAGTTCGAAGACGTTTGGTAAACATCAATCCTAACCTCTGCTTTATAATACTAAAAGCAGAGAACAATTTTAACTATCTGCTAATAAAGAACTACTTTTGTATAAAATCAATTTTTGTGAATTACCTATCTATAGAAAATGTCTCCAAAGCATTTGGAGAACGCGTGTTGTTTGAAAACTTATCTTTTGGAATAAATAAAGATCAAAAAATAGCTTTTGTTGCCAAAAATGGAACAGGAAAAACAAGATTGTTAGAAATTATTGCGGGGAATGATGTACCCGATACGGGGCAGGTAATTCAACGAAAAGACATCCATATTGCCTATCTAGCTCAAGAAGATTCTTTTGATGAAAATACAACGATTGAAGATGTCATTTTTGCATCAGACAATCAAGTATTAAAGGTGATAAAAAACTATGAAAAAGCATTGTTACACCCCGAAGATGCAGATGCCTACCAAACTGCATTCGACCAAATGGATCAATACAATGCATGGGATTTTGAAACTCAATACAAGCAAATACTCTTTAAATTAAAACTAGAAGATTTAAGTCTAAAAGTTAGCGATTTGTCTGGAGGTCAAAGAAAACGTTTGGCCTTGGCGACAGTGCTTATCAGCAAGCCCGATTTGTTAATTTTAGACGAGCCTACCAACCACCTAGATCTAGAAATGATAGAGTGGTTAGAGTCTTTTTTTGCCAAAGAAAAAATGACTTTATTTATGGTAACTCACGATCGTTATTTTTTAGAACGTGTTTGCAATGAAATTATAGAAATGGATCAGGGACAGCTGTATAGTTACAAAGGGAACTACTCGTACTACTTAGAAAAAAAAGAAGAACGAATGGCTTTGGAACAAACGGTACAAGCAAAAGCAAAAAATTTGTTTAAGAAAGAGTTAGATTGGATGCGGAAACAACCCAAAGCACGTACCACCAAATCTAAATCTAGAATTGATGACTTTTTTGAAATAAAAGAAAGAGCAAAAAATAGAAGACAGAATCACAAAGTCCAGTTAGAAATTAATATGGAGCGTTTGGGAAGCAAGATTGTAGAGTTACATAAAATTTCTAAGTCTTGGGATGATAAAGTAATGTTAGATCAGTTTGAGTATAATTTTAAGCGTGGTGAACGCATAGGTGTTATTGGAAAAAATGGAACCGGAAAATCTTCTTTTTTAAACGTTTTAACAGGAGCAACTCCTGTAGATTCGGGTAAAGTAGTTGTAGGAGAAACTGTAAAGTTTGGCTATTATCATCAATCAGGAATTGTGATTAAAGAAGGCCAAAAAGTTATTGATGTAATTAAAGAATTTGGTGAGTTTATCCCCTTGGCTAAAGGGCATAAAATTTCGGCCAGCCAGTTGTTAGAACGTTTTTTATTTGACAGAAAAAAACAGTACGATTTTGTAGAAAAACTAAGCGGAGGAGAACGAAAACGACTGTATTTGTGTACGGTGTTAATTCAGAATCCTAACTTTTTAATTTTAGATGAACCCACTAACGATTTAGATATTGTAACGCTAAATGTGTTAGAAAGTTTCTTATTAGATTATCCAGGGAACTTAGTGGTTGTTTCGCACGATCGTTATTTTATGGATAAAATAGTAGATAGTTTGTTTGTATTTAGAGGTGATGGAGTTATAGAAAACTTTCCAGGAAATTATTCAGACTTTAGAACTTATGAAGATTCTGTTGAAGAAATACCTGAAAGCAAACCTGAAAAAGAAAACACAAGCAAAGAAAAACCAAAAACAGGAAGTAAGCTTAGTTATAGCGAAAATAAAGAATACATTAATCTAGAAAGTGATATTGCCAAGTTACAACGTAAAAAAGAATTGATAGAAGCTGATTTTTCGGAAGGTAAATTTGAAGGAGAGGATATTGAAAAGAAATCGTTAGAGTTACAAAAAATCATTCAGGATATAGAGTACAAAGAGATGAGATGGTTTGAGTTGTCAGAAAAACTAGAAGGAGCATAATATACTTTGCTTTTTTAGTTTGTGATGGTAAATGCTTGTAGTTTTTACTGTAATACAAAACAATTTTAAAATAAAACACCCAAAATGCTACTGCATTTTGGGTGTTTTTGTATGTGTAAAGCTGAGTTAAATTTAGCTTTTTAGCTCTTTTTTAGCTTTGATATCGTGCATTATTGGTGATGCAATAAATAAAGAAGAGTAAGTACCCACTACAACTCCAACAATTAACGCAAACATAAACCCTTTAATACTATCACCTCCAAAAATAAAGATGGCTAACAATACAACCAAAGTAGTAATAGAAGTGTTAATAGTACGTCCTAAAGTAGAACTCAAACCTCTGTTTACAATATCTGTAAAAGACCACTTGCTGTGTTCAGAGTTAAATTCACGAATTCTATCAAAAATAACTACGGTATCGTTTAGAGAGTAACCTACTACTGTTAGGATGGCAGCAATAAAAGACTGCCCAATCTCCATGTCAAAAGGCATAATTTTATAAGTAATAGAGAATACAGCCATTACGACCAATACATCGTGGAATACTGCAGCTACTGCTCCTAAAGAGAAGTCCCATCCTTTAAATCTGTATTTAATGTATAACAATACAACCAATAAAGAACCTAAGATTGCCCATCCTGCAGATTTTTTAATATCATCAGCAATGGTAGGTTCTACTTTTGCATAAGATAAAATTCCGATAGTCTGACCGTCAAACCCTCCTTTGAAATCTTCTATAGTAGTTCCAGAAGGCAAATAGGTTGTCAACCCATCGAACAAAGCTTTTTGAACTTGTGCATCAACTTTTGGTCCTTCTTGCTCAATCAAATACTTGGTAGTAATTTTTAATTGGTTGTTGCTTCCGTATGTTTTTACTTCGGGTGCAGATCCAAAAACTTCTTTTAAACTTGCGGCAACATCCGATGGATTCATTGCTTTTTCAAAACGAACTGTATAAGTTCTACCTCCTACAAAATCTACTCCATAGTTCAATCCGTTAGTAAATAAAGAAATCAAACCAATAACAATAATAGTTCCTGAAACGATGTAAGCAATTTTTCGTTTTTTTAAGAAATCTACATCAATATTAGCAAACCAGTTTTTAGTGGTAGGAGTTGCAAATGCCAATGTTTTTCCTTTTGATGTAGCTCCATCCAACAAAATTTGTGTAATAAAGATTGCTGTAAATAAAGAGGTTAAAATACCTACGATTAAGGTAAATGCAAAACCTTGTATAGGTCCTGTTCCAAAAACATATAAAATTCCTCCTGTTAATAATGTAGTAATGTTGGCATCAATAATTGCAGATAAAGCTCCTTTTACACTAAACCCGTTATCGATAGCTGCCTTAATTCCTTGCCCACTTTTTAAATTTTCTTTAATACGCTCAAAAATAATTACGTTTGCATCTACAGACATACCTATGGTTAAGATAATTCCGGCAATTCCAGGTAACGTTAATACGGCACCAAAGGATGTCAATACTCCAAAAATGAACAAGATGTTTACCAATAAGGCAATGTTGGCATACCATCCTGCTTTACCGTAGTACAAAATCATCCATGCTAAAACTAATAAGATTGCAATGGCAAAAGAAATCATAGAAGCATTGATGGCTTCTTGTCCTAATGATGGTCCAACTACTTCCGATTGGATGATATGAGCTGCAGCTGGTAATTTACCAGCTTTTAATACATTGGCTAAATCGGTTGCTTCTTCTACTGTAAAGTTACCAGAAATAGAAGTTCTTCCTCCTGTAATAGCATCGTTTACTCTAGGAGCAGTATACACGTAATTGTCTAATACAACGGCAACAAATTTTCCAACATTCTGTGCTGTCATTTTTGCCCACAACTTGGTTCCGTTTCCGTTCATGGTCATGCTAACCTCAGGATTTGCTCCTAATTGATCGAACTGTTGACTTGCATCAGCAATTACATCTCCTTCTATAGGAGCTTGGTTTCTTCTGTTAGATTTGATGGCGTATAACGATAAGAAATCGTTATTTGCTTTGGCATCCCATAAAAACTTAGTGTATTTAAAATCTCCTGTTAATAACGATTTTACTTTAGGGTTGTTTAAGTACTCGTTTACCTTAGCAGTATCTTTTACCTGTGCATAACCAATTACAGAAGAAGGTTGCCCTGTAGGTTGTAAGTAAGTAAACAAGCTAACTGTTTTGGCACTTTTAATGCTGTCGTTTTCTTCTACATCACCTAGTAAATCATCAATTTCTTGATCTCCTTCTTTGGTTTTGTTTTCAGTTACAGTTGGTTCGTCAACCTCAATAGTTTCTGCTACTTGTTGGTTTGCAGCTACTAAAAATTGAACCAATTCTTGTCCTGTGTATACTTCCCAAAATTGCAATTCTGCAGTAGATTGTAATAATTTTTTTACACGTTCTACGTCTTTGGCACCTGGCAACTCAATTAAAATTCTACCAGAAGTTCCTATACGTTGAATGTTAGGTTGTGTTACCCCAAACTTATCAATACGTGAACGTAATACTTGAAAAGCAGTAGAGATAGAGGCATCAATTTCGCTAGCCAATACTTCTTTTACTTGGCTGTTAGGAGTGTCAAACCCAATTTTTTCTTGTAGGTTTTTGGTTCCAAAAATAGAAGGATCACTCAATTTTGTTTTTCCAGCAATTTTTTCAAACTCTTTATAGAATAAATCAAAATAATTGTCTGATGAGTTTTTTTGAGCTTCGGAAGCTGCATTTAATGCCTGAGTAAAAATTGGATTTTTAGAATCATTAGACAACCCAATTAAAATATCTTTTACAGATACTTGTAAGGTTGCATTAATTCCTCCTTTTAAATCCAAACCTAGGTTAATTTCTTTGTCTTTGATGTCGTTGTAGGTATATTTTCCAAAACCTAAAACACCTTCAATGTTGGCTACAGAGTCTAAATAAGCTTTCTCTAATCGAGCAATCTCTCTTCCATTGTTTTCTTTTGCATTTGCACGTGCATAAGCTTTGGCATCATTTTCTACTCTTCCTGCAAAGAAAGTAAAAGACAATGAGTACAAACTTACGACTCCAAAAAGGATCGCAAATAATCTGATAAGTCCCTTGTTTTGCATTTTCTTATGTGTATTTTCTATACTTTATTTTATGTAAGTCCGCAAATATAATATTTCGACTGAATAAAGTCTAATTTTAATAAAGTAAATCTGAGAGAATAAATTAAGCTTTTAGCATTGCTTAAGGTTTGATATAGAGTAAGTATCATTTATTTTATTTTGATGGGGGATCTATTCAAAAGATTGATGAAAAATACTTTTTTATTGCTTGTACTCTTAAAGACTTTCTTTAAATTTGTACATCGGATGAAAAGGATAGAAAAAAATATTGCTTTTATTTTAATCGTTTTTTTAGGACTTGTCTCTTTAAGTTCTAAGGAGGTTAGCAATGTTTTTCTAAAAAATCACAGTACTTTTCACAAAGAAATAAGCTGCAGTAAGTGGGCTTTCATTAACACATCAAAGCACAAAAATCAGACTTCGATTGCAGAAACGGAAGTAATGGAGTCTGAAGAAGACGAAGAATCTGAAAGTCTTCATAATAAAGAAAAGCTCAGCAATACTACAGCAAATAATATAGTAAACTACAGTCTAGGTTACAAAACATTACAAGTAGCTATAGACAGAGCTAAAGAAACCACCCCGTTTACATACACTTACCCTGAAAAATACATCTTATTTCAGGTATTTAGAATTTGATTCTTTTTCTTTTAATCTTGGTAGTGATGCATTGTTAAATGCTTGTCACTAGGGTTTTTATGTCTATAATCTACTTGATTAGACTTTTACACCAGCAACGTAGCTACACGTTGTTATAAACAACAAAATTTAATACTATTTAAATCATTATTGATATGAACAAACTTGCGTTTGTAGGTTTTTGTGTCTTGTTGTGTTTTACAAGTTGCAAAAATGAACATGAAAAAATCATAGAAAAAGAAACAGAATTTTTAGTAACCAGTCCTGTAAAAATGGATACAACTTTAATAAAAGAATACGTTTGTCAAATACACGCTATACAACATATAGAGCTAAGAGCACAAGAGCGAGGTTACCTAGAAAAAATATATGTAGACGAAGGCCAGTTGGTTAAAAAAGGACAACCTTTGTTTCAAATTATGCCAAAACTGTATCAGGCAGAGCTAGAAAAAGCTAAGGCTGAAACCAATTTTGCAGAAATAGAATATAAAAATACCAAACAATTAGCAGATCAAAATGTGGTAGCTCCAAACGAGCTGGCTATGGCCAAGGCAAAGTTAGAAAAAGCAAAAGCCGAACTTTCCTTAGCAAAAGTACATTTAGACTTTACCTTGATTAAGGCTCCTTTTGATGGAATTATAGACAGGTTCCATGTTCGATTAGGGAGTTTGGTAGATGAAGGAGAGCTGCTAACCAACTTATCGGATAATACCCGTATGTGGGTATACTATAACGTTCCAGAAGCAGAGTACTTAGATTTTAAAATGAATACCAATCCTAAAGTTGTAAGCAATGTTCAGTTACAAATGCCTAACAATAAGTTATTTTCAGAACAAGGGGTGGTAGAAACCATAGAGGCCGATTTTAACAACGAAACGGGAAATATTCCTTTTAGAGCAACTTTTCCCAACCCAATGGGATTGCTAAGACACGGAGAAACAGGAAGTATTCTTTCTAAAATTCCGCTAACAGATGTAGTGTTAATTCCGCAAAAAGCTACGTTCGAGGTACTGGACAAAAAATACGTATACATTGTAGACAAAGATCAGGTAGTGCATTCCAAAGAAATTATTATTGGAGAAGAAATTCCGCACTTGTATGTCGTTAAAGAAGGCTTGTCAGAGCAAGATCACATTTTAATAGAAGGGTTAAGGTTAGTAAGAGAAAATGATAAAATCTATACCCAATACCAAAAACCAGATGTTGTGTTATCTCGATTGCAATTGTATGCAGAGTAATATATCGTCTTTAAAAAAATAACAACATGTTTAATAGATTTATACATAGACCGGTATTTGCTATTGTAATTTCGATCATTATCGTTTTTATAGGAACCTTATCCATTAAGCAATTACCCATTTCACAGTTTCCTAAAATTGCACCTACTACCGTCAATATTTTTATTGCGTATCCAGGAGCAAGTGCAGATGTTTTAGTTAAATCGACTTTGGTTACTTTAGAAAACTCCATCAATGGAGTTCAGGGAATGAGGTATATGGCCACCGATGCAACAAGTGCAGGAGAGGCTACTTTAAGAGTAATTTTTGAACCAGGAACAGACCCTAACCAAGCGGTGATAAGGGTAAAAACAAGAGTCGATCAAGTAATGCCTTTACTGCCCGAACTGGTGCAAAGAGAGGGAGTTGTAATAACACCAATACAACCTAGTATGTTGATGTACGTAAACCTCTATGCAAAAAATAAAAGCATGGACGAAAAGTTTTTGTACAACTATGCCAACGTAAAAATGATACCTGAAATCAACAGGATAAAAGGGGTTGCAAGATCTCAAATTTTAGGAAGTAGAAGATATGCCATGCGTGTTTGGTTAAAACCAGATAGAATGAGAGCGTACAATATTTCTATTGATGAGGTAATGGAAGCATTGCAAGAACAAAGTATCGTAGGTCGTCCGGGTAGAATTGGTAGAAGTTCGGGAATTGAGGCACAGTCTTTAGAATATGTGCTTACATATAAGGGTAGATACAATGAACCCAAACAATATGAGAATGTAATACTAAGAGCCAATGCCGATGGTGAAAGCATTCACTTAAAAGATATAGCCAACATAGAACTAGGAAGTGAGTTTTTTGATATTTATTCAAACTTAGACGGACATCCATCTGCAGCCATAGTTCTGAAGCAAAATTATGGTAGTAACGCAAGTGATGTTATTGAAGATGTAAAAGAAAAGTTAGAAGAAATGAAAGCAACTTTTCCTCCAGGTTTAGATTATAAAATTAGTTATGATGTCTCTAAGTTTTTAGATGCATCTATAGAACAAGTTATAGATACATTACGAGATGCTTTTATTTTAGTAGCCTTAGTTGTATTTATCTTTTTAGGAGATTGGCGATCTACCTTAATCCCTATTTTGGCAGTACCTGTTTCTTTGGTTGGAGCGTTTTTTATCATCAATGCATTTGGATTGTCCATTAACCTAGTCACATTATTTGCCTTAGTATTGGCTATTGGTATTGTAGTAGATGATGCTATTGTGGTGGTAGAGGCTGTACATGCCAAGTTCGAAGAGCATCCTCACATAAGCCCGTACAAAGCCGTAAAAATGGTGTTGGGGGAAATTAGTGGAGCAATCATTGCTATTACAGCTGTTATGGTATCGGTGTTTTTGCCTATTTCTTTTATGTCTGGACCTGTGGGTACCTTTTATCGTCAGTTTTCTATTACTATGGCAAGTTCTATCGTAATTTCTGCACTAATTGCTCTTACACTAACCCCTGTTCTTTGTGCAATGTTGCTTAAAAACAACCATGGTAAAGAGAAAAAGACCAACTTTTTAACCCGAGGATTGGATAAATTTAACCATGTGTTTGATAAGACGACAGGAAAATATGTGGCTGCACTAAAATCTATTGTAAGTAGAAGGTGGCTCACCTTTGGAGTTTTAATCGCTTTTTGTATCAGTATTTTTTTGGCGAATAAAACATTGCCATCTGGATTTATTCCTAGCGAGGATCAAGGAACTATTTATGCAATTATCCAAACACCACCAGGAGCTACACTAGAAAGAACGAATGAAGTTTCAAGAAAACTTCAAAGAATATGTGAAGAAGTAAAAGGAGTAGAATCGGTGTCTTCTTTAGCAGGATATGAAATAATGACTGAAGGTAGAGGGTCTAATGCGGGTACTTGTTTGATCAACCTAAAAGCGTGGTCGGATAGAGAAGGCACTGTAGAAGATATCATGGAAGAGCTTGAAGAAAAATCTAGAGGTTTAGGGGCTATTATCGAATTTTTTGAACCGCCAGCAATTCCAGGATTCGGTTCTTCAGGAGGATTCTCTATGCGTTTGTTAGACAAAACAACTACTACAGACTATCAAGAGTTTGATAAAATCAACAAAGAGTTTATAGACAACCTTAAAAAAAGAAAAGAGCTAACAGGTTTGTTTACTTTTTTTGCTGCCAATTATCCGCAGTACGAATTAGAAATTAACAACGATTTGGCCATGCAAAAAGGAGTTTCTATAGGTAAAGCAATGGAAAACTTAAATATTTTAATTGGAAGTACTTACGAACAAGGTTTTGTGAAATTCGGTCGATTTTTTAAAGTCTATGTACAGTCAGATCCAAAATACAGAAGGCTGCCCTCTGATATTTTAAATCTTTATGTAAAAAATAATCATGAAGAAATGGTGCCCTATTCGGCTTTTATGAAACTAAAAAAAACACAAGGGCCTAATGAGGTAACACGATACAATATGTACAATTCTGCAGCTATTCGAGGTTTGCCCGCAAAGGGTTATAGTACAGCAGATGCTATTCAGGCAATAAAAGAGGTTGCTGCAGAAAGCTTGCCTAAAGATTATGATATTGCATGGGAAGGACTTTCTTATGACGAATCTAATAGAGGAAACGAATCACTTTATATTTTTTTAATTGTACTGGTTTTTGTGTATTTCGTTTTAGCGGCCCAATACGAGAGTTTCATCATTCCTTTAGCAGTAATTCTATCTCTGCCTGTTGGTATTTTAGGGTCGTTCGTATTGCTAAAAATGATGGGCTTAGAAAACGATATTTATGCCCAAATTGGTCTGATTATGCTGGTTGGTTTATTGGGTAAAAATGCGGTGTTAATTGTTGAATTTGCTGTGTTAAAAAATCATGAAGGTGCAACTATTTTAGAAGCAGCTATCCAAGGAGCCAAAGTAAGATTTAGACCTATTTTAATGACTTCTTTTGCTTTTATAGCAGGGTTAATTCCGTTAATTCTAGCATCGGGGGCAGGAGCTATAGGAAATAAAACTATTGGAGCCTCTGCCTTAGGAGGGATGTTATTCGGAACTGTATTTGGGGTACTTATAGTTCCTGGACTTTATTACATTTTTGGATCATTGGCCAAAGGCAGAAAATTAATTAAAGACGAAGATGATAATTCACTATCGGAAGATTTTGTGCATTCTGTCGATACATTTTCTATAAAAGACGATACAGATGAAAACTAAAAGAAACAAATTATATCAATACATGCTAGCAGCTCTGTTGTTAAGTATGTGGGCTTGTAAAACACCTGAAATTGTTCAAAGAGAACTAGATGTAAAGATACCAGATAATTTTAATACTGCTACAGATACGGCCAATGTGGCAAAAATCAATTGGAGAGACTATTTTAAGGATGAAAACTTGATTAATTTGATTGATGAAGCTTTGGAAAACAATCAGGAGTTAAATATGGTGATGCAAGAGATTGAAATGGCCAAAAATGAAATTGATGCCAGAAAAGGAGAATATTTACCTTTTGTAGGTGTTAAAGCAGGGGCAGGTGCCGAAAAAGTAGGGCGTTACACCAGTCAAGGAGCTAATGATGCTACTACACCTTTTAAAGGAACAAAAGAAAATCCTGAGTTTTTACCTGATTTTATGATGGGATTACATGCTTCTTGGGAGTTGGATATTTGGAACAAATTACACAATGCAAAAAAAGCAGCTATAAGTAATTACTTAGCTACTGTAGAGGGTAAGAACTTTATGGTTACCAATTTAATTGCTGAAATAGCCAATTCTTACTACGAGTTGTTGGCATTGGATAACCAATTGGAAATTTTAAAAGAGAATATTAAAATTCAAAGCAATGCTTTAGAAATTGTAAAATTTCAAAAACAAGCTGCAAGAGTTACTCAATTGGCTGTTCAAAGGTTTCAAGCTCAGTTGTTAAAAACTCAAAGTGAACAATACCAAATAGAGCAGCAAATAAAAGAAACTGAAAATAGAATCTATTTTTTAATAGGAGGGTTTCCTAGTAAAATAAAAAGAGATCCTTCGGTTTTAATGGGTACAGAGCCCAATGTAATTCAGGCAGGGATACCAGCCCAGCTATTGGCCAATAGACCCGATGTTAAACAAGCAGAGTTTGTACTAGCAGCTTCTAAACTTAATGTAAAAGTAGCTAAGGCTAGATTTTATCCATCGCTAGGGTTAAGTGCCAATGTAGGCTATCAGGCTTTTAAAGCAAAGTACCTTTTAAATAGTCCAGAATCTTTGTTGTATTCCATTGCGGGCGATTTGGTTGCTCCCTTAATCAACAAAAGAGCAATTAAAGCAGATTACAAAAATGCCAATCGAAAACAAATTCAGGCTGTTTACAACTACGAACAAACAGTGTTAAATGCTTACGTTCAGGTAGTAAACAAGTTGTCTAAAATAGACAACATGAAAAAAAGTTTTGATTTAAAGAAACATGAAGTAGAAACCTTAACAAGTTCTGTGGCTATATCTAATAAACTGTTCAAGTCTGCCAGAGCAGATTATATGGAAGTATTGCTAACACAACGAGAGGCATTAGAAGCCAAATTTGAGCTGATTGAAACAAAAAAAAGTCAATTAAATGCGTTTGTAAATATTTATAAAGAGTTAGGAGGAGGATGGAACTAATCCTATAAAATTTCATTGTTGGTTTTGTTGTTTGGAGCCTTGGCTTTTCGTAATGAAAAGTTGAGGCTCTTTTACATTCACACGTTTTCGTAAAACATAAAAATCAAAAATAAAAGGACAAAAAAGTCTTAATATTTTTGTAGTACAAACAAAACAAATATGAAAAATAAAATCATTTTAATTGTACTATTACTATTTGCAAAGGGTCATACGTTTGCACAAGAAACCGAAGAAATTAGAGACAAAAAACACCGTGTAAGTGTAGTATTAGGTCATTCTTATCTAAACTTAGGGTTTGAGCTAGGAAACAAAGATGTGTTGTCTATTCCTTCTTTTGGATTGGATTATGAGTACTGGTTTCAGGACAAATGGGGAATTGGAGTTTTTACGGATGTGGAATTGATTTCTAGCAAAGACTCTCAGGAACTGCATGGGGGATTTGTAGACAGGCGTTACCCTGTGGTAATTACTTTAGATGCGTTGTGGAACCCAATAGAGCATTTAGAGTTTGTGTTAGGGCCTGGAGTTATTTTTGAGGACGGAGAGATAAAAGATTTGGTAAGAATAGGGCTTGAATACGATTTGGCCTTAGGACATCATTGGGATGTGGCTCCAAGTATTTTTTACGATCATGCTACCGATGGAATTTCCAATATTTCTATTGGAATTGGTATTGGAAAAAGTTTTTAAGGTTTAAATCATTAGTTTAGTGTTGTTTTTATTTGTTAAGTATGAAAAAAATAAGATTATTTCTGTTCTGGTTTAGTATGTTTACGTTTTATGCTCTTCAATCTCAAGAGAAAAAAACAAACGTGATCTTATTTTTGGTTGATGACATGGGGTGGACCGATGCTAGTTGTTTGGGAAGTGATTTGTACAAAACTCCCCATTTAGACAAACTAGTTTCTGATGGAATGATGTTTACCAACGGCTATGCTTCAAGTACCGTGTGCTCTCCTACAAGAGCAAGTATTGTAACAGGAAAATATCCTGCAAGTCTTAGATTAACAGATTGGATAGAAGGACACCAAAAACCTTTTGCAAAAATGAAAATTCCTAAGTGGAATCAGAAATTAGATATAGAAGAGGTTACCATTGCCGAAATGTTTAAAAAAAATCACTATAAAACCATACATCTAGGAAAATGGCACTTAGGAGAAGATCCAAAGTATTGGCCAGAACATCAGGGTTTTGATATTAATATAGGAGGCTATAGTGCAGGATCACCAAAGGCTGATGGAGGGCAAGGTTATTTTTCTCCATACCACAATCCTAGAATGTCTAATGGAAATAAAGGTGAATATTTAACCGATAGATTGGCCAACGAAGCAGTTTCGTTTATCAAAAAAAATAAGACAAAGCCTTTTTTTATGAACTTATGGTTGTACAATGTACACATGCCCTTACAAGCAAAAAAAGAAGTTGTACAAAAATACAAGTCAAAAATAAATAAGGGAATGACTCACAACAATGCTACCTATGCTGCAATGATAGAGCATATGGATGATGCCTTAGGAGCAGTAGTACAAGCCTTAAAAGAAACAGGTTTAGAAAATAATACGATTGTTGTTTTTCATAGCGATAACGGTGGGCACTTAAAGCCTACATCAAATGCTCCTTTAAGGTCTGGAAAAGGAGATCTGTACGAAGGGGGAGTTAGGGTTCCATTGGTGTTTAAATGGCCTCTAAAAATAAAAGCAGGTGCTGTTTCAAATGAATTGGCTATTTCTGCAGACATTATGCCTACTTTGTTAAGTCTTGTAAATAATAAGTATAAGATGCCTAAAGGAGTTGATGGAATAGATTTAAGTCCTGCTCTTTTAGAGCATAAAAAATTAGACAGAGAGGCAATTTACTGGCACTATCCACATTACCATAAAGGGGGAGCAAAACCATACAGTGCCATTAGAAAGGGAGACTGGAAATTGATTCAGATATATGAAGAAGATATGCTACAGCTATACAATCTTAAAGAAGATCTTGGGGAAACTAAGAATGTGGCCATTCAGAACACCAAAAAAGTAAAAGAGTTACTTCAAGATTTAAATCAATGGAAACAGGATGTTGGTGCTCAGTTACCCACTCCAAATCCTGATTATGATGAAACTAAAAATAAGTTTTACTTTGATAAAAGTATAAAACACTAAAATAAAAGGCTTCTTTGCAAAAAAGAAGCCTTTGGTTTATAACAATCTTTTTACTTCCTCAAAATTGAGTCCTCCGTAGTTTCCTGAACTCATCAACAAGACAGCAGAATTGCTCAGGTTTTGTGAGAATAAAAATTCTTGAAACGCTTCGGGTTGGGTGTAAACAATCAAATCGTTTCTTTTAAAAGCCTTTTTTATTTGTTTTTCAGAAATTTCGTCTAATTTTTTAATAGCCAATGCTTTGGGCGAATAAAAAACAACCGCTTTGTCTGCTTTGTCTAAGGCTCCTGCGTATTCGTTTAAAAATTCAGCATTTAGGCTACTGTAGGTATGTAGTTCCAAACAGGCCAATACTTCACGGTCTGTGTATTGATTTTTTACCGCTTGGGTAGTTGCAGCTACTTTGCTAGGAGAATGGGCAAAATCTTTAAAAATAACAGTTTGGGTATTTTCTGCAATTTTCTCCAATCGTTTACTAGCTCCTTTAAAGCTCTCAATTGCTTCGTAAAATTCTTCTTCGCCAATTCCCATGTGTTGACAAATCCACTTGGCACCTGCCAAATTTTGTAAATTGTGCTTGCCAAAAACCTCCAAGGGCAAATCTCCTTCAGGAGTGTCAAGTAACGTTAAACCGTTTTTGATGGTATATGTAGGTGTTTGGTAAGGATATTTTTTAATAGGATTTTCAGAATTCTCTACGACTTTTTTAACAATTTCATCTTCAGAATTGTATACCATAATTCCACCAGGAGTTAGGCTGTCTGTAAAAATAGAGAACTGCTCTGCATAGTTTTCAAAAGTAGGAAATACATTGATATGATCCCATGCAATTCCACTAATCAAAGCGATATTGGGTTGATACAAATGGAATTTAGGTCTGCGATCTATAGGGCTTGATAAATATTCGTCCCCTTCTAACACCATAAACTCGTTTTCTTCGGTTAAATGTACCATAGTGTCAAAGCCTTCTAGTTGAGCCCCTACCATATAGTCAACAGATACATCGTGGTAATTAAGCACGTGTAATATCATAGAAGTAATGGTGGTTTTTCCGTGCGAACCTCCAATAACAACTCTTGTCTTTTGCTTGGATTGCTCGTATAAAAATTCGGGGTAAGAATATATTTTAAGTCCCAGCTCTTGTGCTTTTAACAGCTCTGGATTGTCGGGTTTGGCATGCATTCCTAAGATGATGGCATCCAAATTGCTAGTTATTTTTTCTGGATACCATCCAAAAGTTAAGGGAAGCAGTCCGTGTTTGTCTAAACGAGACTTTGAGGGTTCAAAAATTGTATCGTCACTTCCTGTAATTGAGTATCCTTTTTTATGCAAAGCAATGGCTAAATTGTGCATTGCACTACCGCCAATGGCTATAAAATGTACGTTCATGTTTGGTGGTTTGGAATGTAAAAATAGTTATTTAACATACGATTCAACTCACAATCTACAAAATTCACTATTTTAATACTCAAAAAAATAACACGTTTATGAAAAAAATACTCTTGGTCTTGTTTGCATTGGTTTCTCTGACCATAACAGCACAAACATCTCCATCACCCTATAAAAAACAATGGGAAAAAGTTTACAAAGATGAACTGGATTTACTACCAAAATCGGCATTAGAAAAAGTGCAGAAAATCTATCAAAAGGCACTAAAAAGTAATAATGAGCAAGAGCAAATTCGTTGTTTGGTGTATCAAAGTAAGTTTGCCATCAAGCTAGAAGAAGAGGCACAACAAAAAGTAATTGATGCTTTTAAAGCCCGTATACACAGCAACAAAAAACCTGTTTATAAAGCTATTTTGAATAGCATGTTGGCCAAAATGTATTTGGAATATTACAATAGCAATCGCTGGAAAATTATGAATCGTACCGAGGTCGTCTCTAAAAATGAAATGGATGATTTTAGAACTTGGGATGCCAAACAGTTGTTTGCTACTATTCGCAGCCATTATCAACGTTCTTTGCAGGAAGCAACTGAATTACAGCAAGCAAAAACAGCAGACTTTGCTACTCTTATTGATGTAAAAAATGAAGCATTAAAATACCTACCAACACTTTACGATTTTTTAAGCTATCAGGCAATAAATTTTTATAAAGACACTCAGGGAGATTTAACACAGCCCAAAGAACCTTTTTTAATTGATGATGATAAGTATTTATCTCAATTTCACAATATAACGCTCAAAACAACGGATGCTACTTCACATACATTTTTAGCTTTACAGACTTATCAACGGTTGTTACAATTTCATCAACAAAAACAAAATAAATTACCTTTTTTTAAGGTTTGGATAAGTGCTTTTAAGTACATAGAAGACCATGCTGTTTTTGAAAATCCTGTTGAGGTAAAATTACAAGTATTGGAGCAGATGATACAAGAATATCCTCTTAACGAAGCCTCATCTTTGGTGTATTTTGAATTGGCAAAAACTTATTTTGAACTTACTAAAAGATATCCCCAAAAAACCAATCAACCTTATGATTATGAAAAAGCGTTGGATTTGTGTCAGTTGATTTTAAAAAAAGTATCTAAAAGTCATGTGGTTGATGCTGCAGAAGAACTAAAAAAGGTCATTCTTCAAAAAAGTGTAAAAGTCCGAATGGAAGAGTATCTGCCCATTCATCAAAAATCGAAATTATTATTAACCTACAGAAATACTTCAAAAGCTCAGTTTTCTATAGTTCGCTATGATACAACAGGCAAAGGTGATTTTTATAACAAACGAAGTAAAGAGGAACAAATAAAATATATAGAAAGTTTGCCTAAGCAAAAAGAGTGGGAGGTAGTTTTGCCCACTCAAAAAGATTACAAATCCCATCAAACAGAAATCGTGTTGCCAGCTTTGCCGCAAGGAGCTTATCGATTGATTGCCAAATCATCACATGATAAAAATTATTACGCTACAACTTTTTGGGTAAGCAATTTAACGTTGTTAAAAAGAGAAGACAATATTTTTCAGGTTTTAGACAGACAAAATGGTGCTCCTGTTGCCAATGTGAAGGTGCGTTTTGATAAAGAAAAACGTTACAGAAATGATGTTAGTTATCACAAAAAATTTAAAACCGATTCTTTGGGAGAATTTAAGGTAAACGATTCAAAAAGGTATTATAGTTACATAACAGCTACCTTAATGACGGAAAAAGACACGGTGGTATTTGATGAGAATAGCATTAGCAAAAATAGAAAAAAGTATACCAACAAAGCTAGTACATGGCATACACGCGCTTTTGTGTTTACTGATAGAAGTATTTACAGGCCTGGACAAAAAGTATATTTTAAAACCTATTTGCTAGAAAAAAAAGACGAGGAAACACGAGTGCTATCAGATCAAAAAGCAAAAGTGATTTTGTATGATGTAAACAATCAGCCCGTAGAAGAAAAAGAACTAGAGTTGAATGATTTTGGAACTGCAGCAGGTACTTTTCAATTGCCTATTGACGGACTAACGGGACGTTTCAGATTTAAAGTTTTTATAGGGGCAAATGAATATGATGTAGGTAATAACATTTCGGTTGAAGAATACAAAAGACCTAAGTTCGAAGTAGATTTTAAAACCGTACAAAAAGGATTTAAAATAAACGATAGTGTAACAATTGTGGGTAATGCTATGGCTTTTGCTGGGAGTCAAGTTTCCGATGCCAAAGTAGTGTACAGAGTGGTGAGACAAACACGCTACCCTCGCTGGTGTTGGTGGGTGCCAAGAAATAACAACAGTCAAGAAATTGCTCAAGGTAGCATAGTTACGCAAGCTGATGGCAGTTTTAAGATTGTTTTTAAAGCACAACCCGATGCAAATGTTTCTAAAAAAAACTTACCTACTTTTTACTATTCTGTTACAGCCGATGTTACCGATATTAATGGAGAAACAAGGAGTGCTAGTACTAAAGTAGCAGTGGGGTATCATAGTTTACAACTTTCGGCTACTACTCTAGAAAAGTTGTCGGTATCAGCCAAAGATGTTCCAATTCATTTAAGCACAGAAAATTTAAACGGTGCTTTTATGCCTGCCAAAGGCCAAGTAAAAATTTACAAGTTGCAAGCACCTACGCATCCACAGAAAAAAAGACCTTGGCCGCTACCAGATTTGCCTAGTATTGATGAAGATGACTATCAAACATGGTTTCCTAACGAAACGTTTCAAGATTTAAATAGCCCTTTTAAGTGGAAAAAAGGAGCGCTGGTTTATGAAAAGAGTTTTAACACAGCAAAAGAAAAAACACTTTTGATTGCTGCGTTGAAAAATTGGCAAATAGGGAATTATCTTTTGGTAATGACAGCAAAAGATGAAGCATTGAAAAAAGAAGTTAAAGATGAAAAGGTTATTGTGGTAACAGACCATCATGCATCAAAGGTAGCAGACAATCAGTTGTTTGAGATTTCGTTAGATGCAAATGAATACCAACCCAATGATAAAGCATTGATTAAAATTGGTTCTGCTGCTGAAAACATGACGGTATTTTTAAGTATTGAAAAAAATCATCAAACAGTAGCCAGACACAAAATTGTGTTAAATAACGAAATCAAAACCATTCAAGTTCCCGTTACTGAACAAGATCGGGGAGGTTTTGCTATCAAGTGGCACTGGGTATATATGAATACTTACGACAGTGGAGTAAATTATGTATCGGTATCTCATAAACCGATTGATTTGCATATAGAAACGCAGACATTTCGTGATTTGTTAACCCCAGGGTCGCATCAGAAATGGTCTTTTAAAATAAGTGGAGCTAATAAAGAAAAGGCAACTGCAGAGTTGTTGGCTTCAATGTACGATGCTTCTTTAGATCCATTAAGAAAACACCAATGGAGCTTTTATCCCATTCAACAAACTACGTACAGAACGCATTATGCGGTACATGCAAATCAAAGTTTTCATCAAAAAACATTGGTAGTGGGCAAACGTAATTATCATTCTTTTTATCATTACAATCGTTTTTTACAGGGAAATTTTAAAACGTATGGCTTTAGTTTTGTCAATAATAAATGGGTTGAAAAACAGTATTTACAAAGCATATCTTATATAAAACCATCTCATAGAAAATTAAAAGACAGTTCTGTGCCAAAAGGACAGGTAAAAGTTACTGTATTAGACTCTGAAACTAACGATCCGTTGATAGGCGTAAACATTGCAAACAAAAAAGAAGTAATTGTTACTAATTTTGATGGCATTGCTTTGCTAAAAGCCAAAAGAAAAGACAAGTTGCAACTATCTTATTTAGGATATAATAATTATACGTTGCAAGTGGATAAAAAATACAACCATTATATTGTTCGATTAAGAGCAAGTGACAGCTCTTTGGAAGAGGTAGTTATTGTGGGGTATGGTGCTCAAAAAAAGAAAGAAGTTACTGGGGCTGTTAATTCAGTAAAAGCCTCGATGTTAGCAGAATCAGATGTAGCAGATGTAGGACAAGCTTTACAAGGACAGGTTGCTGGTGTAAATATTGTTGCGAGGTCAGGAGAACCGGGGCAAGAGTCTAATATAAATATTCGAGGGTATTCGTCTTTACTAAATAAAGAAAACAACCCTTTGTATATTGTTGATGGAAAAGTGTATGAGAAAGACCCAAAGCTATCCGTAGCAGAGATAGAAGCTATAGATGTGCTAAAAGATGCTGATGCAACAGCTATATATGGAGCAAGAGGTGCCAACGGAGTTATTGTAATAACCACCAAAGCAGGAGCTAAAAAATTAGCAGCACAATTAGCAGCAGTAAAAGCCAGAACCAATTTTAACGAAACTGCTTTTTTCTATCCCCAATTAAAAACCAATGTCAAAGGAGAGGTGAGTTTTGAGTTTACCCTTCCAGAAGATTTGACTCGTTGGAAATTACAATTATTAGCACATAATAAAAAATTACATACAGGGTACAAAAGTTTAGAAACCATTAGTCAAAAGCAATTGATGGTGATGCCTAACTTGCCAAGATTTTTTAGAGAAGGAGATAAAATTACAATCAGCACAAAGATTTCTAATTTAAGTAATGATGTGTTACAAGGACAAGCACAGCTAAAATTAACAGACCCTATTACTGGTAAAAATATTGATGCTTTGCTTCTAAACTATCAAGAAACCAAGCCTTTTAAAGTAGCTAAAAAAGGAAATACTTCAGTTTCTTGGCAATTGATGTTACCCGAAAATGTATCGGCAGTACAGTACAAAATTGTAGCTGCAAGCAAAGATTTTTCTGATGGAGAACAACATATTGTTCCCGTACTTTCTAACCGAATGTTGGTTACAGAAACGTTGCCTCTGTGGGTTAATAGTGGGCAGACCAAAACGTTTCATTTCAAGGGCTTAGAAGAAAATAAATCTCAAACGTTAAAACATCATCAACTTACGTTAGAAATGACCTCCAACCCAGCATGGTATGCTGTGCAAGCATTGCCTTATTTGATGGAGTTTCCGCACGAATGTGCAGAACAAACTTTTGCAAGATTGTATGCCTATGAGCTAGCAAACCATGTAATGGTTACTCACCCTAAAGTAAAAGAAGTGTTTGAACAGTGGAAACAGTCCGAATCTTTACAGAGCAATTTGGAGAAAAATCCTGAATTAAAATCCATTTTGATTTCGGAAACTCCTTGGTTACGAGATGCTATATCTGAAAGTGAACAAAAAAAACGTATTGCTTTGCTTTTTGATTTGTCTAAGATGAAACAACAATCAGAAAATACAATAGAGAAATTAGAAGATATGCAGCTAAGTAATGGTGGTTTTCCTTGGTTTAAAGGAGGTGATATTGCCAATAGATACATTACGCAACATATAGTTCAAGGATATCATCATCTTAAGCAATTAAGGGTAGTGCTAGAAGATAGAAGATTGAAGAAAATTATTAAAAAAGCAGAAGAATATTTAGCATACGAAATCGCTTATGCTTATGAAAAGCTGCTAAAAAGAGCTCAGCAAATTAAAGAAGAAGAAAAAGATACACAAGAAGGAATAAGAAAAGAGCAAGCGTTTTTAAGTCAGTTTCATTTAGGCAGTTTTGAGTTGCAATATTTATATGTGTTGAGTTTTTCCAAGGACCAAAAAAATGCCAAACAAGTAAAAGAGGCAGTAGCTTATTATACAGAACAATCAGCTACTTTTTGGTCACAGTTATCTTTATACAACAAAGGGCTAGTAGCATTAATTCATCAAAGAAATGGAAATAAAGAATTGGCCAAACAAATTGTACGCTCTTTAAAAGAAACCAGTGTGATGAACGAGGAATTAGGAAGATACTGGATTGAAAATAAGTCGGGTTGGTTTTGGTATAGAGACCCTATTGTAACTCATAGTTTAATGATTGAAGTTTTTACCGAAATTGGGAATGATGCGTTGTTGGTAGATGAATTAAAGCAATGGTTGTTAAAAAACAAACAAACCCGACAATGGAAAACCACCAAAGCTACTTCGGAAGCAGTATATGCACTTTTATTGCAAGGTTCCGATTGGTTGGCTGTAGATGAAGCTGTAGCTGTAACTATAGGAGGCAATCCAATTTCAAAAGAAAAGATGAAGCAAGTAAAGGTAGAAGCAGGTACGGGGTATTATAAAACACGCTGGAAGGCAGATGAAATTTCATCAAAATTGGCCACCGTTACTTTAAGTAAAAAAGAGAAAGGAGTGGCTTGGGGAGCCATGTATTGGCAGTATTTTGAAGATTTGGATAAAATTGAAACTTCTAAAACACCGCTAAATATTAAAAAACAAATTTTTCTTAAAAAGCATACAGATGCAGGAAAGCAATTGTTACCCGTTACCACTGAAAATCTACTACAGGTGGGAGATTTATTAACGGTACGAATTGAGTTAAGAACAGATAGAGAAATGGAATTCATTCATATGAAAGATTTAAGAGCGGCAGGACTAGAACCTGTAAGTGTGATTTCTAAGTACAGATGGCAAGACGGGTTAGGTTATTACCAAAGCACCAAAGATGCAGCAACACATTTCTTTTTTGATAGAATACCAAAAGGAGTATATGTGTTTGAATACGATTTAAGAGTTACTCATCAAGGAAATTTTAGTAACGGAATTACGACCATAGAAAATATGTATGCACCAGAATTTAGTAGTCATAGCAAAGGAATTCGAATAAAAGTTAGATAAAGATCAATTCGCTTAAATTTGAAGTACGTAGGGTATTTCGTAAATTGCGGGTTAACCATAAAAACAAATATTCATGAAAAAATTATTTTTTGTAGTTGGATTCATATTCATTGGTTTAACAACACAAGCACAAGAATTGTCTAAACATGCTTTGGGTTTAAGGCTAGGGGACAACGATGGCTTGGGCTATGAAATTTCTTATCAAAGAGCTTTAACAGGAGCTACTAGAATGGAATTTGATTTAGGACTTAGAAGTAGTGACAATGTAGAAGCTTACAAACTTTCGGCCATCCACCAATGGGTTTGGGACTTAAGTGAATTAGCTCCAGGTTTTAACTGGTTTGCTGGTGCAGGTGGAGGACTTGGAACTTGGGAAGTTGCAGGTGAAAGCGAAACTTTTGTAAATGCAGCAGGAAATGTAGGTATTGAATATCACTTCAACATTCCGCTACAATTGTCTTTAGACACAAGGCCTGAAATAGGAATTATTAATGGAGATAGTGATTTGTCTCTAGAAATTGCACTTGGAATTAGATACAAATTCTAAGAAAATCAATACTCATCAAATGAAAAACCTTTGCATATTGCAAAGGTTTTTCATTTTTATAGCAAACTAAAATTATTGTGATGACCATGCTAGAATAATTATCTTTGACAATCAGAAATTCGATAAAAGATGAACCTAAACGTAATCCCAAAAATAAAACACGCTACGTCAGATAACTTTTTTTTATTAGCAGGACCTTGTGCTATAGAAGGTGAAGAAATGGCGTTAAGAATTGCCGAAAAAGTAGTAAGCATTACCGATAAATACGAAATACCTTATGTGTTTAAAGGCAGTTTTAAAAAAGCCAATCGTTCTCGTATAGATAGCTTTACAGGAATAGGTGATGAAAAAGCACTAAAAATATTACGCAAAGTTTCTGAAACATTTGATGTACCTACAGTTACAGATATTCACGAAGTTGCCGATGCAGCGAAAGCCGCAGAATATGTAGATGTATTACAAATACCTGCTTTTTTAGTACGACAAACAGATTTGGTGGTGGCTGCAGCAGAAACTGGAAAAGTAGTCAACTTAAAAAAAGGACAATTTATGAGTCCAGGTGCAATGCAACATGCTGTTCAAAAGGTAAAAGACACGGGGTCTGATAAAGCTTGGATTACCGACAGAGGAACTATGTTTGGTTATCAAGATATGATTGTAGATTTTAGGGGAATTCCTGAGATGAAACAATATGCTCCTACCGTATTAGATGTTACGCATTCGTTACAACAACCAAATCAAACTAGCGGAGTTACTGGAGGAAGACCCGATATGATAGGAACCATTGCCAAAGCAGGAATTGCTGCGGGTGTAGACGGTTTGTTTGTAGAAACTCATTTCGATCCAGCCAATGCAAAATCTGATGGGGCTAATATGCTAGACTTACAATATCTAGAGAAATTACTATCAGATTTAACAGCAATCAGAAACGTTATTAATACGCTGTAATTAATTTTTAGAAAAAGTAAAATCAGAAAGGAAGCACATAGCTTCCTTTTTTTTGTGAATTTTATATAAAAAACTTTTTTTTAGATATAAATTACTAATTTAATATGTTTTTATTTAGGAATTTGTTGTTTTTATTGCTATATTAGTAAGAGATATAATTATCACCCTAATATAATATCTAGTTGATTTTAAGAAATAAATTATTTTGTCAACAAAGACCCCCAAAGTACCTATACCCCACTTATTTGAAAAAGTAAAAGTTGATTCAAGTAGTGCTGCCTAAAATAGCACACCTTGTTTCAATAGTCGTTTGTTTTCTTTAGCATAAAAAACAACGATTAGCAAAGAACGGAATCACTTCATTAAAAATTCAAATTATGGGAAATTTAAGCTCAATTAAAACGTTTTTTATTTTGTTACTGTTAAGTGCCACATGGTTTACAGCCTTATTCATAGCAATCTCTTATTTAAGGTATTAAAAAATCAATTAGCATAACAGAAATCAACCATGAGAAATCAATCATCATCATTTCTTATGGTTGATTTACTTTTTTAACTTTCGAATTAAATCTTCTAAGCCATTTAGTTTTAGTTCATACACTTCTGCCATCATTTTTCCTAAACTGCCTTGTGGGAATCCCTTTGTTTTGTACCAAACAATGTAATGTTCGGGTAGGTTAATAAGATGGTAGCCTTTATACTTTCCAAACGGCATTTTGGCATTGGCCAATTTTACCAAATATTCTTTGTCTGACAAATTGTTCATAATTTGTATCTTGGTATCTAATTTGTGAGGATAAATATATACATTTGCAAACTTCTTTGAAATTTTTGGGGGTGACTGGTTTTGACAGCGAGATCAATTGACTAGTAAGCATGCCGAGAGATGGAACTCATTCTCGTTAATCGAGGTTCCAACACAATAAACGGTGAAGAATCTTTCGCCATGGCTGCCTAATTATCCGAATTAACAGTACGATAAGGCCTAGGCTCACAAGGTGAGCAAGCTATGCATCTCATGTTAGCGCTGATAGACCGCGAACAATCTAGAGGTGTCGTAAAAGTCTAGATAGGAAAAGTAAAGCTTTGGTGCTTTTCCGAAGTTTAAGAAGATACGTTGTAGGTAGATCGTTTTTAGTTAGCCTATAGCCGACAATATTTTAAAAACTAAGCATGTAGAAAGCTACGAGGTTGCTTGTTTGGACCCGGGTTCGATTCCCGGCACCTCCACAAATACAATACAAATCCCAATTCTTCGAAGTATAGAATTGGGATTTTTTTGTTATATACCAATATTATAGCTAAACCTTTAAAAAAAATTTTATATCTGGTACTGTAAAAAGTTCATTATGAAATAAAATTAGCACTCTACAGAGTAAACAAATACAAACAAAGTTTTTTAAAAAGGATTACAAATTTTTTTATCTAAAGAAAAAAATGAATGTAAATTATTTTTTTAGTTAGTAATCCTTACTATATTTGTATTGCAATAACTTAAAATTTTATAAGAATGAGTAAATCAATTTTTTATCACGCAGGTTGTCCAGTTTGTGTAAGTGCAGAGCAAGACATCATTAATTTAATTGGAACTGAAAATGTTGAAGTCGTAAACATAGGTGAAGACCGAAGCAGAATTTCAGAAGCAGAAAATGCAGGTGTTAATTCTGTACCTGCATTGGTAACACCAAACGGAAATACATTGCACATCAACTTTGGAGCATCAATGGCAGATGTAAAGGGTTAAATTTTATATCAAATAGTTAGGATTCCTTACTTTGTGAATCCTAACTTTTAAATCAATTACAATGAAATCAATATTATTATTTCTATCAATAACCATGCTTTTTTGTACTACAAGTTCTAGTACTCAGGAAGGTGAATATAAAAATGACAGTTTTAAAATTAACAACGTAAGCGTTCAACATCAATCCGATTTAGAAATCACTATTTGGGAAATAAATGTAGATGGAGTAGCAGGCAAAACCATACCTACTAAAGTTGGTCAATTAGATGGTGCCCCTGTTCTTGGCTATGTTTTTCCTACAAGTTTAAAACCCAACGATGTAGGTTTTAGTTATACAGAAGGAATTGTAGCACTAGCTATTACATCGCATCCAGATTTTGATGATACACCATTATGGGATGAGAATAGCGACTCTATTTTTGATAATGATGGATATGTATGGCATCCACATTGGGTAGTACTCTGTAAAGATAAACGTGTGGCTGGTGGCTTGGCTGTAAAGCAGTTTGATAAAGAAGATAATTCGGTTAAATTACCACCAACAAACCCAGGAATGCCTATGTATATGGATTCACCAGGTTTTTCTGTAATAACTAAAAATAATACAATTAAAATAATTGTTCCAGATTATCGCATAAACAACCAAACAGATTTTACTTATGATGGTGTTACAGCATTTATGAAAGTAAATACAAAGAATAAGAATTTACCTATGTTAGGAGTATATGAAGTTTTTAGTGTAGCAAGTGATGATTTGTCTATGCCATATAAAGTAAAAAATTAATTGTTTGTATGAAAGTAGCAGTTTGGGACACCTATGTAAAAAGAGAAGATGGCAATACGATGCATTTTGATATTCTTGTTCCTGATAATCTAACTAATGAACAAACCATTTTCAATTTTGGTAAAGATTATCTAAAGACTAAAAATTTTAAGACATTTCAATTATCATCAAATGAATGCCGTCTTTGTCATATTGAAAAAGTAACGGATGATATAGCTTTATCGATTAAGGAAAAAGGATATTTTATACTAGAAATGGAAAACTGTAATTAATTTAATTAGGATTGCTAACTTTGCCTATCAAATATATTTGATAGGCTTTTATTATGGAGAAAAGTACATTTAACCCAGTACATCAAGAAAAAGATATTTCTAGTAAAATTGTGGCAGGATTAGAACGAATATCAGAAGTGTTCAAGGTATTGTTATGGGAAAAAGCAAAATTAGTTGGTTTAAGTCCTATCCAAATTCAAATATTAATTTTTATTGCTTTTCATAAGCAAGAATTATGTAATGTAAGCCATTTGGCCAAAGAGTTTAATGTAACCAAACCAACGGTTAGCGATGCGGTTAGAGTGTTGAATAAAAAAGAAATGGTTTCAAAAGATTTTTCATCTTCGGATAGTCGTAGCTACTCATTACGGTTAACGGAATTGGGAAAAAAATTAGTATCAGACACAAATGATTTTTCACAACCATTAAAAAAACAGATAGACAAGTTTAATGAAAATGATTTAGAAAGTCTGCTTGGTTCTATTAGTGAACTGATTTACAAATTAAACCGAAATGGAATTTTGACTGTACAACGAACTTGTTTTGGGTGTGTATTTTATCAAAATAATAATGGAACAGACTACTGCAATCTTCTTCAAAAAGAATTAAAGAGAACTGAAATAAGATTAGATTGTCCTGAATTTGAAGAAAAAGTTAGTGGTTAATTTGGAATGATTGTTGAAACATTATCCACTAAATATTAAAAACCCGCTTTCTGCATATAAAAAAAGGAAAGGTCCTCAAACATAATCGAGGACCTAATCATGTAAAGCTTTAACTACATTACCTTGCAGTAACAGGTTTTTAAAACAAAATTTCATGTTTTGCTTCTTCTATATTAATTAAAACTTAAAGTAAATTCAAACTCATAAGTTTTTACAGGTACTAAATATTGTTGTAAAGGCTTAGGCCCACAACTAGCATTCCCCAATCCAAGCATTGCAGCATCCAAACATAAAATGGTTTCTTTTCGTTCTTTTAAAAATGCAGGTCTGCTTGCTTTTATCAAATCTGAGGCATCGTAGTGTAAAGCCGAAAAAACAAAAGGTTGGTTTGAACTTATTTTAATGGCTGGTTTCTTTTGATTTTTAAACCCCATAGTAAGCCAACGTATATCCGATCTAGCTCCGTTTTCTTGTGGCACTACATAAGGAGTGTACAATTGGGTTACGGTACTTTGGTATTGTCCTAAAAATGCGGATTCTTTTCTATCAGGATAATTTTCTTGAGGTCCACGTCCATACCAATTCACCTGTTCTAAACCTTGAGCCAATCCAAGTTTTATACCTATTCTTGGTAGCACTTCTAAGCTTTTTCCTCCTTTCGGAATTACTTTGTTTTTTAGAGTGATTTGACCTTTTCCTGTAATGTTATAAATACATTCATGAACAAAAGTAATAGAATCTGATTTGTATTCTTTAACAATATTTACAGACACCAAAGATTGGTTTATTTGCTTAGATTCAATAGAAATTACCTTCTCTGTTAACTTGTTCAGTTCAGCCGCTTTCCATCCTTCTTTGTAATGATTGTCATTTTCAATAGGAGCACGGAATACATTTAATTTAGGCCCTGTTACTTTGCCAGACTGTGCAATCAATTCTTTGTTTTTAACAAGAATAGAGGTAATAGTTCCATGGTCTTTGTTAAAGCGAATTTTACTGTTTTTTGTTTGGGTAGTAATTTCTGTTGGGGTTTCTGTAATTGTAACAGTACCCCTTGTTTTTTGGGTGGATGAACATCTTTTCTGAAGAATGATTTCGTCTTTGGCTACTTCAAATCCTGCTTTGGCCCACAAAGTATTGTTTTTTAGACAATAGCTGAATTGCAACACATATTCGGATCCGTTTTTGAACTTTGGTAAAGACACTGAGATTTCTTTGGATGCTCCAGGTTTAAGATCTAAAGATGCAATGTTTCCTTGTTTTATGACTAGCCCCTCTTTTAAGAGTACCCAGCTTGCAGTAAACTCCTTTAGATTGGTAAAGTTGTATTTGTTTCTTACAGCAAACACATGGTTTTTTCCTTTAACCTGGGTTGTTGTAATAAACTGTTGTGCTTTTTTTACTTCTAACAAAGTGGGTTTGGGTGTTCTATCGGCAAATACCAATCCTTTGGCACATTCGTTGGTTAATTTCCACGTTTCAGAAAAATCGCCGTTTACAGGCAAACTGTCTAACGGATGATAATCCAAACGGTGGCTTTGGCGAATTTTGCCATTTGACATTTTTTCATCATAAGTTTGATTTACCCAATCCCAGATATACCCTCCCAAAAACGAAGGATTTTTTTCAATTACACGCCAATAATCTGCAAAATTCCCTAAGGAATTCCCCTGAGCGTGTGCATATTCTATCATAATATAAGGTTTGTTGTAACGAGGTGTAGCCCAAAAATCGAGCAATTTCCAATGCTTTTGTTTACCATCATCCTCAATAAAAGGATACATAGAACTGTTCATGTCAAAATAATCTTTTACGTCCCAACGGTCGGTTTCTCTTCCGTCATAGGAAACCAATCTAGTGGGGTCAAATCGTTTGATATAATCACTCATCAAAGCGAAATTTTGTCCAAATCCAGACTCATTTCCCAAAGACCAAATAATGATGGAAGGATGATTTTTTGCACGTTCTACCATAGCCACTACTCGATCTAGTGCACTTGCCATCCATGAAATATCGCTACCAGGCAATACGTTGGTACGTACAGATTGATCGCTAGATTCCAAGGCTTCATCCATTACGTACAAACCGTACTCGTCACACAAAGCGTACCAGCGTGGGTCGTTGGGGTGATGGCTAGAACGTACTGCATTGATGTTGTGTTGTTTCATCAACAAAATATCTTGAATCATAGATTCGGTAGTAAGCGTTTTTCCTGCTTGTGGATCGGTTTCTCCTCGGTTTACACCTTTTATCAGAATAGGTTGCCCGTTAACAAGTAATTGTAAATTTTTAATTTCTACTTCCCTAAATCCAAATCGTGAACGTGTTATTTCAACCACTTGTTCTTTTTCATCTATCAAGGTCATTATAACGGTGTGTAAATTGGGTTTTTCTGCCGACCATAATTTGGGGTTTTTAATAAAGGTTTCACAATCGAACACAGTTTCTGTACCCGGATTTCCTTGTTTCCATCCAATTCCTTTGGTAGCAAATTTAGAATCGGAAATCAGCTGGTTTTCATCATCATAAATGGCGATGTTGACTTTGTATTTCTGAACAACCTTTTCGGTATTGTTGTATATTTTTATTTTGGCTTTAAAAGTGGCGTTCTGATAAGTGCTGTCCAAATCGGAACTTAAAAAAAAGTCTCTAATTTGTACCTGTGGTTTACTTTGTAAATACACGGTTCTAAAAATTCCGCTAAAGGTCCAAGTATCACCAGATTCTAAATAGCTTCCGGTAGACCAACGTTGCACCTGAACAGCTAAGGTGTTGGTGCCTTCGGTTAAATACGGGCTGATGTCAAAGACAGCGCTTGTAAAAGAATCTTCATCATAACCTACTTTATGGCCATTTACCCATACGTAAAAGGCACTTCCTACACCGTTAAAATGTAAAAGGGTTTGTCTGTCTTTCCAGTTTTTAGGAATTTTAAAAGTGGTTCTGTAGCTTCCTACAGGATTGTCTTCTGGCAGTCTAGGGATTTTTATTTTTCCTTCTCTTACTAAAGTTCCCAAACCTCGATGCGATGGTTTTCCGTAGCCTTGTCTTTCCCAAGAAGAGGGCACGGGTATGGTGTTCCAAGAACTCACATCAAACGAGGGCTTGTAAAAATCTTTGGGTTTTTCGTTCTCATTTTTTACCCAGTTAAATTTCCAATTTCCTTCTAGACTTTGGTAGTAAGGAGAGGTTTTGTAATCACCCTTTAGAGCAGCATCTTTATTGGCAAAAACATAATGCGTAGCAGCATGGGGTTCGGTACCTAAGGTATAAACTTGCTTGTCTGTACTTAGATTTTGTGCATTTGTTCTTTGAAGAGAAAAAACAAGGAGTATTAAAAAAAAGTGGGTTATAAAGTTAAAATGTTTCATAAAAAGGAAGTTGTTTTAAGCAAATGTAGCTGATAGGAAGTTTTAGATACTTATTTTGTGGTTAATAAATTTTCTAGTTTTTCAATAGATTTGATAAACGGATCGTTCCCTTGACAGTGAATTGATTCGTAGTCCACATATAAGGTTGGACAGTTGGCATTTTCTCTTTTTAACTGAAACCACTCTTCCCATTTTTGATGGTAGCGAGTCACGATATGTTGTGCTTCTTTGGTGTCCAAAGCTTGCTCTTTTAACTCTATTCTTGCGAACATAATTTGAGTACGATAAATCAATTCGATGAGTTCGTATTTAATTCGTCCGTAAGTAGTAGACACTCTGATGAAATCTTCGTCTTTTTTGTTGGGAAGTTGAATGCTGTTGGCCAATTTTTCCATTTGGTACCAACGTTTTAAGTTTTCTTTTTTCTCTGCTAATACTTCTTTATCAATTCCTTTTTTTACAAAAATAGACATGTCTAATGCAGTAAAGAAATGATCTCGAATCCACCAAGGAGAAGTGTGTTGCAAACTAGTAGCTTGTCCTTTAAAAACAGCATCTACAGATAACATACACAGTTCTCTTAATTTACGAATGTTTTTTGGGGACATTTGTAAGATATTTTTAGCGTATTCATTAAAGATGTCTTCTTCTGGTTTTAAAGGGTGTTGCGCAAATTGTTGGATGACATGGGCGTTCAAATCCATCCAAAATTCATTTCCAAAATAAGGGCCAAACCAACCGTCTCCCCAAGTCCAGGTGTAAAAACCTTTAACCTGTTTACTGTTGTACAAATCACGAATTCCTTTTTTTTGTTCCATTTCTGGCCAACCTTCAATCACTCCTTTTCCTATGTAGTATGGGTGTGCATTTCTACCGTACATTCCCGCTTGATTGATGGAAACTTCTACAATTTGTTGATGTTTCCCAATTCCTAGCGTTTTATTAAAAGGCAATCCTCGTAAGAAATCTCCATTTACATGCTTGGTTGAAAAATACAAGTTTGGATGAGGTGCTACCGCATTGGTGATTTTTAAATAAACTTCGGGGATTAAATGGAATTTTCTTTTGATTTTTCCCCAATCCCAAGTTCGGTAAAAGATTTTTTTGTTCCTTTTAACACAAACCTCTTCTCTTAATATATTGATGATTTTTGCATGATCTTCAGGAGAATATACAGGTCTATTTCCTACGTGAAAAGGAGTGTCGTGCAAATAGGTCTCTCCAAAGCGTATAGTTAAACCTCCTAATTCAGGAAACTTCTTAAAAATCTCATCAATTTGAGCGATTATAATTTCTTGTGTTCTCTTTTTTTGAATAGATAGTTTGCCATCAATTTTCATTTCATCACCGTATTTTTCCATAACCGATTTAGGAACCACAAACACATCCATAAAAGGATAGGTTGGCATGCCTGCTGCAAGGGCATTGTTAAGTTGAATTCTGATATCTGCTGCTTTGCGACCAATCCACATTCTTTCGTTACTGCGTAGAGGAACCAAATTCAGTTCATAATCATCATAAGTAACAGCGCACTGAATTTCATACTTAGGAGCTTGTCCATTATAGCCCAAAGATTTTATGTAAGTAGGTTCGGTATATTTGGTATTGAATCTAGGTTTGCCAGGGTTGTGGTGTACCATGTTGGTAAGTATTGAGTATCTTTTAGAAGCGTTTTTTACTTGGGCTTTTAAGAGGTTCAATTGACTAATTATGAATAGGCAAAGGAGGAATGTTTTTTTCATGTTTGCTGTTTTTATTTAACTCTTCTTAATTCAAAACCATTTAACCATGTAAAACTATTGGGTTTATCTACAATAAAATCTAATTTGATTTCTTTTTCGTCTGTTACTTCAAAAAATTGGATGTAATGAATAGGTTCTCGTTCCCCCATATCATTGTGTTTGTTATAGCCTACCATATGACGTGCAGGTGTTTGCCAAGGTCTACTTTCATTAGGTGTATTGTTAATGTTGTATGGATATTGCTTTTTGTGAGCAGTAGCATTATGATACGTGATAATTTTATAGGTTCCTTTTTTGAGTCCTTTGATCCCTAATGTAATAGCTTTGTCTTTTACAAAAGCCCCATCGGCTCCCATAAAGGCTAAATCTCCCAATATAGAAGGCTCTCCCTTAGACCATTCAATGGTTGCTTCAGATGAAATAGAGAATTCTATTCCAGATTTGTTTTTGAAGCTTAGGTCTTTCTGGTCTCCGATATTCCATGCTGTCCAGTCGAATTGAGGCAATTGTTTTTGGTGGCCAATGTCTACACGATAGATAGGAAAATCATAAATAGGTTTTGCAGCTACTTGAATTTCATCACTATTGAAGTTTTCCGTTTCCAGAGTTAATGTTGATGTTTTTAACTTTTTAGCTGTTGCTTTGATTTTGATTTTCCCAGCGATGTCAGTACCTCTAACATATACAGAGGCAATTCCGTTTTCAGCTTGCATTTGGTCGATATAATCCTGCTCAGCATCGACCAATTCACCTTGTCCAGAAACTTCAAAATGAACTTTGTTTTTTGCTGCTCTTATTGTGGTTCCGTTCTTATCAACAATGTAAGCTCTAATCGTTTTGATGTCCGATCCTCCAGCTTGTAACTTTTGTGTTGGGTAATCTAGCAAAAGTTTTAGAGCGTACGGTTTTCCGGGAGATTTGCGTTCGTGAGTAGCGATTAATTTTCCGTTTCTATAAGCCATTGCTTTTAAATTTTCGTCTTTCCAGTTGTAATAGAAAGTAAAAGAAGGGTGCTCGTTGTTTGATTTTTCATGAACATTGTCAGGTCTTTGGGAGCTAATCAATTTCTCGTTAGCATATAAATCCACCCTATCAGCATTGCTATACACATGAACAATTCCATCTTTAGAAACACGTTCGTCCCCAATATGAACCATGTCTTTGTGTCCTAATTCTGATTTATACCAATGGTAAACAGGACGTTTGTTTCGGTACATATCCAAAATAGCGTAAGTAGAGTGTTTGATTGGGTCATCTGATTTTTTCTTTAATTGATAATAATCTGCTGCTACCCAAGCTAGAGTTCCGATGTTGTTTTTATGCTTTTTATATCTAGAGATATGAAATTGATTGGCAGATCCACTCTCATTACAACCATGTTCCATCAATAAGGTAAATCCTTCTTCTGCCCAGTGCGATCTTCTATAATCCATAGTAGCATAAATATCTGTAGGTCCTGCATGTCGCATTCCATTCCACGGACTCGATGCACTTGCGGTCAAGCGGGTAGGATCCTCTTCCTTACAGGTTTTAGCTAATCTAGGTACACTTCCTCTGTGGTTAATTCCCGCTCCCCAAATGGCTATAGAAGGGTGGTTTCTATGGTTACGAATCATCACACGAGCTGATACATCCAAACGATTCATCCATTCTCCTTGTTCCCATTTTATCCAAGTGGCTGGTTCTTCGTAAATCAAGATTCCTAATTCATCACAAGCATCAATAAAAGCATTGTCTTGTGGATAATGAGAAAGTCTAATGGTATTAAATCCTGCTTCTTTTAATCGTAATGCTTCTTCATAATGCAAAGAGTTAGGAACGGCATCTCCAATATGTGTAAAGCTTTGGTGTCGGTTGGCTCCAATCATAAAGAACGGTTTGCCATTTAGTAAAAGCCCCTGACCATCTACCAGTTCTAATTTTTTAAAACCAAAGTTGTTTTCTACGCGGTCTAACAATTGATTGTCAGAATAGATATAAGAAACAGCTCTATATAAATAAGGTTGATCTGGAGACCAAGTAAAGTAGTCATTGTCTTCTAAAACAGCAGATTGTTTAAAAGTATAAGAGTTTTTAGGTATTATTGTATGTTCATCTGTTAAGGTTTTTAGTACCAATCCGTCTGCGTTTACAATTTTAGTGATGACTTTTGTGTGTTTAGTAGTATCATAATCATTAGCGACTGTAGTGTTGATGGCTGTAATTCCATAACGTCTTTTTACTGTTGGGGTTGTGATTCGAACCCCAGTTTCTTTGTCTTCCCAGTTGAAGTTTACATGAAGCTTGTTTGTTTTTACAATATATACATCACGATAAATTCCTCCCCATTTGATATAATCTGTTCGATGAGGGTCTGGAGCAACAAGTTTGTTAAAACGGTTGTCTGCTTTTACGAGAATTTGATTGTTTTCTCCTGATTTGATATAAGGAGTGATGTTGAAATGGAAGGGAGTATATCCGCCTAAATTATTTTCTCCTACGAACTTTCCGTTGACCCAAACTTGAGTCACAGAATGAACGCCTTCAAACTCAATAAATACCAATTCGTCTTTTAGGTGAGAAATATGTATTTCTTTTTGATACCAACTAATGTCTCTCATTACATTCGATTGAGGCCATGTGTCTACAATTTCTTTCATGGTAGCCGATACAGGGTCTGGATTATGTGGAATAGCTACTTTTTTCCAATCAGAAGCACTGAGGTTTAAATCTTTTGGGGTTTCTTTATTGGCTTTTTTCCATTGCCAGTTTAGGTTGATGTTTTCTTTGGATCGTGGAGCGTTTGTGTACTCTTGTAGTTGTGCATTAAGTAGATGGCATGTTAAAAACAATAATAAAAAACAGTTTTTTTTAAAAAAAATCATCAGTTTGATCGGTTTTTTGCTTGTGAAAAGTACTTTTTGTTAGAATGTAGTGTGATTACTTCAAATAGGAAAGTTATAGGGAATTCTTGGTAAATAATAGGCAAATATAAAATTAACCGAAACTAGTAACGGTTAATATTTGTTTTAATATATTGTTTTTCAATGGTTTGTGCTTTTTTATTTCAGGGCTTTGTACAGTTGAAGTTAAGTTGCGTTTACAAAATTTACAATTGGTGATTTTAGCAAATCAAATGGTTAATAAACCTTATCTTTACCTGTCGATGAAAAACAGTATTTCCAAAGAACAAGTTCATCATTACTTAGAAAAAATAGCAACCTCTCGTCATTTTTCTAAGTCGAAACGTTATACCCAATTGCTTCAATTTTTAACAGAACAATCATTACTTCAGCAACCTTTAAAAGAGCAAACCATTGGGATGGCTCTTTTTAACGAAGGTTATAATCCGGTAAAAGATGATGGAAAAGTACGTGTATATATGTACAACCTTCGCAAAAAATTATCGACTTATTATGAAGAAGAGGGAAGTGATGACCTTTTGTTATTTGTGCTGGAAAAGGGAAGTTATGATATGCAATTTGTACCTGCCAATGAACAGCAAAACAAAGGAACTCATTCAGATGATGCATTGCCTGTATCGTCGATTTATCCTCCCCAGAAAAATACAATTTGGGTTTGGGGGCTTAGTCTTACTCTATTGTTAGTATTGGTATACTATAACTGGTCGTACTTTGTAAAAAAAGAATTGTATTGTTGGAATGCTTTTATGAATTCTAAAGCAATCAATACCGTTGTATTGGCGGATCATGTGGTTATGCACAAATCTAACAAACCTGTAGGAACGCTTTATATGAGAGATGGTGTAAACAGTGTTAATGAGTTTATTGCTTATCAACAAAAACATCCTAAAGATACTTTACAGCTTTCTGATTATACTTTTTTCACCAAGTCTGTGCCGTTTTCTTTACTAAAATTGGCAACCTTCTTGACAGAGCACAACGCAAATATGATTCCCAAAATGGAAAGTGAATTTACTTATGATGTGATTAAGAGAGGGAATATGTTGTATGTTGGGCAGCAAAAAACCATGAGTCTGTCTAAAGAGTTGTTTTTAAAAAATAGTCAACAGTTTACAGCGAAAACCAATGCTTTTATCTCAGTAGTAGAGGGTAAGAAAACGGTATATCGATCTCAACATGGAGAAAATAAATTAGTTGAATATGCCATGGTTTCTTACGTTCCTATCAGTGATGGACACAAGGCTTTATTTTTTGTTTCTGATCATGATATTGGTGTAATGGCCACTGTAGACAGGTTTACCCATATAACTTGGTTGGAAGAGTTTTACCAACAACTACCTTCTAACAAAGTTTATTTTAATGCGTTGTTTAAAGTAGAAGGGCTCAATAGGTTAGATGTAAGTTGTGAGTTGGTAGCGTTGGAAGTGATTAACTAATAAAGCTGATAAAAAAACGACTCTAACGTTACTAAAAAATAAAGTTAAAAATCCTATCTATTACTAGTATTAGATAGGATTTTCTTTTTTGTATTATAGATACAGTAATTTTTTTGAAAATGTTTTTTTAGGGTTTACCAACCTTACAATGTATAAACCTTTGCCAATTGCTAAACTGTTTAGGTTTAAAACCAAAGTAGGGGTGTTTAGTTGTGATTGATAAACAATTCTACCTGCAGTATCCACAATCTGAATCGTTCCAACATGAACTGAATTGTCTAGAGTAATCTTTAGGTCACCTACTGTATATGGATTAGGATACACATTAAACCCTGTTTCCTCGTTTTTGATGAATTCTTCAATCTGAATATCTGTTGTTAACGCCTTAGAAGTTCTTGCACTTTCAGATGTAATTTTAAATCGTTGCCAATCTCCTGAACCATTACCTGTAAAGGTCATGTCATTTTTAAGAAACAAATCATTTGGAGCATTTCCTTTTATAGTATAAATATCATTACCATAATCGGTTAGCATGAATTTTTCCCAAGCTCCAATGGAAGTTCGGTTACAAGTAGCTTCTTTATTTCCATTTTCAGAGCTCATGTAAAGTCCATTACTACATTTAAATGAATATGTTCCATCGTTGTTATCTACCATTTCAAATTTTTCATCGTTTCCAACATTCAATGCACTACTTACTAATTTTTCTGAATTAGAACTATTGATATACCTAAAACCTCCTTGGTTTTGTATAGAGACAATTGGATTGGCATTTGTGATGTTAAAAAATGTAGATATATCTTTGTAGTTTGTACTGTAACCACCTCCTACTTCTCTAATTGCCAATCCCAGTTTGTAATTGTTAGCAAGAGGCCAATTTGTAGGTTGAGTAATTCTTAAGGTGATGGTACCTGTTCCAGGATCGACTGTTTTAGTATCATTATTCAACCAAGTTCCGCTAGGGGAATTTACCAATCCTACGATATCACTTCTTTTAAATGCAGTATAGTTTACCTCAAAAACAACATCATTACCAGTACCTACCTCAGTAGGTACGTTCACAAAGTTAATTTCGAATAAATTATCAATAGAACAATCAGAATTATAGGTGTTGTTATTGGTAAACGGAGTTAAAGAAATACCTGATGGTAAGCTTCCTGTCACACTATAAGCATTTGCAGAAGTCAGCCCTAAAAAGTCATTATCTTGAATAGTTAAATTTTGAGATCCTGTATATAATTGTAAATCATTAGCTAACTGATTACATCCTGCAAAAGTATTGTCTTTAATCGTTACATTCTTTACCTCTCCTCTCACTTTAAAAGGATGTTTTCCATCCATATCCGCAAAGTTATTATTGATGATTTGATGTCCTCCAAAAGGATACAACATAGGCTTTACACTTTCTAAAACAATGGCATACTCAGATGGGTTCGTGATGGAGTTATTTTGGATGATAATATCTTCATTACTATCCTTAATCCAAATTTCACCATCTTCTAAGATATTATTAGTGAAACTTGAGTATCCAGCTGTGTCTGGGGTTCCAATGGAATGAAAGTAAATATGATTGTGCTTTATCTTGTTATTTCTTATGTCGATGTAACGACTATCAGAAATAATCATACCATAACTTCTCACTGTACTCGTAGGATCACCAGTACCTGAGTTACGTAGTATCACATCAATATCATTGTTTTCTATCAATACATTTTGAGTATGTTCTTCAAGGTGGATTGCTTGATTGTAGGTGTTGTATGATTGTAAGTTTCTACTGTAGAACGTGTTATTACGAATTTTAACATCATTAATTCTGGCAATTGCTACTCCAAAATGGCTGAATTCGGTAAACTCATTGTCTTCAATCACAATGTTATGCGTATCTGATACTTGATCTAAGGTAATACACATGTTACATTGTCCTTCGAATTTATTTTCTCTGAAAATTAGTCCATCTTGATTTTTTTGTCCCCTTAGTTGCAATCGCTCTTAAAGGATATAAAAAAGTATTCTTTTCAAAAACAATATTCTCTAAATGACTATACATTCTAATCATTACCACATTTCCTGATTCTTCATAGGTTCCTTGAGCTACAGTGTAGTTACCAACAAAGGTGTTGTTTTTAAAAGTTACATCTCTTGCGCTATTATCCACAATAATTACTTCGTGTGTGTAACGTCTAGTATTTTGAGTAAAGTCTACACTAATATTGTCTATGGTGTTGCTTCCTTTTAAAAACCACATTCTATCTTGTGTAAGAATAAAGTTAGGTTGTGTAGTTCCTGTACCTTTAATAGATACAAAACGAGGAATTGCTAAATTCCTAGCGGTAACCATGTACTGTCCAGATGGCACCTCAATAGTACCTCCATTTGGTAAAGCTGCAATAGCTGCACTTAAACCAGCTGTTCCATCTGTAGATACGTAAGGGGAAGCAGCAGTACCATTTCCAGTTACATAACTACTTAACTGAACTACCTGTGTTGGATTTTTGTTAGCATAGGTATCTTTTGCTAATAAAATATCATGAGGCATCTGAATCGTATCTGTAATTGGGTGTTGATACTGAGATGGTGGTGATACATTAGATGATGCTTCCACAAAACTATTGATAGTTCTTACCCACAGTTTTGGAACTATAACTAATGAACCCGATTCAAAATAGTGATACTCATTATTTTGATTATCTAACGTTGCTTCTACATCTATGGTAACTGTTTTTCCTAAAAAGTCCTTAGGGTCGAATTGCCATATACTGTATTGTCCCGAACTTCTATGAGAGAAAAAAGACAAAGTGGTGGTGGTACCATCCGCTTCGTATAAAATAAAATATTCACGAGGCATATCTGATACATGCTCTCTTGCATACAAACGTGTAAAGTATCCTGTTTTTTGATAATTAGTTTGTGCATTCACACTCGTTAGCCCTAAAAAGAGGAGCATAACAAAAAGTGCCATTTTTTTTAAAAAAATCATGATTAAATTTATTAGTTAGTAGTTAGTGAAATTTTAAAAACTACAGCAATCAGTAATATATTTATGCAAACACTCTTGACTAGTATTGAGTTTTTAATAAAAACCACACTAATTGTTTAAGTTTTTAAAAAATAGGTATTTAAAATTAGGAAACAATTCTATTTGAAGTTGTTCTTTTTATATCATAAATGTATAATTCCATAATTGAAATGGAATGTTAAGTTATTAGGACAAAAACCACATATGTTGCAAACAATTAATTATTAAAAATTGATGATTTAATATCATAACTTGCACAAGTTCTTACTTAAAAAAACTCACTAATAATTGATTGTATGAGGTATAATATCAGATACATACGTCAAAACACACCCCTCCTTTACGACATAGATAAAATCAATCAGAAAGAGAACGTTATAAAACATTTATATCAAGCAAAAAGTTCCAGAGAAATATCTCTGGAGCTTTTTGATGCTTTTAGAAGAGATTAATTCTCCCAATACTTGTTAACAATAGCTTGAATTTCAGGATAATTTTTGTCTGTTTCGTTCAAGTCAATGCGTTGTTGTTTAAGTTGTTGCTTTAATTTGGCAATCACCTCTTTGTATTTTGGATTGTTGTATTGGTTGTGCAATTCTTGTGGATCGTTTTTTAAATCGTAAAACTCCCAAGTGTGAGGTGTTTCTCTATCAATACCATAGTATTGTTTTCCCCAGTAGTGATTTTTAAACTCTGATGGATCCATATAATGTTTTCCATAGTAAAAAATCAACTTGTAGTCTTTAGAGCGTACTCCAAAATGAGCAGGTACATAGTGGTGAATAATGTGCATCCAATAACGGTAATACGTAGTTTCTCTCCAGTTTTTTTCTTCTTTCCCTTTTAAGGTGTTGATGAAACTTTTTCCTTGCATGTAGTCTGGAGTTTTTCCTCCAGCCAATTCAATCATGGTAGGAGCATAGTCTGTATTGTTGATAAGCAAATCAGAAACCTGTTGAGGTTTGATCATTTTTGGATAATGAACAATGTACGGCATGCGCATAGACTCTTCATACATCCAACGCTTGTCTTGCAAATCGTGTTCTCCTAACATCATTCCTTGGTCTCCAGTATAGATGATGACTGTATTTTCCCACAATCCTTCTTTTTTTAAATAGTCAAACAAACGACCTAAATTGTCATCCACACCTTTTACACAACGCAAATAACGTTTCATATAGGTTTGGTATCCTTGGTGTGCAGATTCTTGTCCTTTGTACTTACCACCATTAAGCATCCAGTTGTAGTTGCGGTACATATGACGATCAGATATGGAGGTTCCGATGTAAGTTTTTAGTGAATCATTGATTCCTCTTACTCCCTCGGATCCCCAGTTGGGTTGATAGTACAAGCTAGTAGGTTCTGGAATTTCGGTATCTGCCAAATAATCTTCATATCTAGGAGCATATTCAAAGAAATCGTGTGGTGCTTTGTAATGATGCATCAAAAAGAATGGCTTTTTTTTATCTCTATTTTTTAAATAATCTATTGTAATGTCTGTGATAACATCACTTGAATGCCCTTTTGTTTTTACTTTGTTTTTAGGCCAAGTACCCTTTCCTTTTTCTAAAAAAGAAGGATTGAAATATTTTCCTTGTCCAGGCAATACTTTGTAATAATCAAAATTTACGGGTTCATTTTTTAGATGCCATTTTCCTACCATAGCCGTGCTATATCCTAGTTTTTTCATCTCTATAGGCAAGTACTGTTTGTCGGTATCTAATTTGTGATCTAGGTCTAACACACCATTTGTCTGTGGGTATTGGCCACTAATAATAGAGGCTCTACTTGGAGTACAAATAGAATTATTGCAAAACGCATTGGTAAAACGGATACCATTTGCTGCTAGTTTGTCCAAGTTTGGAGTGGGATTCAAGCTAGACAAACGACCTCCATAAGCCCCAATGGCATGTGCTGCATGGTCGTCAGACATGATGAAAATAATGTTGGGTTTTTTCTTTGCTTGTACTTGGCTAAGAGCTAATATTGCCAAGCATAGGAATGCTATTTTTTTCATTTTTATTTATTTTTCAATTCGTAAACTCTAATCCAATCCACTAAGGTGGTTCTTTCGTCTTTGGTTCCTGTAGCTACTTTGCTGCCCTTTTCTGGAATCGGATTCCAATCATAGGCTTCTATAGAAAATTGCAAAATTAAATCTTGATCAAAAGGTACAGGTGGGGTTAGTGTGTACACATATTCACCGTCTAAATAGAACAACAATTCTGTCGCACTTTTTCTGTAAAATCCATAGGTATAAAATTTATCAGAGTTATTTACATCTAAATATTTAGCTTTTTGGTCTCTTACCGATTTGTTACAAGCTGTTCCTCTGTGAATGGCGTTTGAGTGCATGATGCGATCCCAGTCATGAGCCCATTTGTGGGTGTTTTTTGTTAAAACTCCTACAGATTCGGTGATGTCAATCTCGTGTTTTTGTTCACATGTCCCTTGGTGACATAGCCAAAAACCACCTCCCATTTCGGTTTTGTTCATTTTCATTCTACACTCGTAATAATGCCCAATGTTGGTTTTTTTGTACGAACGTAAAATTCCTCCATGATATTTATAGGTTGATTTTCCTAAGGTTACAGGGTTGTCTAATTCTCCTACTTCAATACGCAAATAACCATCGCCTATAGAAAAACTTTCTTTTTGAAATAAGGCAGGAGCACGTCCCATCCATTTTAATTCATAATGTTCAGCGGGTTCAATATTCCATTTTTTAGTGTTTATCTTTTTGCCATTAAACTCATCGCTTAAAGCTTTTACTTTTTTCCATTGTTTTCCCTCTATTTTTGGGGGTTGTGCTTGTAGGTTTGTCATCCAGCAAAATAAGATGACGTAAAGAATGTTTTTAATCATGACAGTGTTTTTTATTGATTCGAATTTATTTTAGATGCGTGTAAAATTGGAACACTCAAGGCTTATCGTATAGGACAATTGTTTTGTTAGGTTAAAATCTAGTTTAGAGTCTCTTTTTTTGATGTTTTTAGTTGATGTTCAGGATGATTGGTGCGCTAGTAATAGCCCCTACTTTTGCACAAATAGTAACCCTACCTTTTTCTTTTGTCGATTTTACGATGGCCAGTGCTCTTCCTTTATGCGTAATTACTTTATTGGTGTTATGAGGTGCAACGTTCATTTCCCAACCATTATCCACAGCAACTAATTCAGCATTTCCTTCAACTTCAAAACGTACTTCTTGCTCCTTATTTCTGATTGCATTTCCATCTGCATCATACAATTGTATGGATACATGAGCCACATCATAGGCGTTTGCTAACAAGGTGGTTTTGTCAACGCTCAACTTTATTTTTGATACTTTTCCAGTAGTGGCCAACATATATTCATCGACTATTTTTCCGTTGTTGTACCCCACTACTTTTAACTCCCCTTTTGTATAAGGTACCAACCATTTTAATATATGATCGGTATCAACCACGGAAGACAATTGTTGTTTGCCTAAACTCTTTCCATTCAAAAACAACTCTGCCTCTTCACAATTGGTGTAAGCCTGAACCACAATAGGTTCTTGAGTTTTATAATCCCAATATTCATTGACTTTGTACCATTCCCACAAACGTAGTTTGTTCCACACAGGAGGAGCTGTGTATTGCATGTTAAATTTCCATCCCTCTTTATTTGTGTAAGAAAACTCCGATTCGCTAGCAGGAGTGGTTACCATATATACTTTAGGGGTTGGTTTCCATAAACATTCAAAAAAATGTCCACGAGGATTTTTAAATCCTGCAAAATCAAACAAAGAAATATTGAGACCCTTTCTTGGCCAAGGTCCTGCTTCTCCTATGTAGGCAAAACCTGTCCACATAAAAATTCCAGCAACAAACTCTCTGTCTGCCACCGCTTTCCATTCCGAATAGGCTACCCAGTTTTCTGAACCAATAATCGGTTTGTTTGGATAGGTTTTGTGAGCAATGTCGTAGTTATGAGGTCTGTAATTGAAGCCCATTACATCTACAGCATCTCCATAACCTGTTGCCATAGAAATAGAGGGGCGTACACTACCACAAGTTACGGGACGAGTTGTGTCTTCTTCTTTTACCCATTTAGACAATTGCTTTGCAACCAGCGCTAAGGAGTCAATTCCTCCACTTATTTTGTCGAATACAGGTTTGATTTTTTCTGCATCAAACTCGGGAACACTTATATAGGGAATCGCATTGGGATTTATCTCGTCGTAAGCTTTTGAATAATAAGGAAACGTCCACTCAATTTCGTTCCCAATACTCCACATAATAACGGACGGATGATTGTAATCTCGACGAATCAAACTTTTTAAATCTCTTTCTGCCCAGTCTAAAAACACCTTGCTATAACCTTTGTCTCCTTCTTTGGCAACATCGCAACCCAAACAGGTTTTGTTTTTATCTTTTGCATGGTGCCACTCATCAAAAAACTCGTTCATCACCAACATCCCTTGCTCATCACATACTTCCATTAGTAATGGTGAATGTGGATTGTGAGCCATACGAATGGCATTGACTCCAATAGATTTTAGTTTTTTAATTCGATATTCCCAAGTTGCCTTGGTAGCAGCCGCTCCTACTGCTCCAGCATCATGATGTAAATTTACCCCTTTGATTTTTACCGATTTTCCGTTGAGCAGAAATCCTTTGTCAGCAGTAAATTCAATACTTCTAATACCAAAACTCTCTGTTACCTTATCTACAAGCACACCATTTTCCTTAACCAGAATTTCAGCAGCGTATAAATTAGGGTTTGCAATTCCCCATAGTTTTGGGTTTGAAATCTTTATTTTTTGTACAAACTGAGACTTGGTATCAAAAAGCAAATCTTTTAACTTGGCAACAACTTGGTTTTCACTATTTATAATGTTAATATCCATTGTAATGGTTTTAGAAGAACCTGCTACTTTGGTTGCTATTTGTACAATTGCTTCATTATTGGTTACGTAGGGTGTTGTAATTTTTACTCCCCATTGAGGAATATGGGTTTTAGAAGTTTTTACCAAGCGTACATCTCTATAAATTCCAGAACCTGTGTACCATCTAGAGTCTACATAATTGGTATGATCTACTTTAACCGCAATCACATTTTTTTCTCCAAAACGCAAATAATCGGATAAATTATAAGAAAAACTAACATATCCGTTGGGTCTAAAACCTAATTTGTGACCATTAATCCATACGGTTGTATTGTTATATATACCGTCAAACTCAATCCAAATGTTTTTTTCTTTATCAGTTTTAGGAATTGTAAAACTCTTTCTGTACCAGCCAATGCCTCCTGTAGTAAACCCAGTACTTGCAGCAGTCCCTTCTTTTTGATAGCCTGACAAAATAGTCCAATCATGAGGTAATTGTACTACCTGCCAACTACGATCATCAAAAGTAGGATTTGTAGCTTCCATTTGGACTTCTTTACTGAATTTCCAATTAGCGTTAAAATCTTCTACAGTTCTAGGTGCTTTTACCTCTTGCTTTGCACAAGAAAATAGCAAGAGAACGGATGCGAGTAAAGTATAGAAATTGATTTTCATGTGTTTGTTTCTTTAAATTTGGATTAGTTTTTTCCTGCTTTAATTGGTATTTGCACATTCCATGAATGCAAAACTCCTTTTACATCCGTAGTATCTGCAGCACAGAATAAGGCCAGTGGTTTTCCATTTTCTAAATAAATTTGGGGTCTTTCCAAATGCTTTAATTTTAGAATACTACCGTCTTCCCATTGGATTTGTAGTTTGGAAACCAGTGGGTTTTTAGACAACTTCCAATCAAAACCATCAATAGATTCAAATAAAACCAAGGCTTGTCCAGCATCTGTAAATGCACCATGCATATCTTTTACAATGGCTCTGAACTTTCCTTCTTGATACCAGATGTAAGGATCCTCAGCGGGGAAATCTGTCCCTTGAGCTTTAAAAATAGGTTCGTTATGTTTTACAAAAGGTCCCATTGGACTATCAGCCGTAGCTACACAATGTACTACAGGCCCTCCTGAAATTCGTTTTATCTTTTTACCAACAGCTTTATAAACCATCACATACTTACCATCAGGTCCTTTTGCTATGGACGGATTGTTGGCCAATAAAGCATCTAAAGCATTTTCATTTCCACTGGCATCTATCAATGGGCTATCAAAACGTTGCCAAGGTCCATTAGGATCATCAGCAACAGCTACACCAATTCGTTGATTGTTACGATGTGTCCAATTGTATTTAATCTTACCAGGCACACAAGGATTCACTCCATCACCAGTATTTCCCATATAATACAAATAGTACTTCCCATCAAATTTATGAACCGTTGGATTATGCGTACACAGTCCATCCCAATATTCAGCACCACGAGCAGAAAAAGTAACGTCTTTAAATTTAAAAGGACCAAAAGGAGATGTGGATACAGCATGAGCAATCTCTGAATGAGTTACCCAAGCCCAACCTAACTCTTTTTTCCAACGAGAATAAAACATATGATACAAACCATCTTCACCTTTTACGGTTGAAGCTCCCCATACGGTTATATCATCTCGGTCTTTAAAGACAGATTGTTTAGAAACTCTTCCTAGTTCCACTTTAAAATTATCTGTAGTGGCTAATTTTACGTTTTCGTCTTGTTTTGCTTTTTGACCACAAGAAATCAATAAAGTTAAAAGAGATGATATGTATACTATTTTATTCATTTATAAATATTACTACTTTAATTTAGAGAGATATACATAGTAAACACCGGCTATCAAATTTCCATTAGCATCTAACATCTCTCCTTTAATTTTAGTATCTCCCCTAGGTAATTCTACATCAAAAGAAATGTGCGTGTCTTCTGTAGTAACACTTGCTGATTTTTGTTGTTTTCCAACAGTAAGACTCACTGTTTTCACAGGTAATGCTTTCATTTTACGTCCATACAACAACCTATCTACCTTTCCATCTCTAGACCAAGCATCTACTTTTTTATTAAAGTTGGGTACTCCCGAAATGGTTGCATTGGCTTCTCTAGGCCACCTTCTACATTCAATTCTGTAAGTTCCCGCTTTTTCAACAGTAACATCCCAGGCACCAGACAAAGGTTTTCCTTCTGCAATCTGTGCATGATTCCAAGGCACTTTAGGTAAATACCAATCAGAAGATGTTAAAAAAGTCTCTTGGTCTTTAGAATTTCCTACTACGGATCTAGGTAGTTCACGATCGTTAGGTGTAACCTTATTCCAGTAATCTGTAAACTCCTTACGAATTTTAGCAGCTATTTCTGGATGCGCATCGATCACATTTTTTTGTTGACTAGGGTCTTTAGAAAGATCATACAACTCTTTATTATTCACCAATCTCCATTGTTCATACATCCCCGAAGTATTTTTCCACGCTTGCGCTTCAAAAGTTCTTTGAGATTCTACAAATAAGGTACGATGAGCTAACTTGGCTGTTGGATTGAACAATTGATTTTTAAAAGTTCTCCCATCAAATTGTGTTTCTTGGGTCGTCTTTAAATTACATAGATCTACTAGAGAAGGTAGTACATCTATATGAGCCGTTAAGCTTGCTATATCTTTTCCATGCGCTAAATTCCCGTTAGGCCAATGAATAAAAAACGGAACTCTATGCCCTCCTTCGTAAGGCTGTCCTTTTTTACCTCTCATTCCTGCATTGTAAAGCTTAACCCCTGCAGTTCCTCCGTTGTCAGACATAAAAATTAAAATGGTATTGTCTGATTTTCCAGATGCTTCTAGCGCTTTTCTTAATTTCCCTATATTCTCATCTACTCTATTGATTCCGGCAAAGAAATAGGCTGTGTGTTTGAATACTTTTTCATCGTAAATTTCAGCCAGTTTAGGATCTGGAACAGAATGAGGATTGTGTGGCAAATAAGTAGCTACATATATAAAAAAAGGATCTTTGTGATCTTCTTTTACAAAATCTATCGCCTTATTAAAAAATACATCGGGTGCAAAACCTTCATGTTTTTCTCGCTTTCCGTTGTGCCAGTAATAATCATTTATACGATCATTATCAAACCAATCGTCAGTAGTTCCTGTACCACCATCACCGTTACCTAACCATTCATCAAAACCTCTATCCATAGGTCTGTAGGGATAATTAGCTCCTAAATGCCATTTCCCAAAAAGAGCTGTTCTATAACCTGATGCTTTAAAAACATCCGCCATTGTTTTCTCTGTGCTTCTTAGGTGATTTCCTCCACATACCGTATGCCACACTCCTACATGATGTGAATATTTACCTGTCATTAAAGCGGAACGGGTTGGAGCACATGTGGGATCTACATGGAAATCTGTAAAACGAACAGATTCTGCATGCAGCTGATCCATGTTTGGAGTTTTGATATATGGATTTCCATGACAACTTAAATCTCCATAGCCTTGGTCATCAGACACTATAACAATTACATTAGGCCTTTCTGACTTTTTCTGAGCCATCGCCTTAAAACAAAAAGATGTTGTTAAGACCAACAATAGTAGCCCTAACAACATCTTTGATAATAAACTCTTACTATTTAACACCGTTTATTTTTATTTTAAAATCTTAAATACCCATGCATAATCTAAATCCACTCCTTTTGGTAATTTAATGGTAGTTCCGTTTGCTGATTGCTCAAAAGAAATGCTTCCATTGTATCCTAACAATTCAATAGATTTAATTTGAATTTTAGCATCTGTTAAATACTTGATATGAATATCTTCTTGAGGTGTTTTTAATACGGTTGCATACAAAGTTCCTTCTTTGCTTTTTGTAAAGCGGATATCTGCAGGTGTAAATCCTTTGTTTTTACTCTCAGACAAATGACCTGTTGCAGTTTGGGTAGGTCCTTCACCATACACATCGTAATAAGTAGCTCCGTAAATTGCTTCACCGTTGGTTGTTAACCAGCGTCCTATATCCAAAAGTGTTTTTTTCTGATCGTCTGGGATAATTCCATCTTTTCTAGGTCCAATATTCAATAGCAAACAACCGTTCTTGCTTACAATATCTACCAAATCTGCGACTAAATCTTCTGCAGATTTTGGAATCCAGTTGGTTGCATAGTACCACGAGTTTTTTCCTATTGAAGTGTCTGTTTGCCAGTATTCTTTTTTGATGGCATTCATTTTAGACCTTTCTAAGTCTAACATGTGCGTACCTTTTTTGTACGACTCAAATTTGTAGTTTTTGGTTTGTAAAACTACGTCTGTATTTCTTTGTAGCCCTGAGTTGTAGTAGTAAGCAGCTAGTTTTTTATGATACGGAACAAATTCAGGTCTGTCCAAATAAAAATCAAACCATAAAATATCAGGTTGGTATTGGTCTATAATTTCTTTGGTTCTTGGCCACCATGTTTTTGCCAACCACTCCGCACTTACAGAATCTCCCATTTGGTGAGGAGGTGCATACAAATCAGCATACTTAGGATTGGAATTGTCAAAATACGGTTGCTGGTTGTAAAAGTTGTAGTTAAAGGCCAAATGAGAGCTTACTCCACAAATCAGGCCTTGTTTTTTTATTTCATCAGTTAACTCTTTTAATACATCTCGTTTAGGTCCCATGGCTACTGCATTCCAAGGTGTAATGGATGAGTTGTACAATGCAAATCCATCGTGATGCTCTGCTACAGGTACTACATATTGTGCTCCTGCTTGTTTAAACAAATTTACCCATTCTTTTGGATTGAAGTTCTCCATGGTCCACATTGGTATCAAATCTTTGTAACCAAAGTCTTTTTGATCTCCAAATTTTTCTTTGTGATAAGCTACTGCAGGATGTGGTTTTCCGTTCACAGCTTTTCCTGTTTGCGGGTTTGCAACTCCATTGTCAGAATACATCCAGCGTGGATACCAATCGGTATATTTTTCTGCAACTGAATTGGGACCCCAGTGAATGAAGATTCCAAATTTGGCATCTTTCATCCATTGTGGAATTTGGTAGTTTTGTAAACTTTCCCAGTTTTCTTCGTAAGTAAATGTCTGTTTTTCTGATTCTTTAGAGGCTTCTTTTTTGTTAGGTTGACACGCAGCTAAAGCCACCAATGCCAATGCTCCTATTATTTTTTTCATCTTAGTAAATTCTTTATTTGTTTATTTTGATGTAATTAAGGTCATATCTTGCCACTTCTCTTGAATGGAGCTTTCTGGATTTGTTCTCTGAAATTTAGCCACGTATTCTTGCCATTCTGTTTCTCTTGGTAGCTGTTGCCATTTGGGACCTATTTTTTCTAAATCAAAGTTGGGAACAGTATCCATAATTAAAATAGCTTGGGTTCCTGATAGGTAAATCTCCATATCCTTTACTCCTACTGTTTTCATATTGGCAGTGACTTCTGGCCAAGCTTGCCCCATACTATGAACTCTCTTATACTCAGCCATTAATTCAGGATCTTCTTGGAGTAACAACGTCCAAACAAATCTTTTGTAAGGAGCCACAGTTGTTTTTAACTGTCCATCTTTAGCTTTATAAACAGATTGTTGCTCAAATTCATAAATACGTTCCAAAGGCTCCTCCTCAAAAGAAAAAGAAGGCAACTTAATGCCTAGCTCCGAACATATTTTGTGAACCACATAACTATCGTAAGCTATTTTGGTATCAACCAATATAAAATAGTTATTCTCTTTCTGGTAGATTTCAAATTGGTAAATCCCCGCTATTTCTAAACGTTCTTTTGTTTCCTTAGATATTGTTAAACTAGAAATATCAACATCAGAAACCAAATAAGTAAAGCGACGAAATTGTATTGCATCCATCTATTTATGCTTTAATTTTAACTTTGTGGCCTTTAATTGCAAAGAATAATAAGTACACATAACATATTAATGGAATTACAAATGAAAATTTAATTCCAGCCGTATCAGATATATATCCCATTAGTGGAGGAACAATGGCACCACCTACAATTCCTAATAGGAATACTGATGATCCTGTTTTGGTGTATTCTTTTAAGTCTTTCATGCTTAAACTAAAAATAATAGGATACACGATAGAGGTAAACAAACCTACTACTGCCAAACAAGTCAAAGAAAAATAGCCGTTAGAAACTATGGCAAGTGTAACCATTGCAAAAGCACTAATGCTACAAAAAGCCAATACATTTTGAGGTTGGAATTTTTTTAAAATATAGACTCCCAACAATCTACCTAGTAAAACCAGTCCCATAAAAGCAGTAATAAACTGTGCTGCTTTTTGCTCTGTTAATTCTGGAATTTGAAACCATTTAGCATAACGGATGATGAAACTTACAATTCCCACTTCGGCACCTACATAAAAGAATTCAGCTCCTACACCATACAATGTATGTTTAAATTTTAAAATGTCTAACAAAGGTTTTTTAGCTCCTCCTTGTTCGTCTTCAATTTTTGGTAGTTTGATGAAAATAACCACCAAAGCAATGGCAACTAAAATTCCTGTCAATATCAAATACGGAGGTTTTACCAAAGCGGCTTCTTCAGACAAAAAAGTTTCTAATTGATTAGGTGTATACGTATCAATAGTCGATTGGGGCACATCTACTTCGTGTAAAAATAGGAGTGATGCCAATACAGGAGCCACGGTAGCTCCTACAGAACCAATAGCTGCTGCCATACTCAATCGGCTAGAAGCCCCTTCGGGTTTTCCTAGTTTGGTGATGTACGGTGAGGCGGTTACTTCTAGAACTGCAAAACCTGCTGCCATTACAAATAAGGCCACTAAGAAAAATGGATAAATTCTAGTTTCTGCTGCAGGATAAAATAAAAATGCTCCTGTGGCAGCAATTAATAAACCTGCGACCATTCCTTGACGGTATCCTTTTTTTTGGATATACCAACCTGCTGGTAGAGCCATGATAAAATAAGCTCCAAAAAAAGCTGATTGTACCAATGAGGATTGGAAATCGGTTAGTTGACAAGCTCTTTTTAAGTGGGGAATTAATACGTCATTAATGTTTCGGGCTAAATTCCAGAAAAACATCAAGGCCATAACGATAATTAATGGAGCTAAAAACTGTTTGTTATTTTGTTTTGATGAGGTCATAAGGTATAGTTTATAGTTCTATAATGGCTTTGATAAGATTGGGTTCTTGATATAGTTTTTCAAATTCATCAGGAACTGCATCAAACGGAATTCTGTGCGTAATAAAAGAACTTGCATCTATTTTGCCGGCTTCAATCAAGCGAATAATACGCCCAAAATCACTTCCCATAGCCGCTCTACTTGCTTTTAGAGTCAATTCTTTTTTGTGAAAAGAAGGATCGTGAAAAACAACATCACCCATAAACAATCCAATAAACACAATTGTGCCACCTGCTGCTGCATAGTTAAAAGTATTCATCATAGATTTTGGACTTCCCGTAGCATCTAAGATGACCGTAGGCAAGTCTCCGTTTAATAGTGTTTTTAAATCCTCTTCTACATTGCCTAAAGCGTTTATTGTGTCTTTTACCTTTGTGATTTTTTTACACTTTTCCAGTTTGGCATCGTCTATATCCATAGCAATAACTTTTGCTCCTTTTAGCTGTGCAAACTGAATGGTTCCTAAACCAATAGGACCTGCACCAATTACAAGTACAATATCATCTTCCTTAATGTCAGCTCTATCTACTGCATGGCAACCAATTGCTAAAGGTTCTATCATAGCCAACTGATCGTCTGACAAAGAATTGGTTGCATGTAAAAACTCCGCAGGATATACAAAATACTCTTGCATTCCTCCATCTACATGTACCCCCAGTACTTTTAAGTGTTCTCCACAATTGGTTTTCCCTCTTCGCACCGCTTGTCCAATAACTTCATTGTAGTAAGGCTCTACCGAGCATCGGTCTCCTACCTGTACGTTGGTCACATCGTCGGCAATGGCTACAATTTCTACCGCCAATTCATGACCTAATATTCTTGGATATTCAAAAAAAGGTTGTTGCCCTTTGTAGGCATGTAAATCTGTTCCACAAACTCCTATTTTTTTCACCTTTAACAAGGCCTGTCCACTTGCTAAATTAGTGGTGGGTTGTACTATTTCCAGCGTTTCCCATTCCCCAGGTTGTTTTAAACGAACTGCTTTCATAAGCTTATTTTTTGGTGATGATGTGTGTGATTTTATCAAAAATATCTTCTGGTAATTTTCCTAAATTCCAATCGGCAATAGTAGCCTTTATTTGTGCTGGAGTTCTAGCTCCCATAACTACTCTGTCGGCTTCTTTTACAGAAAATAAATATCGTTGGGCTAGAGTAGCCAAGGGTGTATCTAGCTCTTTGGCAATCTCGTTTACTTTGATGGCATTTTGTAAATCTTGCTGGGTGATCCACTCACCGTCAACTCCCTCATCTACATATTTCTGAAAACGATTTCCTAGTAAAGAAAAGTGTAGGGCAGAAGCAGCATAATATCCAATGTTTTCTTTTTGATATTGTTGAATTTCACCATTAAAGACCGATAGGTTGCAAGCATTTAGTTTTAAAAAACCAGAAACAACATCAAAATTTTCTTTGGTAATGTAAGGTTTAAATTCTTCTGATGGATTTCCTCCTACGCCAATTCTATCAACCATTCCTTGAGCTTTGAATGATTTAAGCGTGTCTAAAATTTCATCCATCTTGTCCAAAGGCACTAGTTGTGGCTCGTGCAGAAATAACAAGTCAACTTTAGAAAGTCCCAACGTTTCTAAGCTATTCTCTATGCTGCGTTTTAATCCATCTGGAGTATAATCCAACTTTGTGTCAAAAGCATCTGCTCCTTTCAATCGTCCAATTTTGGTGCTCACAAAAGGTCTTGTACCTTTCCATTGCTTTAATGCTTTTCCTAGGTAATTTTCAGCTTCTCCGTAGGATGGAGCGGTATCAAAAACAGAAATTCCGTTTTCTAGTGCGTACAGCAGTGCTTCAATAGATTCAGATTCTTTTACCGCTCCCCAAACACCTCCGAGTCCAGAAGTACCATAAACCAATCGGCTTTGATTGTTAAAAAAAGGGCTTTTACTTGAGTCTCCTTGTATGTATGTTGGTTTTATCATTTTTTTGTTTGCTTTGTGCTGTAGGCCTTAGGCTGCAAGCTTTGTCTTAGTTATTTGTGTCCTGTTTTTTTCACAACTACGTTATTGAAAAAAGACACTGTGTGTCTCTAAAAATTCACCGTTGCACCACCATCTACAGGTAAAATAACCCCTGTAATATATTTGGCAGCTTGTGAACTTAGGAACACGGCTGCATTCCCAATATCTTCGGTAGTCCCAAAATGATCCATGGCAATACGATTGGTAATTTGTTGTTTACGAGCTTGGTCTTTGTTCACTGCATTTAAAAACATATTCGATGTAATCCACCCTGGAGCAATAGCGTTTACTCTAACATTGTCTTTAGCATATTCTGCTGTTAAACTATTCACCAATCCTGTTAAGGCTGTTTTAGATGCGCTATAGGCAATTACTCTGTCTATTCCAAACAAACCTGCCATAGAACCAATCATAATTATGCTTCCTTTTTTACGTTTTAGCATATATTTGGCACATTCACGAGTTAGAGAAAACACACTAATGAGGTTGGTTTGTATAATACGTTCAAAATCTTCATCCGTAGTATCCTGTGCCCACGCTTTGTGATGAATTCCAGCATTGTTTACCAAAATATCAATAGGTCCTTCGTTAGTTTCTATATCCGAAACCAAGACAGGAATACTAGCTCTGTCTGTAATATCGTTGACTCTATAAGATGCATTGGCTCCCAGTTCCTCAACTGCTTCTTGCAATACTTCTTCTCTACGACCCGTAATAACGACTTTAGCACCCGCTTCTATCATCGCTTTGGAAATCCCCAAACCAATTCCAGTTCCACCTCCTGTAACTAAGACTCTTTGATTTTTTAAGGAAAATACGTTTAAGTTCATTAGAATTTAATTTCGGTTAATGTATCCTCTATAAAATTGAATCCCCAACCTGGTAAATCATGAGGTTTGGCAAAACCGTCTTGAATAACCATAGGATTGTCTATCAACGGATCTACCCAATCAAAAGATTCTGCACCCACACCGTTAGAAATAGTACACAATAAAGGCACATCGTAATCTTTGTAATAATGTGGCAATACTGGTAAGTTGAAACTTTGAGCCAAAGCAGCACTTTCTCTCCATTTTTCTACTCCTCCAATTCTTAAAATATCGGGTTGCCAAATGTCCAAGGCATTTCTAGTTACAAGCTCTCTTAAAGGCAAGGTGTCGTATTCACGCTCTCCCATAGCTAAAGATATTCCTGCTTGTGTTTTTAAAAGTTCAAAAGCTTGAAAGTTTTGATGATTTACAGGTTCTTCAAACCAGTTGATATTTAGTTCTTTGGCACCTCTAGCTAGTTTCATGGCAGAAGGTAAGTCCATTCCCTGATTGGCATCCATCATAATGTCTACCTTATTTCCTACGGCTTCACGCACCAAGCGCAAACGTTCTAAGTCGGTAGCTACTTTTGGCGATCCTACTTTTATTTTAACCGCTTTAAATCCACGATTTGCATAATCGGTTACCTCTTCTATTAGCTCGTCCACAGAATAGGAAATCCATCCACCACTACCATAAATAGATACCTTTTCTTGATGTACTCCTAAGATTTTATGAACAGGTTGATTCAGCGTTTTTCCCCAAGCATCCCACATAGCAATATTTACAGCAGCTTGTGCCCAACGGTTAATTCCTTGGTTTCCAAAGTACTCTGCCAAATCGTCTAATTTGTTATACACAATTCCCATTTCATTGGTTTTGTGTCCAATAATATAAGGGATGGCATCTTTTAATGCTCCTGCGATGGCATTGGGTGAATACTGAAAGGACAGTAAGTATGACTCACCAATTACTCCGTTTTCTAGTTGAATTCTTAAGACTAAGAAAGAAATTTCGGTAATGGTGTGTGTAGCATCCGATATGGGTTTTTTTAACGGAGCAATGGCTTTATAAATTTTGGCTTCCCTAATGGCAATGTCTTTGGACATAAGTTGTATATTTAGTAGTTTTAATTTTAGTTACATGTATTAATCACAAAAATATCTATTGTTTGTTGATACTTTTTACACAATATAACTATTCATGTACACTATTCTGTGTTTTTTATTGATATGTACTTGTATTATATACAAAAAGATATACTTTTAAAGATAAACCAAACCCAATGAAAGCAAAATATCATAAGATAGTTCCCTCTTCAGGGAGTTCTTTTAGAACCGTGTTGTTTCAGGAAAAAGAGTTTCCTGCTGCATGGCATTTTCACGAAGAATATGAGCTGACTTATATTGTAAAAAGTACGGGAGTACGTTATGTGGGGAATAGTATAGAGAGTTTTGATAATGACGATTTGGTAATGGTAGGAGCTAATCTGCCTCATTGCTGGAAAACCATCGGAGAACAAACAGAAGATGTGGAATGTATTGTAATACAATGGCGAGAAGATTTGTTAAAACACTGGTTAGACAAGGAAGAAATGAAATACATAAAAGACTTGCTAAGCAGATCGCAACAAGGCATCCGTTTTGATGTGAATTTGGCTTTAGAAATAAAACCTATGTTGTTAAAAATGGTTGCTATGAAACCTTTTGAACGCTTACTCCTTTTTATGAAAGTATTACAAAAATTGGCTGTTACAACTCAGTTTAATTTGTTGGCAGGAGCTAATTTTACTAAAAGTTTATCGTATAAAGAAAGTGAACGTATCAATGTGGTGTATGATTATTTAAAAGAGAACTACTTAAATAAAATTACGATTGATGATATTTCTGAGGTGATGAACATGAGTAGTGATACTTTTTCCCGATTTTTTAAAAAAACATTTCACACCTCATTTTTTACTTTTTTGAATGAATACAAAATTAGTATTGCCTGCAAAATGCTTATCGATACCGACTTGTCAATATCAGAAATTGGTTACAAAGTGGGTTATAATAATTTGACTTTTTTTCATCGACAATTTCAAAAAAACATGAAGATGTCTCCTTCAAAATATAGAAAATCCTACCAACGCATTCCAATGCGATCTCAATAAAATTTATAGCCTTTCTAAATATCAGAAAAAAATACCTGTGTGAGTAGGTTGCACTTATAAGTTTTAATTTTATACAGTTAAAACAATCATCACTATGTCTTTTGATCGTATTCAAGAAAAATTAAAAATTTTGGCCGATGCTGCCAAGTACGATGTCTCTTGTTCATCTAGCGGTAGCAACCGAAAGAATAAAAATAAAGGGTTGGGAGATGCTTCTAAATCTGGAATTTGTCATACCTATACCCAAGATGGACGTTGTGTGTCGTTGCTAAAAATATTGTTAACCAATCACTGTATTTTTGATTGTGCTTATTGTGTAACACGCAGTAGTAATGATATCAAACGAGCAGCTTTTAAAGTGCAAGAAGTGGTTGATTTGACTCTGAATTTTTACAGAAGAAACTATATAGAAGGACTGTTTCTGAGCTCGGGAATTTTTAAAAATGCCGATTATACTATGGAACGATTGGTAGCAGTGGCAAAAAAGCTGAGATTGGAAGAAAACTTTAACGGATACATTCATCTTAAATCTATACCAGGAGCAAGTGATGAGTTGATGAGAGAAGCAGGTTTGTACGCAGATCGGTTGAGTGTGAACATTGAAATACCAACCAAACAAGGGCTAAAGTTATTAGCTCCCGATAAAAATCAAGCCGATTTTTTAAAACCGATGCAGAAGGTTAAAAACGAAATTATTCAGTACCAATCGGAACGAAAAATAATCAAAAGCACTCCCAAATATGCACCCGCAGGTCAAAGTACCCAAATGATAGTTGGAGCTACAGGAGAAAACGATTTACAGATTATGAAAACCTCTAATTTTTTGTATAAAAAATACGGAATGAAACGTGTGTATTATTCTGGATACATTCCCATCAGCCATGATCATCGATTGCCACAAATTGGCACTCCCGTTCCTGTGATGAGAGAAAATAGATTGTATCAAACAGATTGGCTGTATCGTTTTTATGGTTTTGATATCGATGAAATTGTAAACGAACAGCATCAGTTTTTAGATTTAGACATTGATCCTAAACTTAGCTGGGCATTAAGAAATTTGCACGAATTTCCTGTGGATGTAAACAAAGCCGATAAAAGAATGTTGGCAAGAATTCCTGGGGTGGGGATGACTTCTGTTGCTAAAATTTTGCAAGCCAGAAAACATAGAAACCTGAATTGGGAACATTTAAAAAAGTTGGGAATTGCCCTTAACAGAGCTCAGTATTTTATGACTTGTGCTTCTAGTAAATTCGAAAGAAAAGATTTAACTGCTCATCAAATAAAAGGACTTATTCAGCAGCAATCTACAAGTAAATACCGTAGTAATTTTAACAATCAGCTTTCTTTATTTGGTGCTTAAATGATTCAGACGGTTACATATGATGCTACTTTTGACGGACTTTTAACCGTTGTTTTTACTGTGTATGAGTTGAAGCTCAAAGACATTGTTATACAGAAACAACACCAGCAACAACAAGTTTTGTTTGGAGAGGTTTTGTATGTGATGAGTGACAAGGACAAAGCGGACAGGGTCTGGAAAAAATTAAAAGAGAAAACCAAAAATAAAGCAACCTATAAGTTATACGCGGCTTTTTTAAGTGAAACTCAGGGAGTTGAAAACATTATTTTACAAGCCGTTCAGTATATCCTTGCCTCTAAAGAAAATGTAGGGTTGGATTATGGGCATCCTGCTGTGTTAAAAATTAGCAAATTGGCCAAGAGTGTAGGAAGGGAAAAACATAGAATGGAAGCTTTTGTGCGCTTTAAACTTACCAAAGACGGGGTGTATTTTGCTGTTGTATCGCCAGACTTTGATGTGCTTTCGTTGATTAGCAATCACTTTAAAAACAGATACGCAGACCAGCAATGGATTATTTACGATTGGAAAAGAAATTATGGATTGTTTTATGATTTACACAAAGTAGAAGTTATCCATTTAGAATTCAATTCCAATTTTGACCCCACACAAACTTCTGATGAAATTTTTGCACCTATAGAACTGGAGTTTCAACAATTGTGGAAAGATTATTTTAAAAGTACGAATATTGAGTCTAGAAAAAACACCAAACTACACATACAACATGTGCCTAAACGTTATTGGAAATATTTAAGTGAAAAACAGCCTTAGTAGAAAAAGCTCTGTTAGTTATTAACAGAGCTTTGGTATTTGTGTAATTACAATTTTTAGTTAGACAAAGGCAGTAAAGCGGTATAAATTCCAGAAGATTCACAAGCTACCCAAACTCGGTTGGGAGTTCCCGAATCAAAAGCAACACCACCAATCATCATACCTCCTCTACCTTGGTTGAATTTTGTCCAGTGTTTTCCACCATCGGTGCTGTAAAAAGTTCCTGCATCTTTTTTGTGATTGCTCGATGTTTCTCTAGTGACAATCATCATCAAATTCTCGTCAAAAGGACTGGTTGCAATATGAGAGACAAAAGGATGTTGATCAAAAATTTGTTTCCAACTAGAGGTTTTGTATTTGCCATTGGCTTTGTAATCGGCTACCCAAACACCTCCTATACCTACATCGGCAACACTTCCGTCTCCACCTGCAGTAATATAAATTTTGCTAGGTTTTCCGTTTTTGTGTTGTAACCAAACATCCCAAACAGATTGAATGCCATTCGGAATTTTTATTTCTGACCATTGTTGTGCACCATTTTCCGTTCTAAACAAACCTCCTTGCACCCAACCCGATTTGCCCTGAGGAGCTCTATATTTTCTTACCGCTGCATACAATACGTTTTCTTTTGCAGGATCCATAACAAACGATTTAATAGCAGCACTGTTGGTGCCATATACCAAGTTGTTTTTACGTCCGCCTGCTGTAGAGGGTAAATTATTGTTTACACAGGTCCATGTTTTTCCTTCGTCTAAAGATTTGTACAACCCTTTTCTAGATTTTGGGTTAAAAATGCGTACTTGTCCCATGGGTCTGTTGTCTGTATCTATAATTTCGGATACGGCATACATGGTTTTTCCATCGTTGGCAATGGTTAAGTCAGACCAATAAACTACCTTCATTTTAGGGACTACAATAATATCTGGCACTTCAATAGGCTCGCCCATAATTTCTTTTTTCTGACCGTTTTCGCTAATTTTCATTACCTCACCTGTACGAGAAGACATCACGTAAAACACAGAAGGATCTGTGGGATGATTGGCTACGGTGGTAGGGGTGTTAAACGGTTGTCCTGGTGCCCATTTTTTCCCTTTGTCGATGAGTGCTGGAATGGGTTTTACGCCTACAATCCCAGGATATTCAGGATGCGTATTGTTGGACGATTTCCAAGCAGACAATTCGTATTGCAATAAAAACATTTCACCAGGATGGTGTTTGTCAGGGACAACATTAAACGCTCCTGTGTCTGCATTTCCATGTCCGTAATAGTATCCGTTTTTGTAAGTGTTATCAGCACTAGTCCATTGGTCTTTTTCTACGTTGTAAATAGCAGTGTAATATCCTTTTACAGAAGATGCATATAATGTTCCGTCTGCAGTAATGGCCATGGAGCGTACTGCTCTACGACCGTATCGCCAATGGTCTGGAAATTTCTTTTTGTGAATTTGCAAATCCACATTTCTACCTGTGTGTTCGGGCTGTTTACTTTTCCAATAAGTATCTTTATCAAAACCAACTCCCGCTCTAAAGGCTGCAAACCATTGTTTTCCTCCGTTGGAAGTTGCCCACAAAGGACCGCGAACAGGTTTGTTTTCAGAACCTCCCCAAATAGACATGTAGACTTTGTTGGCATCAGTTGGATCGCACAAAATATCTGTATAGTTCTGAAAAAATGAAGTAGGATATTGTGTGCTAGTTTTGTGGGTTATGCCAAACCATTTTTTGAGCATCCAATCAAAAAGTTGTCGTTGTACTTTGGTTTGTGTCAAGTCAATATACAAACTCTCAGAGGTGTTTTCCCATGCGTTGTTTGCCGTGATTGTGGCAGGTTTGGTGGTTTTAAATACCCCACCTTTAGAAACCAAATTATCATCTTGTAGCTCGTAAGTGGCTTGTTGCAGCACATATACTGTTAAGGTTTTCGAGTTTTTGTCCCAGTTGTAATCTGCTTTTGTAGCACCATTTATTAGTTTTACCCAGTTGGTAGCAGCATTGTCTTTTCGGTAAAAACCTGTAGAAGTGGCTGCGAACAACATATTAGGATACTTTTTTACATCTGGATGTGCAAACAAATCAAACACAGCTGTTGCCGCTTCCATTCCTGTTCCGTCCACAGGCTCTATATTTCTTTTGTTAGAACTGATGTGGGTTACTTTCCATACTTTGCTTTCGTTTTGATGAATTTCTTTTAATGGGTTAGGGGTGACACCTGTTCGGACTTCTTTATTGTCTAGTCCACAACCTAGATACCAAGTGTCTTTTTCTGTTGGATGTGGATACGCTGTGTATAAACTAGACTTAGGACCTGTTCCTTTTTTATAAGATGCTATTTTATGAAAGTGATGACCACCATCGGTACTTAAGTTGATGAATTTTCCTTTTAAACTTAATACAATTTGGTTGTCTTTAGGATCGCTGACTACACACACATCACTAAGCGTATTTCGCTGACTCCATACGCCATCACTAGGTACGATGGTTTCCCAGTGTTTTCCTGCATCAAGCGTAATGTAATCGTTTCCCATGTCGGGAGCCACCCAAAGTTTGTTGGGGTTTTTGCTGTCTGCATAAATGGCTCTATTGCTTCCTGCCATTCCTGGAGCTACTTGTCTCCAATGACCTTCAACTGAATTTTGGTTTTGAGCACACAATACTTGACATGCTATAAAAAATAGGTTGCTTAGAAATAAATTGGATAAGCTTTTTTTCATTGATTGATGATTTACAAAAAAATGTTTATCCGATAAAGATATTTTGTAAACCTTAAAACTCCTTACTTTTTAGGTGTTGTCTAGTTATAAATCTAGGTTTTATTGAGTGAAATCGTTTCCGAAAAGTGGAGTTTGATAAGTGTAGATAGTTAAAATTAAGGAGTTTTGTTTTTTATTTCTAAAAAAACAAAACCCCTCTTAATATTGCTATAAGAAGGGTATAGTGTTGTATTTTATTTTTTTACAAGTTGTATTTTATGCTAAAGATTACATATCTAGGTTGTACAAAATATTCACTTGTGCTAGCAAAGGTGTTATTTAGGTTATCTGTGTTTAATGATTTGTTGTTTAGTAGGTTGGTTGCCGATAGTTTGTATTCCCATTTGCTATCTTCTTTTTGATAAGACAAGCTAGCATCTAAAAAATTGTATTTATTTAATGTTTTGTCTTGATTCTGATAATTAGAGTACGTATAATCAGCCGTAAATAAAAAGCTATTTAGAAAATAAGCATCCATATTTACAAAAGGGCTATGAGTATAGAAAGTAGTATTTCCGGTTCCTTGGTTGTATTGATTGATTTTTACACTATACCCTGCCTCGAAATTAGGAGCTTTATCAAAGTTAGTATTGAATTTTGTGTTGTAGGTTTGTGTAAAAGACTCATTAACATTTACTCTATTCTGAACAAATTGGTTGAATTTACTGTAAGAAACATTTGCCCCTACACTTCCTTTAATATCCCAAAGTGTTTTTTCCAAACGTCCGTTTAAACTAATAGATTCATCATCAAAATTAGAATTGAAAGGACTAGCGGTTTGGTTGGTGCTTCCTGAAATAGGGTTTATTTTATTTCTTATTTGATTTACACGTTTGCTATAGCTTAATGTGGCAAAAATGTTGGTGTAATTAAACATATTCATACTAAAAAACCTTAAGCTAGCGTTGTGTGTTAGCGAGTTTTCCAATTCTCTATTTCCCGAAAAAAGTGAGTTGTAATTGTTAAACACAAAACCTTCTGCCAGTTGATTTACATCCGTAAAGGTGTTTTTCATGCTGTAGTTTATGGTTATGGTTTCTGATTTTTTTAACTGAATTAACGTGTTGAAAGAGGGTAAAATACGGAAAAATGTTTCTTGGTGTTTGCTGTCTAATTGCAAGTTTTGTGTATCGTATAGGTGCACACTAAATCCAGGTCTAAAAGTAAAAATTCCTGTTTTTAACGTGTATAAAAATCCAGCGTAAGCATCTTTTAAGTGGTAGGTTACCTCATTTTTTGTGGTAGAACCGTCTATTTCTTGCTCAATAGTGTTGCTGTCTCCATTGTCTAAAATTTGATAAATTTCAGAGTTAAAACGTTGTGTGCTGGTCATTCCCCCCAAGGTTAGGTTGATGTTGCTTTTGTCGTTTAAGACATACCAATAATCGGCTTTGGCATCTAGTTTGGTTGTTTTTACACGTTTTTCTTGATTTAGATTGTAATAGTTTTGTTGATTGTTTAATCCTAGCAAGTCAGCAAATTTAAAAGTATTGTTGTTGCTTTCTAAAATAGCTTGGTAAAAAGGGTCTTCGTCTTGAATTAAATTTTGTACCTCTACTGCAAAAATGTTTTTAGGGTTAAGGGTGTAGTAATAATTTAAATTCTGATTCAACGTAAATGGATTTTGACTTTGGTTTTCATCAATATTTTGCAACACAGAAGAATAAAAATCATTGTTTTCAGTTTGTTTAGAAACTTTAGCAAATAAGTCGATATCTAAATGGTTGTTACTATTAGGGATATATTTAGAGCTTATTTTAAACAATCCTAAATCCGATTTTTGTGTGGTGTTACTTTCTGTGTTTTCATCAGGTTGATCAAATCCTTCTGTATAGATTTTAGAACTTTCTTGTGAAATTATGGTCTTGTTGCCAGAGTATATGGCAAATCCACTTAAATCCCAAGTTTTGGTAGGGGAGTAGTTAAAGTTTCCAGCTGCAAATTTAGCATCAATAGACTGAGCTCTGTTGTTTTGCAATGTTAAAAAACCAATATCAGTAGATTCTACGTTAAAATCGGTTCCGCTATCTCTGTTTGCTCCTCTAAAACCTCCAGTAAACTTAAAATAATCTCTGCGGGTAAAAGGCACTTGTCCTATGTTATTTAAATCAGTAATAAGATTTAAGCTGTATTTAGGGCTGTAATAAAATAATTTAGGATGTGCTAAAAAACGTTCGTCTAAGCCAGCACCAGCGGTTACTTCTCCAAACCAGAAATTCTTTTTTCCTTCTTTTAAGCGAATGTTAATAGCAATGCTCTCATCGTTGTTACGTACATTTCGCAATTGGTTTACCTCGTCGTAATTTTTCAGAACTTCAATTTTATCTAGTGCGTTAGAGGGAATGTTTTGGGTGGCTAATTTAGAGTCTCCATCAAAAAAGTCTTTTCCTTCTACCATCACTTTTCTTACGGTTATTCCGTCTACCTGAATTTCTCCATCGTCGTTTACTTCTACTCCAGGTAGTTTGTTTAATACATCTCCTAGCTTTCTGTCTGTTTTGTTAGAGAAAGAATCTGCATTGTAAATAAGAGTATCTCCTTTTACCTGTACCGGCATTTCGTATACCAATTCTACCTCATCCAGCTGATTGTCTGCTGCAAGGATAAAATTTTGAGTAAGATCGGTGTTTTTTATAGCAAGAAAAGTTTCAAGAGGTTTCATACCAATATAGCTGATTTGTAAGGTATAATTGGTGTTGGGTTTTAGGTCTAAACGGTAAGCTCCTTTATCGCTTGTCATTCCATAAGAATCTAGCATTTTGGTATTTTGATTAATAGCTACTACGTTTGCTAATACCAAAGGGTTTTGCAAACTATCAGTAACGATACCTTCTACTTTTACCTGAGAAAATCCTATGGCTGTTCCTAACAGCCATAAGATTGCGTATAGATATTTTTTCATGGATTACCTTCTTCTGCCAGAGTTTTGTCCTCTACTTCTTCTAAAGTTTTCTCTCATTTCGGTAAACTTTTCTAAAGAAATAATTGCATATTCTTTTTCTGTAACTTCTTTTCCTTTGGTAGGCTTTTTAATTTCTATTTTTTCTTCAGGATTTAATACGATTTTAGAGCACAAAATGGTGGTTTTGTCTGCGTTAACTTCTAGAATTAGGCCCGGTAGTCCCCAATAAACATCGGGTCCGTTACTTACAGGAATTTGCATGGTGTACCAAGCCGTAACGGTAACTTCTTTTTCTTTAATGCTAGGTTTTTCCTCTTTTTTATTACCTCTTGATGGAGGGCCTGGTGTACCCGCATCTAATATGGTTCTTTGGCTAGTAGCTTTAAAACAGGTGTATTGACCAATGTTTTTGGTTTCACCTGTCATTTTCCACTCAAGTTTTTCTAAAGGATCTACAATTAAGAATTTTTTTCCAAAAAGTTCTGCTTCTTTACGAGTTTCTTTTTCTTGAATGTTTTTGTATCGGTCTCCATCTATAGCCCCACTCATCATTGCACCAAATTGTGCTCCACGTCCGCCACCAGCTTGTGTAGGAGCTTCTAGTTTTTCTTCTTTTTTATAGATAGATTCTGTGGTGTTAAAAGATAAGATAAACGTTTTCTGAAACATGTTTTTCATACGTTCAAGAATGCGTTTTTTTTGTTCCTCACTAAAATCAGGATTGTCAAATCTGCTCATATCAATACTTGTGTTAGAGAAATAATAGGCTTTTCCCTGAAAGTTTTGTTGAGCAAAACCAATGCTGGTTAGTAATGCAAATGCACTAAAGATAAGTGTTTTGTGAATTTTTTGAATCATAGGGTTGTTGTTTTTAACGAGTGCTAATTTCTTTAGACCTACTGTTTTGGTAAAAGTTTGTTTTTTTAAAGAAAAAAACGTGTTATAAACAACAACCGCGAGTAAGGTTTATGGTGTTATTTCCATTCAGGTGGAATTTCACAAACAGGGATTGGTTGCATTTTATGTTGATTGACCTTGTTGAGTTTGCTATAAATATCAAACACTTCTTTTTCTCGCTCTATAAAATCTGCCGACGTTGCTCCAAGGTCTTGTTGTTTCATGGCCCATTCTAGCTCGTCATAACTGGCACCTAATTGATCTTCATCAGTTCTACTATCTCCAAACAAACCATCTGTAGGAGCTGCGTTTTGGATTGCTGCTGGAACTTTTAAATATGCTCCCAAGGCATATACTTCGCTTTTTACCAAATCTGCAATAGGGCTTAGGTCTACACCACCATCACCGTATTTAGTGTAAAAGCCAACTCCAAAATCTTCTACTTTATTTCCTGTTCCTGCTACCAAACTGCTGTGCAATCCTGCAATATAGTATAAGGTAGTCATTCGCAATCTTGCTCTAGTATTGGCTAAGGTTAAATTCAAAATTGCTTCGTTATCAGAATTAGGAACGGCATTTTTAAAAGTCTCAAAACTTTGGGTTAAGTCTACACGTTCATCACATACATTGTTAAAACGATTTTTTAGCTGAGCAATGTGTTCTTGAGCACGGCTTACCTGATCTGGATGTTGATGTATAGGCATTTCTACACAAACTGTTGGCATTCCTGTGCTGGCACATAAAGTAGATGTTACGGCAGAGTCAATTCCACCAGAAACCCCTACAACAAAACCTTTTACTCCTGCTTTGTTAGCGTAATCTTTTAACCAAGTACTAATATGTTCTGCGATCTTTTGAGTCTCCATATTGCTTATTTCTTATTTTTGTTGCGAGTTACACAAATTTACTTAAAAATCTGGTACTGTATGAAAAAATGGATGTGTCTATTGTTGGTTAGTTTTCTGCTATATGGCTGTAATTCTACCTCAAAAAAAGAAGAAAAAATCAGCAAAGTAGCTATTGATGTTTCGTTTGATTTATTTCACAATGCACTTTTTACAGCAACTCCAAAAGATTTACCAAAATTAAAAAAAGAATATCCATACATGTTTCCTGTGCAAATGCCCGATAGTGTTGTTGTTAATAGAATGCAAGACTCTATACAGCAATTTTTGTACAAAGAAGTAAGAAAAGTATATGGAGATTTTGCATCACAAAAAAAAGAGTTGAAAAACTTGTTTCAGCATATAAAATTTTATCAAAAAGACTTTGTTTTGCCTACAGTGGTTACAGATCTTACAGGGGTTTCTTATCAAGATCGTGTGTTGTATGCCAATAACTTGTTGCTGATATCGTTGGATATGTTCTTAGGCAAAGAACACGAAATTTATCAAGGTTTTGCCTCGTATTTGGCAGAGAGTTTTACTCCCAAGCATTTGACAAGTCAGGTAGCAAAAACAATAATTGATCGTCAATTATTGTTTGATAGAAATCGTACTTTTTTAGGGAAGATGGTTTTTGAAGGTAAAAAAATGTACCTGTTGGATTTGTATTTGCCACATGTTACGAATGGTATAAAGATGGGTTATACTGCCAAAAAAATGCAGTGGGCTATAGAAAATGAAGCAGCTGTTTGGAGTTATTTTATTAAAAATGATTTGTTGTATAGTAACAGCTCAGACTTAAAAGAACGGTTTATAGATACAGCTCCGTTTTCTAAATTTTATACTACTGCCGATATGGATTCTTCAGGGCAAATAGGGGTGTACATGGGGTGGCAAATTGTAAAAGCTTTTATGGAAAACAACTCAGTTTCTGTTCAAGAAATGATAAAAATGGATGCTCAGGAAATTTTAAACTTATCTAAATTTAAACCCAGAAAGTAGTTAGTGTGTACTCCGTTGGTATTGCCTATCTTTGCACAAGACAAAAACAAAATTAAGATGGCAGTAGCACATAAATCTAAAATAGAATTTGAAATAGGCTTAGATGAAAACAAGGTTCCTGAAAGCATAGAATGGTCTGCAACCGGTGGTGGTGTAACCAAAGACCGTGCAAAGGCAACGTTGATTAGTGTTTGGGATAGCAAAGACAAGGAAACTTTGTATTTGCCTTTGTGGGTAAAAAAAATGCCTGTAGATGAAATGAAAGTATTTTTTCATCAAACTTTGGTACAAATGGCAGATACGTTTGAAAGAGCTACGAATGATGAAAAGATGTCTGCAACCATGCGTGATTTTTGTGATTATTTTGCAGAAAAATTAGAGTTAGAAGACAAATCAAAAAAAGCTTAATTTTTGAAAGCTAAGGGATAAAAAAAACAGGCTGTATCAAAAAAAGATACAGCCTGTTTTTTGAGTTGAAGTTTTTTTATTCTTCAGGATTTTTAATCGCTTCAATAATTTTAGCTTCTAATTCTTCGGCCAATTCAGGATTGTCTTTAATTAGGCTTTTTACAGCATCTCTACCCTGTCCTAATTTTGTGTCTCCGTAGCTAAACCAAGAACCACTTTTTTTAATGATTCCGTAGTTTACACCAATGTCTAAAATTTCACCTACTTTAGAAATTCCTTCTCCATACATAATGTCAAATTCTGCTTGTTGAAATGGTGGAGCGACTTTGTTTTTTACAATTTTAACTTTGGTAGAGTTTCCTATTACGGTATCTCCGTCTTTTAATTGAGTTCTTCTTCTAATATCAACACGAACCGAAGCGTAGAATTTTAGTGCATTACCTCCTGTTGTTGTTTCGGGGTTTCCGAACATAACTCCAATTTTATCACGCAATTGGTTGATAAAAATAACCGTACACTTGGTTTTGCTAATAGTTCCTGTCAATTTTCGTAGAGCTTGTGACATCAAACGCGCATGCAATCCCATTTTAGAGTCTCCCATTTCTCCTTCAATTTCACTTTTAGGAGTTAAGGCAGCAACAGAGTCAATCACAATAATATCTATAGCTCCAGAACGAATTAAGTTTTCAGCAATTTCCAAAGCCTGTTCTCCGTGGTCAGGTTGCGATATAATTAAATTGTCTATATCCACTCCTAAGTTTTCTGCGTAAAAACGATCAAAAGCATGTTCTGCATCAATAAAAGCAGCAATTCCTCCTGCCTTTTGTGCTTCGGCAATAGCATGAATCGTTAAGGTGGTTTTACCCGAAGATTCAGGTCCATAAATTTCAATAATTCGTCCCTTAGGATAGCCTCCTACGCCCAACGCCAAATCTAGTCCTAAAGAACCCGAAGAGATAACTTCTACATCTTGTGCAGCCATGTCTCCCATTTTCATCACAGCTCCTTTTCCGTAAGTTTTATCCAATTTATCTAGGGTAAGCTGCAAGGCTTTTAATTTGTCATCCTTTTCGTTTTTCTCTTTTGCCATAATGATTTGTTATAGTATTTTGATATCTGCTAAAATACGAATTTATCAAGCTTAAAAAATAAAATGATGTGTTTTTCCTATTTGTAAATAGTAGCTGTTTATTTTTCTTAAGGTTTTTTTAAGTGTTTGATTATTAGTTTTTTGTTGGGTTTTTAGTTTCAGTGCTTTTAATTCCTTTTTTTTAATTCAGTAAGTGTGCATGTGTACAGCGCATATTGTGTGCTAAAAAGAAAAAGTGAATTAACAATTCGTAAAATTTAGGGAATAAAAGTGTTTGGCTACTACAATCCAAATTTGCAACCCACAAAAACGGTTCTTGGACGTTGAGGTCCGTAGATATAGCTAACGTCTCTATCTACACCTTGGTCAAAATCGCTTTGATATGCATTAAAAATATTTTGAATTCCAGCTGAAACCTCTAAATAAGTATGTTGATGATTGCTTAGGTAAAACTGATAAGAAGATTTCCAATTCAGTTCAAAAAAGCTGGGTGATTTTTCTAATTTATCATTAGAAATAAATCCAGCTAGGTGTTGTACATGCATAGGGCTCGTAAAAACTCCAGAAACGTTGTTTTGAAATTCTTTAATAGGAGCATGTGTAATCACAAAATTAGCATAGAAATTAGGGGTTTTGTTAAATTCTCTTGTAGCTTGATCTTGTTCTTCTTCAGACCAAGCAACTTTTTCATCGTACAAAGCACGCTGAATGGTGGCACCTGCCTGAGCTAGCCATTTTTTGTTGGGAGCGTATTTTGTTTCAATGTTTAGTCCGTATACTTTAGCTCCAGAAGAATTGCTTCGAATCCATTCAAAAATTTTAGAACCTGGAGCAGTCTCAGGGCCTTGTTCCAAAGCAAAAGCATCGTTTAGTTGGGTGTAAAAGGCTTCGGTTACTAATGAAAAATCACCTTCACTTAATTCTTTTGACCAGTCTAACGAAGTTAACAGACTGTGCGAAGTTTCCGACTTTAAATCATCGTCATTTCTAATTCTACTAATTTCTCCTGCTGCTAAAGAGGCATGTACATCTTCTCCGTAGATCTGAGGAGCTCTAAAGCCTTTGGCATAACTAAATCGCCAACGTAAATTTTCATGAATGTTGTATAGAATATTGGCTCTAGGGTTTAGTATAATGTTTTCCTTAACCAAATTGTGTTTGTCAGCTCTTAATCCTCCTAAAATTCTTAAGTTGTTGTTTACAACCCACTCTTGTTGTGCGTATACTCCTATTAAATGTGTTGTTTGTAAAATAGGTTCAAAATCAGGGTTTTCTTTTCGGTCGTCAATGTCATTGTATTTGTATTCAATCCCCCCTGTAAAAGTTCCTGTGTTGTTTAAAAACTGATCAAACTTATGTGCGTATTGTGCACCAGTTACAAAAGTAATATCTTCTGAATTTCCATAGCCTTCAATACTTTCATCAATGTTGCTTTCGGTTGCTTGGTTTCCTGCCAGTCCTCCATAAAAGTTTTTGTTTTTAGAAAAAGAAGTTGATGCATATACAGAATAATTGTCTTTTTTAGAAGGGGTTAAGTATTCGTAAGTTAACCCTCCAGACACAATGGTAGATTCTATTTGTTCAGTAACATCCGATAAAAAAGGCAGTAGGTTCAATTGGTTACCACCTCTTCTAAACTCGTTATTCGCATTAAATTCTGCTGTTATTTTTTTTCTGTCGTTAGGTCTGGTAAAAGCCTTTAGGCCAAAAGAAGTGTTTTCTAGTTGTGTGATTTCAGTAAAACCATCGTTGTCATAATCAAACGCCTCTCTAGCTCTTTTCATCCCAAACAATGCAATTCCCGTATCTAAATTTTTGTTGATGACAGTTCCGTTAAATAGCAATGTTTTGTCTTCTGATTTTCCATCAATCAGTGCCAAATTAGTTCCTATGCTAAAGCTATTTTCCAAAGGGTCTTTGGTAATAATGTTGATGGTTCCTGCAATGGCATTGGATCCGTACAAAGCAGAACCTCCACCACGTACAACTTCTATTTGTTTGATGATATTTGCTGGAATTTGATCCAATCCGTAAACACTGTTAAGAGCACTAAAAATAGGTCGACTGTCAATTAAAATTTGACTGTAAGAGCCATTTAGTCCATTCATCTTTACTTCTGATGTTCCACAATTTTGACAGTTGGTTTCCATTCTTAAGCCTGGTTGAAAATTCAGCCCTTCAGATAGGCTAATTGCTTGGGTAGCCTCCAAAACTTTGGCATCGGTCACGGTAACAATTACCGGGGCTTTTTTTCTGTCTAGATAACCTCTAGTAGCAGTTACTACAACTTTGTTTAGTCCTAAAATATCTTCTTTTAGTTCTATGTTTTTAACTAAGGTTTGATCTTCTTTTAATACAACAGATAGTTCTAAGGTTTTGTAACCAATTGCCGAAATTTCTAAAGTCTTGGTACCAGGAGAAGTAGCAATAGCAAATGTTCCATCTATTTCGGTACCAGTAGTCAGGTTGTTTTCTTTAATATTAACAGTTGCCAAAACAGGTATGCCATTACTTTCTACCTTACCTGTTAGTTTGCTTTTTTGTGCGTATACGGTATAACAGCATAGAGATATGAGGATGGCTATTAGAGTTTTCATTATAATAGTTTTTTGAATAATTTATTTGTTTTATGCAAATCTATATATTTTTTTTAGACTTGTCTAAAAAAAATTTTAAACAAAACTGTTGTATTAATTTATATATTTGCAATAATGAAATTTGATTTGTCACAAACAGAAGAGAATTACCTAAAGGCTATTTATAGCTTGTTTGTTGTAAGTAACAAAGCGGTAAGTACCAATAAAATTGCAGAAAAGCTAGCTACTAAAGCTTCTTCTGTAACTGATATGGTAAAAAAATTATCAGAAAAAGAATTGGTGAATTATGTAAAATATCAAGGAGTTTCGTTAACTGAAAACGGTAGAGAAATTGCCATACATGTAATTAGAAAACACAGATTGTGGGAAGTGTTTTTGGTTCGTCACTTAGGATTTCAATGGGACGAAGTTCACGAAGTAGCTGAACAGTTAGAGCATGTAAAGTCTGTGAAGTTGACCAATAGCTTGGATGCTTTTTTAGATTTTCCTAGATACGATCCGCATGGGGATCCCATTCCAGATAAAGAAGGGAATTTTGCCAAACGAGATGTCGCTGTACTGTCTTCCTTAAAAATTGGTCAGGAAAGTAAAATTGTGGGAATTAAAGATAGTTCTAGTGAGTTTTTAAAATATTTAGACAAAGTAGAAATCAAGCTTGGAGCGGCTATTAAAGTATTGCATAAAGAAAGTTTTGACAATTCTATGATGTTGTGGATAGATAAAAAACAAATTTCTATTTCTCAGCAAATAGCAAGCAATTTATATGTGAAACAACAAGATTAAAAAAAATGAAAAAAATAGTTCTATTAGGGTTGTTAAGTGTGATGTTTGTATCCTGTAATACTCCTAAAAAACAAAAACATAAAAAATTTACAATAGTTTGTACCACTACTATGATTACCGATTTGGTAAAAATATTAGGAGGTGATGCAGTGGAGGTACAAGGAATGATGGGGGCAGGAGTAGATCCTCATTTGTACAAAGCATCTGCAGGAGATTTAAAGAAATTGACAGATGCAGATGTAATTGTGTACAACGGATTGCATTTAGAAGGAAAGCTGGTAGATGTATTTGATAAAATGAATCAAATAGGTAAAAAAACGATTGCTGTTGGTAGCTTATTGCCTAAGGAAAAAATCATTCATTCTCAAATGTTTGCCAGTGCTCACGATCCGCATATTTGGTTTTCTATAGATAACTGGAAAATGATTGCAGAGCAATTGGTAAAAAAGTTAAGCGACATCAATCCTGAAAATTCAGACATCTATGAAAAAAATGGAAAGGAATATGTACAAGAGTTGCAGGCTTTAAAACAAGAAATTGCAAAAAGCATTGCAGTGTTGTCCAAAGAAAAAAGAATTTTAGTAACAGCTCATGATGCTTTTTCATATTTCGGTAAAGAATTTGATTTTGAAGTGGTAGGGTTGCAAGGTTTGTCAACAGCAACAGAGGCTGGAGTAAAAGATGTACAACGTATTTCTGATTTTATCATTAGGCATCAAATAAAAGCTGTTTTTATAGAAAGTTCGGTTCCTAAAAGAACGGTTAAAGCTTTGCAAGCAGCTGTCAAATCAAAAGGACAAGAAGTAAATATAGGAGGAGAGTTGTTTTCTGATGCTTTAGGAAATCCATCAGAAAAAACAGGAAGTTATGTGGGTATGTATCGCTACAATGTGGCTACTATCGTAAATGCTTTAAAATAAAAGCAAAATAGCAATAATATGAAACAGAAAATAGCTATAGCGGTAGATGATTTAACGGTAGCTTACAATTACAAACCTGTCTTGTGGGATATAGATTTACAGATTCCAGAAGGAGTGTTGATGGCTATTGTAGGGCCTAATGGTGCTGGTAAATCTACCTTGTTAAAATCTATATTAAACATAATAAAGCCTTTGGCTGGTTCGGTTTCTGTATACGGAAAGTCCTATAAAAAACAACGCTCTTTAGTGGCGTATGTGCCTCAAAAAGGAAGTGTAGATTGGGATTTTCCTACTACGGCTTTGGATGTGGTAATGATGGGAACGTATGGTGCTTTAGGATGGATGAAACGCCCAGGAATTAACGAAAAAAAACAAGCATTAGAAGCTTTAGAAAAAGTAGGAATGTTACCATTTCAAAACCGTCAAATTTCACAATTATCAGGTGGTCAACAACAACGTATTTTTTTAGCAAGAGCTTTGGTACAAAATGCTGCGATTTACTTTATGGATGAGCCTTTTCAAGGGGTAGATGCTACTACAGAAAAAGCGATTATTCAGATACTTAAAGAGTTAAGAAAAGCAGGAAAAACCGTAGTTGTAGTACATCACGATTTGCAAACAGTTCCTGAATATTTTGATTGGGTCACTTTTTTAAACGTTAAAAAAATTGCCACGGGTCCCGTTGCTGATATTTTTAATGACGATAACTTAACCAAGACTTACGGAATCAATTATAAAACCAGTATTGTTCAATAATTAAAAATAAAACAATGGAGCAATATTTAGAGTTGTTATTCAAAGACTATACTTTGCAAATTATTACAGTGGGTACAGCTGTACTAGGGGCACTGTGTGGTGTGTTAGGAAGTTTTGCTGTGTTGCGTAAGCAAAGCTTGTTAGGAGATGCTATTTCTCATGCTTCTTTGCCAGGAATTGCCTTGGTTTTTTTAATATTAGGAGTAAAAGACAACAATGGTTTGTTGTTAGGTGCTTTGGCTAGTGGTTTGATTAGTGCTGTATTTATTAAAGGAATTATATCTAAAACACATTTAAAATCAGATACCGCTTTGGGAATTGTTTTGTCTACTTTTTTTGGATTTGGAATGTTGTTGTTAACTTATATCCAAAAACTACCCAATGCCAATCAATCGGGACTAGAAAAATATCTTTTTGGACAAGCAGCTACACTCTTAGCTAGTGATGTTTGGTTGATGGTTGCAATTACCACAATATCTGTAGCCATAGTATTGTTGTTTTGGAAAGAATTTAAAATTGTATTGTTTGATGCCGATTATACACTAACGTTGGGTTTTAATGTAAAGTGGGTAGATACGCTAATTACATCGTTGATTGTAGTAGCCATTATTATGGGCTTGCAAACAGTAGGTGTAGTGTTAATGAGTGCCATGTTGTTAGCACCCGCTGCAGCTGCAAGACAGTGGACAAATAGTTTGGCTACAATGGTGTTTTTAGCAGGTCTTTTTGGAGCAATTTCTGGTGTGGTTGGAACCGCCATTAGTGCTAGTGCAAATCATCTAGCAACAGGTCCAGTAATTGTGTTAATTGCTACTGGCTTTGTGGTGTTTTCTTTTGTGTTTTCTCCTATTCGTGGTTTGTTGTTTAAGCAAATCAAACTATGGAAAAATAGAAATGACTTAAAGTTAATGAAAACGCTTTCTTTTATGTATGAAATTGTAAAGACACACGATAATATTTCACATCCGCATAAAATTCAATTGCTAAATAATTTTCAAGGATACACCAAAAAGAGTTTAAAAAAACTACAGTCAGAAGATTTAATTTTATTGAATAAAAGCAATTGGTCTTTAACAGAAAAGGGATATCAAGTTGCAAAAAATTTATACAGTCACCAAGAATCATGAATGCACAAATAGAAATACAAATTATTTTAAGTTTGGTGGCCATTGCTTGTGCTATTCCAGGTGTTTTTTTGGTACTTAGAAAAATGTCTTTAATTAGCGATGCTATCAGTCATTCTATTTTGCCAGGAATAGTTGTGGGGTTTTTTATAACCCAAGACTTAGCTTCCCCTTTACTAATTTTAATGGCTACTCTTACTGGGGTTGTTACTGTTGTTTTGGTGGAATATATACAAAAAACAGGTTTGGTAAAAGAGGATACTGCTATTGGTTTGGTTTTTCCATCATTGTTTAGTATTGGGGTAATTTTGATTTCTAGAAATGCAGGAGATGTGCATTTAGATGTAGATGCGGTTTTGTTAGGTGAAGTCGCTTTTGCACCTTTTGACCGATGGATGTGGAATGAGACAGACATGGGGCCTAAATCTTTATGGATGATGGGGACTGTACTCTTGCTAATCCTAACTCTATTGTTGCTATTTTACAAAGAACTAAAAGTAGCTACTTTTGATGCGGGTCTAGCAGCTTCTATGGGATTTGTCCCTATGGCAATCCACTATGGGTTAATGACGGTTGCATCCATAACCACAGTAGGAGCTTTTGATGCTATTGGTGCTGTTTTAGTTGTGGCTTTTATGATTGTACCTGCAGCTTGTATTTACTTGCTAACAGACAACTTAAAAAAACTATTGATATATTCATCCGTGCTTGCGGTTGTGTGTTCTTTGGTAGGGTATTGGTTTGCATCGGTTTGGGATACGTCTATTGCAGGAACCATTGCTAGTGTATTGGGTTTGGTATTTTTTATCATTTATTTAACAGCTCCAGGCAAAGGATATTTTTCTCAGTGGTACAAAGAAAAGCAACAAAAGACAGAAGTAGCTCTGTTGGTGTTTTTGTTACATTTAGCCAATCATGATGAAGAACAAGAGCGAAATATCAACCATTTGCAAGAGCATATTAATTGGGGTGCTCAGCGAGCAAAAAAGGTTTTAAAGCTAGCCAATCAAAATAATATGATTGCTATAGAAAACGATATCATCAGCCTAACAAATAAAGGATTAGATTTTACAAAACAAGCTATTGCGTATATTTCTGATAATAAAAATTCTGAGTTAGAAGGAGTAAAACAACGTTTCTTCTTGTTTAGGGGTTGATAATTTGGTATGTTTTTTGGGATTTATTTGCTAAAACCCTTATATTTAGGTAACATCTCAAAAAAATAACAGCTTATGTCAATCGTAAATCTTTTTTTGAGTGGTACTCAAAAGAAAAACAGAGGCCACTTAGCCAATATTGTTAAAATTGCTCGTTCTGATGGAAAATTGAATCGAGATGAAATAAGACTATTAAAAAAAATAAAAGCAGATTTAAATATTAACGACCTCGCTTTTAGAAAAATAATAAGAAATCCTGAATTATATCCTATCAATCCGCCCTCTAGCTACGAAGAGCGAATAGAGCGTTTGTATGCATTAACCTATATGTTGTTGGTAGATCAAGCTTCTTTTAACTTGTCTAAAAGACTGTTAAATAAATTGGCAGTTGGAATTGGTTTTCCGTTAGATACACATGAAAAAGTAGTAGATGTGGCAGTAGAGTTAGCTCAGCAAAAAGTGGATATGGATACGTTTGTAAAAGAGGTGAAAAAAGCAAATACCAAAGGTTAAATTAATTAGTTATTTGCAGTTAATAGTAGGAGAGAATGTTTAATTTAGACATTCTCTTTTTTTATGGTTTATGAATTCTGAAAGTTTTTTTAAAGTTTACAATGCATCTGCAGGAAGTGGAAAAACATACACTTTGGTAAAGGAATATTTAAAGGTTGCTTTGCTGCGTGGAGAGTTTGAATTTCAAAAAATATTAGCCATTACTTTTACCAATAAAGCGGCAGGAGAAATGAAAGAACGTGTCTTAAATACGTTAAAACAAGCTTCTAGAAATAAAGAGAATCTCATTATTAGCGATATTGCCAAAGAAGCAAAAATTCCAGTAGCAGAAATTCAAGAAAAATCAAAAAAAGTACTAACTGCCATTTTACAGAATTATGCAAGTTTTCATATTATTACCATAGACAGTTTTACACATAAGTTGATCCGGACTTTTTCTTTAGATTTAGGCCTTCCCTTAGATTTTGAAGTAGAAATGGATGTTGACCCTATGTTAAAAGAAACCATTGATTTATTGGTTTCTAGAATAGGAGAGGATAAAGAGTTAACAGAAGTCTTGGTAAGTTATGCATTGCATCAGGTAAATGACGATAAATCGTGGAACATTACCAATGCCTTAGTAGATGTAGCAAAATTGTTGCTAAACGAAGAAAATGAGCTAGAAGTATCTAAGTTGATTAACACTAGTTTGTCTGATTTTAAAGAGTTAGAAAAACGACTTAGAAACTACTTAGGAGAAATTGAAGAAGCTTTTAAAAGTGTAGGGAGTCAGGCTTTGGATTTGATAGCGATGCATAACATTGATCCTAAATCTTTTTCAGGAGGAGATTTACCTAACTATTTTAAAAAGTTTTTAGGTAGCTGCTTGGAAAAAGAAGAATGGCCTTTGGGAACACGTTTGAAAGCCAATATGGAAAAAGGAGTATTGTATGCAAAATCTAGAACACCAGAAGAAAAAGCAGCAATAGATGCCATACAGGATGAAATTTTTAGACTCTTTAACATGTCATTAGAGTTATGTCATCAACAATTTGGACAGTATTTATTAGTTAAGAAAATTTTAAAAACCTTAGTGCCATTAACGGTACTTAGCTATATTCATAAAGAATTTACTCATTACAAAGAAGACAACAATATTCGTCTTAATGCAGAGTTCAATCAAATTATAAGCAAACAAATTAGAAATGAACCAGTGCCTTTTATATACGAACGTTTGGGAGAACGTTTTCAGTATTTTTTTATTGATGAGATGCAAGATACATCAGAGTTGCAATGGGAAAATTTAATTCCGTTAATACATAATGCTCTATCGCAGAACACAGGAGGATTGATGTTGGTAGGAGATGCCAAACAGTCCATATATCGATGGAGAGGAGGAAAAGCATCACAGTTTGTTCATTTATCAGATTCACAAGCAACCAATCAATTTTTTGTAGAAAAAGAGGTTGTCACTTTAGGAACAAATTATAGAAGCTATAGTCATGTTGTTGATTTTAATAATGAATTTTTCTCTTTTGTAGCACAATACCTACAAAACCCTGCATACAAAGAAATTTATCTTGCAGAAAAAAATCAACAAAAAAACAGCAAAGAAGGAGGTTATGTGCGTGTAGAACTTTTTGAAAGAGATGAAGATTTTGAAATGTATGAGTTTTATGGAGCTAAGATTTACAATCAAATTCTGGAAATAGAAAAAAATGGATTTCAAAAAGGAGACATTTGTGTACTAACAAGAAAGAAAAAAGACGGTGTAGCTATTGCTGATTATTTAACATCTAAAGGAGTAGAAATTATTTCTCCAGACAGTTTAATGCTAAAAAACAATCAGACAGTGCAGTTTTTAGTGTATTTGTTAAGATGGATAGAAAACTCCGAAGACAAGGAAGTGTTGATTGAGGTGTTAACTTACTTGCACAAACACTTAAACGTGTCAAAAGAAAAGCACGATTTTTTTGCTATGGGTCTAAATTTAGCTCTAGAAGAAAAAGAATTGTTTAACTATTTACAAATTTCGTTTTCTAGAGAAATCTTCTTTTCGTTGTCTTTATATGATGGCTTAGAATACATTATCAGATCTTTTATGTTAACAAATATGGTAGATGTATTTGTGCAAACCTTCTTAGATCAGGTACTAAAATTTCAAACAAAAGAAGCCGAAACTTTACAACAGTTTTTTGAGTTCTGGGATTTGAAAAAAGACAAGTTAAAAGTGGAATTGGCAACTAGTGATAATGCTGTCCAAATTATGACCATTCACAAGTCTAAAGGATTAGAATTTCCTGTGGTTTTGTTTCCTTTTGATTTGAATACGGAAGATATTGTAAGAGAACAGATTTGGTACAAAACAGAGAATACGGCAATTTTTGGTGACTTTGAGAGCTTTAGAATCAATGCTTCAAAAAAACTGGAGTATTATGGAGAAACTGGTGTAAATGAGTTAGAAAAAGTAAGTCAGAATATTCAATTAGACAACTTTAACTTATTATATGTTGCTTTAACAAGAGCCGAAGAGCAATTGTATGTGTTTTCAGATTTTAAAAAGTCCAAAACAAGAACACTAAAAAATTATTCTGATTTTTTTAGAGAGTTTATTGAAAGTAAAGGGAGTGATTTGTTTTTTGAATTGGGAGATTCAGGAAGAAAATCAAAAAAGGAAGAAGAGGAATTGTCGCTGGTTTTAGAACATTATGAAAGTGTAGATAAATCGGAAAATAATATCAAAATTGTAGAGAATTATAACAAAGAAGATTTGTCTAGAACATTTGGAACCACAATTCATAAAGCTTTCGAAAGAATAACAACTCATGATGATTTGGCTTTGGCTTTTTCATATTTAGAAACTCAAATAGTCGATAACGAATTGAGGGATAGGGCGAAAAATATCCTAAAGAGTGTAGTTTATCATCCATTGTTAGAAAAGTTTTATCAAAAGGATTTAGAAGTTTTTAATGAACAAGCTTTTTTGTCTGAAAAAGGAGAAATGCTTGTCTTGGATCGTTTGATACTTAAAAATGATAAAGCAATTATTATAGATTATAAAACAGGTAAAGTTGAAGAAAAACATAAAGATCAAATAAAGAATTATGCAACACTTTTAGTGAAAATGGGCTACAAAGTGGCAGAAACAAAAATTGTGTACTGTAATGATGAAATTCAAATTGTAACCTTGTAGTTTGTTATACTGGTTTATGCATTAGAGTTGCTAGTAAAGGGACTTTTACATTTTTATAACATAAATTTTAATGCGATAGATGTTAATTTTATATATTTGTTGCTAAAAAGAGGTTAAAATTAAAATAATAAAATGATGAAAAAATTATTGCTTATTGCTTTTGCATTACTGTGTGTAAACACATATGCGCAAGACGAAACTAGGCCTTGGGCTTTTGGAGTAGGGATAAACACTACGGATGCTTCACAACATGGAGTTACAGATCCATGGGATCAATTTAAAGATTACATAGGGCCATTTGTAGATACAAACACAGTGCCTGTTTTGAGTAGAATTTCTGTAGCACGTTACTTAAATAGAAGTTTTACTGTTGATTTTGCATTTGCATACAATCAATTAGAAAAAAAATATGGAGAATCAGAAGTTTTAGATAACTTAAACTATTTCTCTACGGATTTAGGTTTAAGATATGACCTAAACAATGTAATTGGTGAAACTGGTTGGTTCGATCCTTACGCTAAGTTAGCAATGGGAATTGTTTCTGTAGATGGTGATTGGGGGGTTCCAGCATCAGCAGCATTTGGATTTAATACTTGGTTTAACGACAAATTTGGATTAAATTTTGAAACTAGTTATAAATCTACAGCTCACTTTGCAGGAAATAGTTTCTTAGGTTTGGATGATGCAGGAAACGTAGCAGGAATTGGAAACTACCATTTCCAACACTCTATTTCTTTTGTATACAAGTTTGGAGCTAAAGATACAGACAAAGATGGAGTGCCAGACAAAGAAGATTTATGTCCTGAAACACCAGGGAAAAAAGAATTATTTGGATGTGCTGACGAAGATGGAGATGGAATTGTTGATAAAGATGATGCTTGTCCTAAGTTAGCAGGTAGCGCTAGCACTAAAGGATGTCCTGATACAGATAAGGATGGAGTAGCAGATAAAGATGATGCTTGTCCTAACGTAAAAGGATTAAAAGCTTTACAAGGTTGTCCAGATGCAGACGGAGATGGAGTAGCAGATAAAGATGATGCTTGTCCTAATGTAGCAGGAACTATGGAGACCGGAGGTTGTCCAGATGCAGACGGAGATGGAATTGCTGATAAAGACGATAAGTGTCCTAACGAAGTTGGAGTGAAAGAAAACGGAGGATGTGCTGATCCAATAGTACCTGACTTTAACGACAGTAGATATGAAAGAACAAAAGGAGAGTTGATTAAAACAGTTGAATTCAACTTTGGATCATACTCTTTCAAATTAGGAGTAAAAGATAGATTAGACGATGTTGTAGCATTGTTAGATGAAAAGAAAGTAGCTGGATTGTATGTTGAAGGACATGCAGATAGTACTGGACCTGCAGCATACAACGTTAAACTTTCTAAAGAAAGAGCTGATGCAGTTGTAGATTACTTGGTTTCTAAAGGAATTGACAAATCTAGATTGATTGTTTTAGGATTGGGAGAAACAAAACCTAAAGCTTCTAACAGCACGGCAAAAGGTAGAGCAGATAACAGAAGAGTTGAAATCTCTATCGTTGAAATGAAGAAAAAATAAATCAATTTTTTTTAAAATAAGAAAACCCGCTCTGTAGAGCGGGTTTTTTGTTTTCTGTTCTTACTAAAAATAACCTAAGAAACTTTATATTGCTGTAAAAAATAGAAGTAGAAAGCAGGTTTAGAATCAGATAGTATGGAGACATTTTTAGAGAAAGTAGTAGATGATATTGTGAGTAATCAAACGGTTTTGAAAAAAGCTGTTTGTGTAATACCTAGTGAGCGTGCTGGTGTTAATCTAAGAAATGCATTCAAAAATAGATTGCATGGCAATCCTACCTTTTTACCTAGAATTATAAGTATTGAAAACTTTATCAATGAAATTTCTGGATTTGAAAGCATGAGCCAGGTTGCCTTGCTGTTTGAGTTCTATCATGTTTACAAATCAAACTGTAAAGATCAAAAGATAGATTCTTTCGAAAGGTTTATTGGTTGGGCTACTATTGCCATTCAAGATTTTAATGAAATAGACAGACATTTGGTAAATGCTACCGAAATTTTTAATTACCTATCAGATCTTCAAAATATAAAAGATTGGGCAGAAAATAAGGAAGAGGAAACAGCAACGGTGAAAAATTATCTGAATTTTATCAAAGATTTAGATGTGTATTACAAAGCATTTACTAAGGTTTTAACTAAAAAAAAAATAGCTTATCAAGGCTTGATCTATAGAGAAGCTTATCAAAAGGTTTCGTTATATCACCAAAAGAATAAAGATAAAATTTTTCACTTTATAGGTTTTAATGCTTTAAATAAGGCTGAAGAAGGTATTTTTAAAACTTTTTTAAACGATGTCAAGAATAAAATTTATTGGGATGTAGATTCGTATTATTTTCAAGGCAATCACGAAGCAGGTACATTTTTAAGAACTTTTTTTAATAATTGGGAATGTCTTAACATTCAGGAAAGAAAAAATTGGGTTCAGAGCTGTTTTCAAGAGAAAAAAAATATTCAAATTTTAGGAGCTCCACTAAATGTAACAGGAATAAAAACAGCTACATCTTTTTTAAAAAATGAAGTAAATCCGAATCAAACAGCAATGGTTTTGGCAGAAGAAAGCTTACTGCCAGTTGTTCTAAATTCCATCCCCAGTAACGTTCAAAATGTGAATATTACAATGGGATATCCATTAAATAATATTCCTATGTATGGGTTGTTCCAGTCGTTGTTTAAGATGCAGTTAAACAAACAAAAACTGGGTAAAAACGCATTGTACTACAAAGATATTTTGTCGTTGCTAAGACACCCTTATTTTGCCAAAATAGAGCATGATGCAAGTCAGAAATTAATCCGTTTTATTACCAAAAGCAATAAAGTATTTGTTTCGGACCAAGAATTAGTACAGTTATTAGAAGAACACAAATTTAACAAAGCATCCATTCAGCTTTTTAATTTTCAGGATGGAGTAATGGCATTTTTGTTTAATGTAATGAATTTTATTTCTTTTTTAGAGTCTTTTCTAAAAGGCATAGATATATTGTATTTAGAGAGTTTTAAAAAAGTGTTTCAGGAACTAATTCAGTTAAATAATCAATACCAATACATCCATAATTTTAAGGTATTAACAAAAGTGTTTTACAAGTTGATATCATTAGAAACGGTTGATTTTAAAGGAGATGCTTTAGAGGGACTTCAGCTAATGGGAGTTTTAGAATCTAGATGTTTGGATTTTAAAAATGTCATTATTACTTCGGTAAACGAAGGAGTACTGCCATCAGGAAAAACAGAAAGTTCGTTTATTTCTTTTGATGTAAAAAAACAGTTTGATATGCCCACGTATTTGGCTAAAGATGCGATTTTTTCATATCATTTTTACAGACTTTTACAAAGAGCGGAAAATATTTATTTGTTGTACAATACACAAATGGATGATTTTGGAGGGGGCGAAATGAGCCGTTTTTTAACACGCTTGTTAATTGATAAAGAAAGTGAAATTTTACACAAAAAAGTGACAACTAAAGTAATAAGCACTTTGGTTGAGCCTGTTGAGGTTAAAAAAACACAAGCTGTTCAAAAAATTTTATTAGACTACTTTCAAAAAGGAGTTTCACCAAGCAGAGTTAACGATTATATTAACGATCCGATTGAGTTTTACCAAAAAATGATTCTAAAAATCAGAGAAACGGAAAAGGTAGAAGAAGAAGTAGCCGAGAATACTTTAGGAACCATTGTACACGATTCTCTTGAATTTTTATACACTCCTTATTTAGGTAGAATTTTAACAAAAGAAGACATTCACCAAATGAAGATTCAAGCAGATGTTATGGTGAATGATAAATTTAAAGAGTACTTTAAATTAGGAGACATCAGCACAGGAAAAAATAAGTTGATAAGTGAAGTTGCTAAACAATTTGTGACTAACTTTTTAAATTTAGACTTAGAGCAAATCAACAGAGGAAAAAATATAGTGGTCAAAGAATTGGAAAGAGAATGTAAGGTAGATTTAACCACACCTAAAGGAAGCAAAATAAGACTAAAAGGAAAAATAGATCGTGTGGATGAGGTAGATGGAATCTTACGAATTGTTGATTATAAAACAGGAAAAGTTGAAGCTTCTGATTTAAAATTGGGAGATGTGTCTTTGGCAACCTCAGATTACAAATACCATAAAATTTTACAAGTACTGTTTTACGTAATTATTTATGCTTTCGAAGAACAAATAGACTGGACTAAATGTAATTTACAAACGGGAATTTATTCGTTTAAAAATCTAAAATCTGGTTTTTTGGCTATGAATTTTTCTGAAAATAATTACAAAAAAGAATATAAGGTAACAGAAGAAAATCTAAACCTATTTAAAGACAGTTTGTTGCAATTGATTGATGAGATTTTAGACAACAAGCTTAATTTTGTAGAAAATACAGACCGAAATTTTAAAAAAGAAGCTTAGATGATTTATAAAAATATTCAGCTGTCAGGAAAACATGGTAGACCCATTTTAACGGATGTAAACTTTACAAAAAACCAAACCAAGAAAGCTGTGGTAATTTTTGCTCATGGTTACAAAGGTTTTAAAGATTGGGGAGCGTGGAATTTAATGGCTACTGAATTTGCCAAACAAAATTTCTTTTTTGTAAAATTTAGTTTCTCTCATAACGGAGGAACTGCAGAACAGCCTATAGATTTTCCAGATTTAAAAGCCTTTGGAGAAAATACATTTACTAAAGAATTAGACGATTTAGAATCGGTTATAGACTATGTGTATACACATAAAGATTTTAAAAATGAAGTAGATTTAGACAATATTACCTTGATAGGACATTCTAGAGGAGGAGGAATTGTTACCCTAAAAGCAAGCGAAGATCATCGAGTTAAAAACATCGTGTCATGGGCAGGTTTGTCAGATTTAGAATCTAGATTTCCCAAAGGTTTTCAGTTGTTGTGGTGGAAATTAAGAGGTGTTGGATATATTAAAAACGCAAGGACTCAACAAAAAATGCCACATTATATTTCGTTCTACAAAGATTTTCTTGCCAATAAGGAGCGATTGAATATTCAAAATGCAGTGAAGAAACTAGAAGCAAATCATTTGTTAGTACATGGTACAGAAGATGTGGTTGTAAAACCTATAGAGTCTGAAAATGTACATCAATGGAATCCAAATAGTACCTTAATTTGGATAGAAAATATGAATCATGCTTTAGGAAATACACAACCATATGTTGCTAAAGAAATGCCAGAAGATTTGCAAAAAGTGGTGCAAAAAACCATAGCTTTTATTCATGAGCAATCCTAAATTTTCTTTTAAATACATTAACAGTATTGCTGTTCCTGCTATTGTTTCTGGAGTTGTAGAGCCTATTTTATCGTTAACCGATACTGCTGTTATTGGTAATGTATCAATAAACGCAAAAGAAGCTCTTGCTGCTGTAGGTATAGCAGGCTCTTTTATTGCTACACTAGGATGGATTTTTACCCAAAGCAAAGTAGCTATTGTTGCTTTGGTGGCAGAATACTTGGGTAAAAAACAACTGGATAAAATCATAGGTTTACCTGCACAGATGATTGCTATCAATGCCATTTTAGGTTGTATCGTATATGCTGTAACGTATTTGTTAACCATTCAGATTTTTAAATTATACAATGCAGAAAACATGGTGCTAGAATATACAGTTTCATATTATAGAATCCGTGCTTTAGGCTTTCCTCTTTTATTATTTATAGTTTCAGTATTTTCTATTTTTAGAGGTTTGCAAAATACTTTTTGGCCAATGGTGATTAGTGGTTGTGGGGCTTTATTAAACATAGGGCTAGACTTTGCTTTGGTTTATGGAGTAGAGGGTTGGATTCCTGCTATGCATGTTAAAGGAGCTGCTTGGGCAAGTGTTATTTCTCAAATAATGATGTTTGTTTTGGCCTTAATTTTAATGTTTGCAAAAACGCCATTTCGTCTAAAAATTATATGGAAAATTCACCCAGAGTTAAAAAGAACCCTTGCTATTAGTCTTAATATGTTGGTTAGAACAGTGGCTCTAAATACAAGTCTAATTTTATCCAATGCCTATGCAACAAAATACGGTTCGCAGTACATCGCTGCTTTTACTATTGCATTTCAAATATGGTTGTTTTTTGCGTTTTTTATTGATGGATATGCCAGTGTAACTGCAATTGTATCAGGAAAGCTTAAAGGAGAAAACAACTATATAGGTTTGCATCAGTTGGTGAAAACGGTTAGTAAATATGCAGTGGTAATTTCTGTAGTGCTTAGTGGTTTTTTCTTTTTGTTTTACGAAAAAGTAGGTGTCTTTTTTACCAAAGACCAAGAAGTTATAGGTACTTTTCAAACTTTTTTTTGGATGGTTTTGGTAATGCAACCACTCAATGCTATTGCCTTTGTGTACGATGATGTTTACAAAGGAATGGCTGAAGCCGTAACGCTAAGAAATACACAGCTAATTGCTACTTTTTGTGGGTTTGTACCTGCTTTGTTATTTTTTGATTATTTTCAGTTTCAAATATTTGCAATTTGGATTGCTTTTGTTGTTTGGATGTTGATAAGAGCCTTACTTTTGCATTTAAAATTTGTAAAGCTAATCAAACATAACACCTAAGTAGCAATTTATGAAAACAGCATATGTAACACTAAAAAAGCTTGGTAAAATTGCAGAAATTGAGTTTTATAATCCGGCAAGCAATTCGTTAACCAGTAATCAATTGCAAAAACTTACCACACTTATTTTGCAACAGAAAGAAAACAAACAGATTTCTATAATTCATTTAAAAAGTGACGGGGAAAAAGCTTTTTGTGCGGGTGCTTCTTTTGATGAATTGTTGCAGATTGAAGAAGTAAATAAAGGAACTCAATTTTTTATGGGTTTTGCCAATGTTATCAATGCCATAAGAACTTGTGGTAAAATTGTGGTAACAAGTATTCAGGGCAAGGTTGTAGGAGGAGGTGTAGGAATTGCTGCTGCCAGTGATTATGTATTAGCAGCAAAATCGGCAAGTATAAAATTATCAGAAATAAGTATAGGGATTGGCCCATTTGTTATAGAACCAGCGGTCTCAAAAGCCATTGGAAATCGTAAATTTGCAGAACTATCTTTAAACCCTACCTGCTGGAAATCTTCGGGATGGGCTTATGAAAACGGTTTGTATCAAGAAGTGTGTGATGATTTTGCAACATTAAACATACGAACAAAGAATTATCTGAACGAGTTGGCTAGTTATAGCGAAATAGCTTTGTCGGAAATGAAAAAAATCTTGTGGAAGCAAACGGAAAACTGGGAAGTTTTGTTAAAAGAAAGAGCAAGTGTTAGTGGGGAATTGGTACTGTCTGAGGCAACTAAAAAAGCACTGTTAAAATTTAAAAAGAAGTAAAAAATGAATACAATAAGAATTACCAAAAAATTCGACTTTGAAGCAGGACACGCTTTGCATGGTTATGATGGAAAATGTAAAAATTTACATGGACATAGTTATAAGTTGTTTGTTACGGTAATAGGAGAACCCATTGCAGATACCAATAATGTAAAACACGGAATGGTGATTGATTTTACAGATTTAAAAAGAATTGTAAAATCGGAAATAGAAGATGTGTTTGATCATGCAATGGTATTTAATAAAAATACTCCGCACCTAACTTTAGCCAAGGAGTTGATAGAAGCTGGGCATCATATTATTTTGGTAGATTACCAACCAACAAGCGAAATGATGATTATTGATTTTGCAGAGAGAATAAAAAATCAGTTACCAGAAAATGTTAAGTTACATTCTTTAAAACTGTATGAAACAGAAAGTTCCTACGCAGAATGGTTTGCTAGCGATCAGGTTTAGTTTTTAGAAGTATAAAGCTTTTACTCATTAGTTAGTAAAATGAGCAAAAGCTTTTTTAAAATTCTTCTATTTGCTTACCGTTATATGTATTCATAGTATTACCAATACCTGCAGTACCAAAGCTAAGTACTAGTTTAGCTCCTTTGTCTAAAAGTTCGGGTAAGTAACGTTCTTCTTCCTTATTCCATTCTCCAAGCACATAATTTACTTGTTTTCCTTTGCTAAACACAGCACTAATTCCAAAACGAAAACGAGCATAATTTTGATTTCCTAGTTTTTCGTTAATGTCTTTTAGTCCGTTATGACCACCTGCACTTCCTTTTGCTTTAAGCCTAAAAGTACCAAAGTCGATGTTTAAATCATCAGAAATAACTAAAATATTTTCTTGGGGAACTTTTTCTTGATCCATCCAGTATTTTACAGCTTTTCCACTTAAGTTCATGTAAGTAGAGGGTTTTAATAATATAAAAGTTCTTCCTTTAAATTTAAAGACAGCAACATCACCTAGTTTTTCTGTGCTAAAAGAAGTGTTTTGTTGTGTTGCCAGTTCATCTAAAACTTTAAAACCGATATTATGACGAGTATTAGTATAATCTGCACCGATGTTTCCTAGTCCAACAATTAAATATTTTTTCATGGAATCTGTTTCGTTAGTATGTTGTTTTGGGCGAAACCAGTTTTTAAATAGCATCTTTTGTGTTTTGGACACAAAGATAAAATGATGTGTATAAAAAAAGCGTTACTAATGTAACGCTTTTTAAAAACAATGTGTTTTTTCTTATGACTCTGCAGCAGCTTTAGCAGCATTACGAGACATTTTAACCTGAGCAACAACAGTATTATCGTTGTGCATAATTTGGTATTCATCGTTTCTTAATTTAGAAACGTATAATTTGTTACCAATTTGTAAATCTGTAATATCAGCCTCTACAAAATCTGGTAAATTTGCAGGAATAGCTTTTACTTTTAACTTACGTAAGTTTTGACGTAAAGCACCTCCCATAGCTACACCTTTAGATTTACCTACTACTTTTACAGGTACATTCATAGAAATTTCTTTATCAGCATTTAACTGGTAAAAATCTACGTGTAAAATTTCGTCGTTAATTGGGTGAAACTGGATGTCTTGTAAAATTGCATCGTAAGTGTTTCCATTCAATTCAATCTTAGCAGTATATACGTTTGGAGTGTACACTAAATTCTTGAATGCTTTTTCTTCAGCTGAAAAGTGTATGGTTTCATCCCCTCCGTAAATAACGCAAGGAACCTTTCCAGCATTACGTAAGGCTTTAGTCGCTGACTTACCCACGCTTTCTCTTTGAGATCCTTTGATTGTGATTGATTTCATAATATATATTAAATGATAAATTTATCCGTAATTGACTTAAAGTTTTGGACCTTATCCATAACCTCTGCAAATAAGGGAGCGCAAGATAGCACTTTTATTTTAGAATTTTCCTTTTTTAATGGAATTGTGTCTGAAGTAATAAACTCTGTTAATTTAGAGTCTTCTATTTTTTGATGAGCGTTTCCTGATAAGATAGAGTGTGTTACAATCGCTCTTACACTTAAAGCACCACGTTCCATCATCAAATCTGCAGCTTTGGTTAGTGTTCCTGCTGTGTCTGCCATGTCATCTACCAGTACAACGTTTTTGCCTTTTACATCTCCAATCAATTCCATATGAGAAACAACATTGGCTTTTTCTCTGTGTTTATAACAAATTACCACATCACTCTGCAAGTATTTTGCATAAGCATAAGCTCTTTTTGATCCTCCCATATCAGGAGATGCAATGGTTAAATTGTCTAGCTTAAGAGATTCTAAGTAAGGTAAAAAGATGGTAGAACCGTATAGATGGTCTACAGGTTTTTCAAAAAATCCTTGAATTTGACCTGCATGTAAGTCCATAGTCATAACACGAGTAGCTCCCGCAGCAGTTAGTAGGTTTGCGACCATTTTGGCCCCAATTGCTACACGTGGCTGATCTTTTCTGTCTTGCCTTGCCCAACCAAAATAGGGAATTACAGCAGTAACATGTTTGGCAGAGGCTCTTTTACAAGCGTCTAAAATTAGTAACAGCTCCATTAAGTTGTCAGAGTTCGGAAAAGTAGAACCTATGATAAAAACCCTTCTACCTCTAACGGTTTCATTAATTACGGGTTGAAATTCACCGTCGCTAAATCTTGCAACAGTCAAATCACCTAGTTCAGTTCCGTATTCTTTAGCAATAGCTTTTGCCAATTCTATACTTTGTGAACATGCAAAAACTTTAGGAGTTAATTGATTTACAGACATTTGTATGATTGTTGTTGTTGTTGAATTATTTTCGAGGCAAAAATAGAATTTTTTTTTCTTGATATGGTGTGATAAGTTAAATATTTTTTTACATTTGCACCACCGATTTCAGAAGCCTAGGTGGCGGAATTGGTAGACGCGCTGGATTCAAAATCCAGTTTCTTCGGAAGTGCGGGTTCGATTCCCGCCCTAGGTACAACAAGCCCTTAATCACATAGTGTTTAAGGGTTTTTTTATGGATTTTTCTTGTATTTTAAGATGTTCTTAAATAAAAAAAACTCTAAACAAACATTATATATTTAGAGTTTTTAAAACGATTAATAAATAGGATTTTACGATGGGAATTTGCTCATAAATTCCTCTACTTTTTCAACCATATTTACACTTCCACAAATAATAGGAACTCTTTGATGAAGTTCTGTAGGTTTTATGTCCATAATTCTTTTAAAACCATCTGTAGCTTTTCCCCCAGCTTGTTCTGCTAAAAAAGCAATAGGGTTGCATTCGTAAAGCAGACGTAGTTTTCCGTTAGGGTTTTTTGTGCTTTTAGGGTATAAATATACACCTCCCTTGATCATGTTTCTGTGAAAGTCCGAGACTAAAGAACCAATATATCTGCTGGTATAAGGCCTGTCTTCTGTTACTTCTTGACAATATTTGATGTATTTTTTAATTCCTTCAGGAAATTCTAAGTAATTACCCTCGTTAACAGAATAAATATTTCCGTCTTTAGGATATTGCATTTTAGGATGCGATAGGTAAAAAGTACCAATGGCTGGGTTAAGAGTAAAGCCGTTTACTCCGTGTCCTGTTGTGTACACCAACATGGTAGAGGTTCCGTAGATAATATATCCAGCAGCAACTTGTTTGTTACCTTCTTGTAAAAAATCTTCTTTGGTAACAGGAGATCCAACAGGGGTTACCCTTCTGTAAATAGAGAAAATAGTACCTACTGATACGTTTACATCAATATTAGAAGACCCATCTAAAGGGTCTATTAAAATTACATATTTGTTTTGATGGTTTTTGTCTTTACTGTTTATACAAACAAAGTCATCCTCTTCTTCGCTTGCAATTCCGCAAACAATGTTACGATTGGTTAATGTTTTTATAAAAATGTCATTTGCATAAACATCAAGTTTTTGTTGATCTTCTCCTTGAATATTGGTGTCTCCAGCAGCTCCAATAATATCTACCAGTCCTGCTTGGTTTACTTCATGATTAACGACTTTTGCGGCAAGTCTTAAAGAGTTGATAAGGTTAGATAATTCTCCTGTTGAATACTTAAAAGTGTGTTGGTTTTCGTTGATAAATTCTCCCAGGGTTTTGTTTTCAAATGACATAAAGCTTAGTTTTTATTTGGTAAATATCATACTTTTTTAGTTTACTACAACGATTTCGTAAAAATTTTAACAGTTTTACATTGAAATTTATCACAATAAAAAAATCCGTTTAAAAATAAACGGATTTTAAGAGATTAAAAATGTATTAGGAGTTAGATACTATAGCTATTTTCTTTAAAATAACTAAAGTCATCGCCTTCTTGTATTTGTTTAACGCTTTCAAAAATTAATTTGATTACATTTTCTACATCATTTCTGTGTACCATTTCTACGGTTGTGTGCATGTATCTTAAAGGAAGTGATATTAAAGCAGAAGGAACTCCTCCGTTGCTATATGCAAATGCATCTGTGTCAGTTCCTGTAGCTCTAGAAGAGGCATGTCTTTGAAAAGGAATTTCATTTTTTTCTGCAGTATCAATAATCAGTTCTCTAACATTGTGTTGAATTGCAGGAGCGTAAGAAATTACAGGACCTAATCCTATTTTGGTGTCACCTTCTTCGGCCTTTTTTATCATTGGTGTAGAAGTGTCATGACAAACATCTGTAATGATGGCTACATTAGGCTGGATTCTTTGAGTAATCATTTCAGCACCACGCAAACCAATTTCTTCTTGTACAGAGTTGGTAATGTACAAACCAAAAGGTAGGTCTATGTTGTTTTCTTTAATTAAACGAGCTACTTCTGCAATCATAAAACCACCCATGCGGTTGTCTAAAGCTCTACAAACAAACTTGTTTCCGTTTAGTATTTCAAACTTATCAGGGTACGTAATTACGCATCCTACATGCACTCCTAAAGCCAAGACTTGTTCTTTGGTTTCGCATCCTACATCAATAGTAATGTTTTCTATTTTAGGGGTGTCTTCCTCTTTTCCTTTTAAGCGAGTGTGAATTGCTGGCCAGCCAAAAACTCCTTTTACAATTCCTTTTTTGGTGTGTATGTTTACACGTTTAGATGGAGCAATAATGTGGTCACTTCCTCCATTTCTAATTACATGAATTAGTCCGTTGTCTGTAATGTAGTTTACGTACCAAGCAATTTCATCAGAATGACCTTCTATTACAACTTTGTATTTTGCTTGTGGATTAATAACTCCTACTGCAGTTCCATAAGCATCGGTAATAAACTCGTCTACATAAGGTTTTAGATAATCCATCCAAATTTGTTGTCCTTTACTTTCGTATCCTGTAGGAGAAGCATTGTTTAAATACTGCTCCAAAAACGCCATAGATTTGTCGTTTAAAATTGTATGTTCACTCATCATATATCTTTTTAAAAGAACTCAAAAATACAATTTTGATTTTAGATGTAATGTATATGATAAGTTGTTTTTTAGCAGTGGTTTTATGTATTTTTGAGGTGATGAAAAAAATGACCTTGTGCTTGGTTTTTACCCTTTTTTTGTTGGGGATAAAATGGAGTTTTGCTCAAGAAATAGATTTTGAAAAACTCAGAAAAAAATATGAAGGGTATTATGTAATTAGCCATCCTGATGAACAAATTATTCTAGACACGGTAGTGTTGTTTCCGCAGCCTACTTTTAAGACTTACTACGACAGGAGGTATTATTTGTGGTTTGCCAAAAAAACATACAAAGCTTACCCTTATGCGGTATTGGCAAAGCATAAAATCAATCAGTTAAACGATTCTATTCAGCTCATAACATCCAAAAGAAAACGAAAGAAGTTTATCAAAGAAAAACAAGATTTTTTTGAAGAGCAGTTTACGGAAGATATTAAAAAACTAACCCGAACAGAGGGGAGAATCTTAATTAAATTGATCCATAGATTAACAGGGGCAACGGTAAATGAACACATACAAGACAAACGAGGTAATTTTAGGGCGTTTTGGTATCGAGTTTCGGCAAGTTTGTTTAAAATTAAGTTAGATTTAGAATACCATCCAGAATCGGAATTGGAAGATTTTATGATAGAGGCAATTTTGCAAGAAGCGTTTCAAAAAGGGAGATTGGTTAGAGAACCTTCGGTGTTAAAGAGTGCCAATTATATTTATCCACAAAAAGAAATTCACATCGAAAAAAAGAAGTAACTTTTAAAAGACTTGTTTTTCTAAGTAAAAAAAAATACTTACTTTTCCGAGCACCTAAAATGAAGACGAATACCATGACAAAAGAAAAATATCAATTAGAATTCCCTATACATGCCTCTCCGGCAATGTTATATCAATATTTTGCAACCCCTTCGGGATTGGGAGAGTGGTTTGCAGACAATGTAAACTCTAGAGGAGAGTTGTTTACCTTTATTTGGGATGGAAGCGAAGAAGAAGCAAAGCTGATTAGTTCTAAGGTAGATGATAGAGCAAAATTTCAGTGGGCAGACGACGAAGGTGAAGAAGCATATTTTGAATTTAAAATTCAGGTAGATGCCTTAACCAAAGATGTTTCATTAATTATTACAGATTTTGCAGAAGAAGATGAAATGGATGAGGCCAAAATGTTATGGGAAAACCAAATTGCTGAACTTAAGCATTTGATAGGAGCGTAAACTAACCAAACTAACTCTATAAATATGAAAAGAGCTTTGATGAGAATCAAAGCTTTTTTTGTGTTAAATTTGCTCAAATTTTTGATGAATATGATAAACTTTAACGGAAACATAATAGCGGAAGATTTCAACAGAATTGATTATAATAACAGAGGTTTTAAATATGGTGATGCCTTATTCGAGACACTAAAGGTAAATAACGAGGCTGTGCTATTTTGCGAAGACCATTATTTTAGATTAATGGCTTCTATGCGTATGTTGCGTATGGAAATCCCCATGCATTTTACGTTAGAGTTTTTTGAATCAGAAATTTTAAAAACCATCAATGCTAATAAAGGAGATGAAAACAGAGTTCGTTTTACAGTCTACCGAGACTCTGAAGGTTTGTACGCCCCAACTACCAATAAAATTTCTTATATAATAGATGTAAAAAAAGTAGATATAACCCCTAAACAGATGTACAGGATAGATTTGTATAAAGATTTTACCATTCATCCTAATTTGTTGGCTACTATAAAAAGTAACAATAAGTTGGTAAATGTACTTTCTGGAATTTATGCCCAAGAAAACGATTTGGAAAATTGTGTATTGCTAAATGCTAATAAAAATGTGGTTGAATTTACGAATGGAAATATCTTTTTAATAAAAGGAACTACCGTAACAACTCCTCCTCTTGCTGATGGATGTGTAAAAGGAGTGATGAGAAAAAATACAATAGACCTGTTGTCTAAAAATAAAGAAATTCAACTGGTGGAAGAGTCTATTTCTCCTTTTGCAATACAAAAAGCAGATGAGGTTTTTATGACCAATGTAATAGTAGGATTGCAACCTGTTACCAACTACAGGAAAAAACAATTTTCTACCAACTTTGGTCTTAAAATCCGTGAAGACTTACTTAGTTTAGGCTAGGGTTTTTAGGAGCATTGATCCAAAACTGATATTTGCTTCCAAACTCCAAAAGGTGGTTTTTCCACAAATCTTTGTCATGAGTGTTAAAGATGTTTTGATGGTTGTTTTCCGTTACAAGCCAAGAATCTGTTTTCCATTCTTGGTAAAGTTGTCCCTTACTCCATCCAGAATATCCAAGAAAAAAACGAATGTCTTGACTTTGTACTTGGCCATTGTTTAGTAGCTCTATTAGCTTGTCAAAATCACCTCCCCAATAAATTCCTTTTGTAACCTCTATGCTATTGGGAAGGAGTTCTGGTATTTTATGAATAAAATAAAGGTTGTCTTGTTCAACAGGGCCTCCTTGATATACTTTAAAATCACAATTAATTTCAGGAATCAAATCTTGCAAGCTGTAGTCTAGAGGCTTGTTAATAATAAAACCAATAGAGCTGTTGCTATTGTGCTCAGTAAGAAGCACAATGGATCTGTTAAAAGATACATCACCTAAAATAGAGGGTTCTGCTATTAATAGTCTTCCTTTGGATGGTTTTAGACAAGCCATAGTATAAGGGTTTCCAATAAAGCTACTAAAAAAAATGAATAAAAAAAACTCTTTACAATTTGTAAAGAGTTTTATGTTCTTAAAAGCTTCTAGAAATTAGTTTACAGCATCTGATAAACTAGCTCCTGGCTTAAATTTTACGATGTTTTTTTCAGCAATTTGGATGGTAGCTCCAGTTTGTGGGTTTCTTCCTTCTCTTGCTGGTCTTTTAGAAACAGACCAAGTACCCCATCCTATTAGAGAAACTTTACCTCCATCTTTTAATGTAGAAGTTACGTTGTTTGTTACTGATTCTAATGCAGCTTTCGCAGCAGTTTTAGAAATTCCTGCATCAGCAGCAATTGCATCGATTAAATCTGATTTGTTCATGACTACTATGTTGTTAAATTATAATAAGTTTATCTAGAAACAAATATATAAGGAATAATAGGGTATACAAGCGATTAGCCCTTAAAAACACTACATTGTTAATAACTTTTAAATTATGTTAATAAAAATAGCTTTGGTTTCTTGATTTTTGATGATTATTTCATAAAAGACTGGTCTGGGATGTTGAACCCGTTTAGTAAACTTGCAGTGTTCATTAGCTTTTTTCCTGCAATCTTTAGGCTTTTTATGTTTATAAAACTGTCCTGCGTAGCTACTTTAATACTTTTTTTATCAATCAACAACGCTCCGGGGGGTAAAGAGTGTGTTTCGTTTTCTATATTACAGTCGTAAATTTTTACATTTATCTCCGAATCAGGACTTACAAGTGTAGTCCATGCTGCCGGATAAGGATTTAGGCCTCGTATATGATTGTATATTTTTTCACTTGTCCAACTCCAGTCAATTTTACAGGTTTCTGTGTGAATTTTATAGGCTAGCTTTTTGCTTTCAATAGCTTGTTGGGTTGTGGTTACATCACCTTTTTCTATTAATTTTAAGGTGTCAATCACCAAATCTGCACCTAAAAACATTAACTTGTCATGTAATTGCCCTACGGTTTCATCTTTTGCTATATAAGTTTTGTTTTGTAAAATAATTTCTCCAGTATCAATCTTATCGTCTAAGAAAAAAGTAGTGGTTCCTGTTTCAGTTTCTCCATTCATAATAGCCCAGTTGATAGGGGCAGCACCGCGATAATCGGGTAGCAATGATGCATGTAGATTAAACGTTCCTTGTTTTGGTAGGTTCCATACAGATTTTGGCAACATTCTAAAAGCAACAACCACTTGTAAATCTGGAGCAAGTGCTTCTAATTCTGACTGGAATTCTGGAGCTTTTAGATTGGTAGGCTGCAAAATAGTTAAGCCTTTTGCAATAGCGTATTGTTTAACGGCAGATTGATGTATTTTTCTTCCTCTACCAGCTTGCTTATCTGGGGCAGTAATAACACCAACAACTTGATAGTTTTCTCTTATAATACGGTCTAATATGGTTACAGCAAAATCTGGAGTTCCCATAAAAACAATTTTTAACTTACTCATGTTTTGTATTGATAATATTGAAAGTTTTGACTAATGATCGCTTCATTTATCAGGTAGTCTAATATTTTTTTAGTGGCCATATCATTGCTTTTTAAGGCAATCATTAGTTCGTTAAATGTATGTGGTTTGTTTTTTAACAGATTTATTACAAATTGAATTCTTTCTTCTGTAAAAAGATCTTTTTTGTTTTCAAGGCAAATATCGCAAATGCCACAGTTTTTTTGTGCTTGTTGATCAAAGTAATTTAAAAGCATGTTAGATCGGCAAACATTACGGTTTTTAAAATACTGAAAGGTTTTTTCAGACTTTTGATGTGCTATTTGGTTTAGTGTTTTTAAATCTCTTAAAACTTTATTTAGCGTAAATTTATCTTCTCTAGGTACAAGAAATGTAAGGGTTTGGTTGTTTTCTTTTTTTTGATATTCTAACAAGTCAATTTCTTGAAGATATTGCAATCTTTGCTCTATTTTGTTCGCCGAAAGTCCTGTTTTTGATGAAATTCTTGCAATGTTTAATTTTTTTGTTATTTCAAAGATACCCGTATAATTCCTTAAAATACATTCTACAAGATCTTGGTATTTTTGATGCGTTTCACAAAAATAAAGCAATTGTTTGCTACTACATATTACTCGAGCATAGGTACTACTTTTGCTAGTGTTGGTAAAATCAATAATTTGGTAAGTGTCTAGCTTTTGTAATACCTTGAGTGTATTTGCTGGCGGAAGTTGGTATTTGTTGCAAAATTGTTCCAGATCAAAATCAAACACTTCTTCGGTCAACTCCCCGTAAGCTATTTGGTAATACTGATTTAATTTAGAATAAACATCGCTTATAAAATTGGCAGTTAGCTGATTGTGCAGAATTCGTTCACTAAACTTTGGATAGTCGTTTTCCGTTAAAATAACACAGGAAAACGATTTTTCGCCATCTCTTCCTGCTCTTCCTGCTTCCTGAATATAGCTTTCTAGGTTGGGCGGAATTTCTAGGTGAATCACAAGTCGTACATTACTTTTGTCTATTCCCATCCCAAAAGCACTGGTGGCAACCATAATGTGTTGTTCTTCGGTTAACCATGCCTTAAAATTCTTTTCTTTTTCGGAGTTAGGCAGACCTGCATGAAAACAAGTACTATGAAAACCGATGGAAGTTAAACGGTTAGAGAGTTCTGTAACTGCTAGCCTATTTTGTAAATAAATAATGGTAGGCCATTTTTTCTTTGATAAAATTTTGCAGAGTAAATCAAACTTTTGAGGAGTTTTGTACAACTGAAAAGCTAAATTTTTTCTAGAAAAAGAACCGATAAATTGTTGCGGTTTTTGTAGGTGCAACAAATCGATTATTTGCTGTTGTGTGCTGGCTGTAGCTGTAGCAGTTACGGCAAGTATAGGTGTTTTAGCAAAGTTTTTTTTAATACGATGTAGCTCTAAATAGCTGGGTCTAAAATCGTGACCCCACTGAGAAATACAATGCGCTTCATCTACCGCAAAAAAAGAAATTTTTAACTGCTTTAGCTTTTCTTGTACCAAAGGTTGGGTAAACCTTTCGGGAGACATGTATAAAAGCTTGATGTTTTTAATTCGAACCTTATCAAACAATGAAACAATACTGTCTGTAGACGATTTGCTTGGAATGCTAACCGCTTCGATTTCTCTATTTTTTAAGTTTTGAATTTGATCGTTGATTAATGCTATCAATGGAGATATAACCACACATGTGCCTTCTAGAACCAAAGCAGGCAACTGGTAGCAGATAGATTTACCACCACCAGTGGGCAAAATAGCTAAAGTATCTTGCTCATGGCAAATGGAGTGAATAATTTCTTCCTGCAGAGGTCTAAAAGAACTATGCTTCCAAAATTTTTCTAGCGTTTCTTTAAGCATCTTAGAGCTTATGTGCATAACATTCTTTTAAGATAAAAGAAGCACGTTCTTTAGGGGTTCCAAAAGGAACATAAATAACTTTTGGGTGCTTTTTTTTATATTCATCCACAATGGATTGGTCAATCAAGATAGATTCTTCATAGGTTTCAAAACGCTCGTTGTCGTTGGTGTATATTGCTCTCCAAGGTGGAAACACAAAAACCAAATCGTAAATGTGCGTTTCTAATGCTTGGGTAAAATGCTCAGGAAACTCACAGTTAATATGATTTAAATAAGCAGTAACATCCGGAATTCCTCGGTCAAAAAAACAAAAATCTACATTGTTGTGCTGACTTTTTTGATATTGTGCAATTCTTTTGTCTAAAATAGCTTGACTAAATACTATAGGTTCGGATAAAAAGTAATTCTTTTTTCCTAATTCCTCGGCTTCCTTTATAATTTCTCTAGAGATTTCTTCCATGCAAAAAAAACCATCTTTTAAAAGTAAATTAATTACGGTAGATTTTCCTGTTCCTGGGGCACCAGTAAGAACTATTTTTAATGGCATATTGCAAAATAAAATTGAGTACTAAAGAAGTAAAAATAATAAATAATTATAGTTTTGTAGCTTGATATTGAATATGAAAGGTTAACCATGAGTAAAAAAGAAACATTCTATAAAGATTTAAAAGTAAAACTAGAGGAAAATACACGTTTTCCAAGTGATTATTTGTATAAGTTTATTGTGCCAACGACTAAAAATCAAGAGAAAGAGGTGGAAGAAGCCTTTCAGGGAAAAAAGATAACCTTGTCAAAAAAAGCTTCAAGAAACGGAAAGTACGTAAGCGTTTCTATCAAAATAAATGTCAAAAATGCCGATGAGGTTATTCAGAATTACCACGCTGTAGAAAATATTGAGGGATTGATATCATTATAATTAGTATAAAAGTCATATGAAAAAGTTTGTTGTTTTTTTTGTTTGTTTGTGTTTGTTAACAGCATGCTCTCTTTTAAAACCTAAACAACCACAAGTGTTGTTTACTTTAGATGCAGAACCTACTTACGTGTCAGAGTTTCAAGAATTGTTTCAGCAAGATAAAGCCACGCTTGTTCAGACTAGTTTTGATGAAAATCTAGACTTAATGGTAAATTACAAACTAAAGTTAAAGCAAGCTCGTTTAGAAGGTTTGGATACTTTAGAGAGTATTCAGAAAGAATTAAAAACATACAAAACAGATCTTGCTACTCCTTATTTAATAGATGAAAAAGTACTGGATAGTTTAACCAAAGAGGCATATGATCGAAGTTTGTGGCAGGTAAAGGCAAGTCATATTCTAATTGCAACTAAGGCAACAGACACGCTAAAAGCTTGGCAAAAAGTACAAGAACTAAAAAAACAGTTGACAAATGGAGCTGATTTTGAAACACTGGCTTTAGAACATTCTGATGATAAAAGTGTTGTGAAAAATAAAGGAGATTTAGGATACTTTTCTGTGTTTAGAATGGTGTATCCTTTTGAAACTGCTGCCTATACTACGGCTGTTAATTCTGTTTCGGAACCTGTAAAAACCAGTTATGGATATCATTTAATAAAGGTTGTTAACAAAAGAAAATCGGAAGGGAAAGTAAAAGTGGCACACATTATGATTTCTGGTTTAGGAATCGAAAAACAAAAAAGAATAGACAGTGTTTATCAAAAACTAAACAACGGAATTGCTTTTGAACAATTAGCCAAAACATATTCTGATGATAGAAGGAGTAAGCATCAAGGAGGTGCTCTAAAACCTTTTGCTAAAGGAGAGCTGCCTGTTTCTTTTGAAGAAGTTGCTTTTTCTCTGTCTAATAATCAGGCTGTTTCCAAACCCTTTACCACACCTTACGGATGGCACATTGTTAAATATCTAGGAAAAGAAGAAATTCCAGTCTATCAAAAAGTTAAAAAAGAGTTTAGAGAAAAAGTACTATCAGGAGACAGAGGTGCTCTTGCCAAAGAGGCTGCTTTTGCAAAAATAGAACGCAAACACAACGTAAAGTTTTATCCAAAAGCACAAGAGGTTTTTAAAAGTAAATATGTATTAACCTATCCTAAAGACAGTTTGCAACAGGTTTTTCTAAGCATCGATCATCAAAATTATTTGCAAGAAGATTATTTAAATCACATAAAATATAAAAGGCTAAAAAATCTATTGTCTGATGTAGAAAATTTTAAAAATGCAAAGTTAAAAGAGTTTGTAATAGAGCATTTAGAAGACGAAAGTGCAGCTTTTAGGAAAACCATAGATACTTACAAAAAAGGCTTGGTTATTTTTGAATTGATGAAGAATCATGTTTGGGACGTACCTAAAAATGAAACCGAAAAAGTAAAAGCTTATTATTTATCACATCCACAAAAATATGCACAAAAAGGGGCTAGTTTTGATGAAGTGAAAGGTTATGTAGAAAGTGACTATCAGGAAATGATAGAAAAAGAATGGTTGCAAGAGTTAAAAAAAAATAGCCACATAATATACAACAAAAGAGCTATTAAAAAGCTAAGAAAAACAGCAGAGTAATGAGGAGTATTCTAATTATAGGGATGTTTTTGTTTTTGCTAGTTGGATGCAAAAACAATAATGACAAAGCGACCAATAATATAGTGGCAAAGGTGTACAATTATACACTGACTAAAGAAGAGTTAAAAAAGCACATTCCTATAACCAACTCTATTGTAGATAGTTTAAAAGTAACACAACAATACATAGAAGCTTGGGCAAAACAAAAATTGCTTTACCAAAATGCATTGATCAATTTAGATAATACAGAAGAACTAGATCAAATGGTAGCAGATTACAAGCAAGATTTGTATGTATCTTATTACAAAAATGCTTTGGTCAATCAAAAATTAGATACCATGGTTGTGCAACAAGAAATAGATACTTTTTATGTAAGAAATAAAGCCAACTTTAGGTTAAACGAGACTTTAATTCAGTTTAAATACATACATTTAGAGCCAGATACTCGAAAAAAATATGCGTTAAAAAAGTTGTTTTTGTCCCAAGATCCCTTAGATAAAAATGAACTACTAAACGAATACGATGTGTTAGAAGATTATTATTTAAACGATTCAACTTGGGTGTCGTTAAAAAGTGTGTATGATGAAAGGCCAGAGTTTCCGTTGTTAACAGAATATCAATTAACAAAAGAAGATAGATTCATAGAAGTAAGTTTGGCAGATAAAAGCATCTATTACATATATTTGAACAAGATATTAAAAGATGGTGAGATAGCTCCGCTAGAGTATGTAAAACCAACCATAAAAAACATAGTATTACATAAAAACAAGTTAAAGTTCTTTAATCAAATGGAACAAATTTTGATTGAGGATGCAGTAAAACAAAAGAAGTATGAAGTTTATTAAAAAATGCCACGTAGTTGGGGTGCTTTTGTTGGGTTTAAACGGAATGTTTGCCCAAGAAAAAATTAAGATTGATGGAGTTGCTGCCGTGGTTGGAGATAAGATTATTCTAGACTCGGATATTGTAAAGTATAAGCAAGAAATAGAGAATAGTTCTGAAGGAAAAGCGAGCTTTGATGATTGCGAGATCATGGAGGATATTATGACTCAAAAATTATTGGCACATCAAGCCGTAATTGATAGTGTTTTGGTGTCTGATGCTGAAGTTGAAGCAGGTGTACAGCGAACTTTAGAACACTTTAAATCGCAAGTAGGTAGCATGGATAAAGTAGTGTCTCTTTACGGTTTTGATGATTTGGAAGATTTAAGAACTGAATTAACACGTATAGAAAGAGAAAATACACTTATACAAAGAGAACGCAATAGCGTAACGCAAGAAGTAGTGGTAACTCCTGAAGAGGTTAGGTATTTTTACAACGACTTAAAAGAAAAAGGAGATTTACCAAGCTTTGGAATAGAGGTAGAACTCTCACAAATTACTCTAAATGCCAACCCTACACAACAAGCTATAGACGAAGTGTTGGAAAAATTAAATCAAATAAAGTCCGATGTGGAAAATGGATACAGCATGCGATTAAAAGCCATTTTGTACTCGGAAGATCCAGGAGTTGCACAAAACGGAGGGAAATATACAATTACAAGAGAAAGCCCGTTTGTAAAAGAATTTAAAGAAGCAGCATTTAGCTTAGAAGAAGGTGAGGTTTCGGAACCTTTTAAATCCCAATTTGGATATCATATTTTGCAAGTCGAAAAAGTTAAAGGACAACAAAGAGATGTGAGACATATTTTATTGCAACCTAAAATTGAGGAAGCAAAACTAAATGCAGCAAAAGAAAAGTTAGAGTCTATCAGGGCTCAAATCTTAGCAGGTGAAATAACTTTTGAAAAAGCAGTTTCCGAATTTTCAGATGATAAAGCCACTAGGTTAAATCAAGGAAAGTTAGTAAATCCTTACACAAACGATGCAAAGTTTGAACTGAACAAGATGGATGCAAAGTTATTCTCTAAAGTAGATAAGTTAAAAGAAGGAGATTTGACCCAAGTTTTTTATGAAGAAAGTAGAGAAGGAGAAAAAATGTACAAGGTAATTAAGGTAACCAAAAGAACAGATGCACATGAAGCAGATTTGGTAAAAGATTATGTAAAAATACAAGAACTGGCACTTAAAAAAAAGGAACAAGAAACGCTAGATAAGTGGTACAAATCTAGAATAAAAGATACTTATGTAAAACTGAATAGTACTCATCAAAATTGTAATTACAAATACAATTGGAAACATTAAATTAGCAACAGCCTTGTAATCTCAAGGCTGTTTTTTTTAACTGCAAATTAACAACGTATGGCAACCAAGTTAAAAGATCCAGGAGTTGGGTACAAATCTAACAAAGGGGCACAAAGAATGATTGTTAATGGAGAGTCTAACGTAAAGCACATCAATAAACCTAAAAGTTTAGACGATTTATATACTTATTTAATAGGAGTCTCTTGGTGGTTGTTTTTGCTTTATGTTTTGGTGGGATATCTGCTAATCAACATACTATTTGCAGCTGTTTATATGACTATTGGTGTTCAGGACTTTATGTCTTCTACGGGCAATTTATGGGAAGATTTTTCGTACCTCTTTTTCTTTAGTGCTCAAACCATTACCACAGTGGGCTATGGAGCAATAGCACCTAATGGAATTTGGGCAGGGTATGTTTCTTCTCTAGAGGCTTTGGTGGGCTTAATGTCTTTTTCGTTTATTACAGGATTGTTGTACGGACGTTTTTCTAAGCCTAAGGCAAAAATTAGATTTTCAAAGCACTTGGTTGTTAGAGATTTTGAAGAAAGTAGAGCCTTAATGTTTAGGGTAATGAACAAAAGAACCAATTTGATGATAGAACCAGAATTAAATGCTGTAATTACCATCACTGAAAAAGAATCGGAAGGTCAATTTACACGACAGTTTTACGATTTACAATTGCAAAGAAATAAAGTAATGTATTTGCCTACCATGTGGACATTAGTTCATAAATTTGATGACAAAAGTCCACTAAAAAAATACACCAATCAAGAATTAAAAAATCTAGAGGTTGAAATTTACTTGCTTTTTAAATACCACGAGCAAGCTTTTAATCAGCAGTTATACCAACTACATTCGTACGATTTTAGTCAGTTGAAAATTAATTACAAGTTTGGTGAGTCATATCGATTTGATGATGATGGGTTTACGATTGTAAATCATCATGCTTTAAATCAAATAGAAAAAATGTAATTTAGTGCAGAGAAATTCGAATCAATATAAACGCAACGGTTACCGCAATACCTGCTATAAATACCTTAATAGCTGCATTTTTATAATGGATTTTATGAAGTTTTAAATCTTTACGATAGCTCCAAATCATAGCAGCAGTAAAGGCAACAACAAAAAATATGGCAAAGTAGATTTGTCCTGTTGAAAACATAAAGAATATTTTTTTCAAAATTACGAAACAAATGAAAAACAAAATCAAAGCTGTTCAAGAATTTCACACTGCATACAAGTTGGGATATAAAAAAGAACCCATTGCTGCAATAGGAAACGATAAAATAGACTTGCGATACAATTTAATGGACGAAGAAAACAAAGAATATTTAGAGGCTGCAAAAAAAGGAGATTTGGTAGAGGTTGCAGATGCTTTGGGAGATATGCTTTATATTTTGTGCGGAACCATTATAGAACATGGTATGCAAGACAAAATAGAAGAAGTATTTAATGAAATACAACGTAGCAATATGAGCAAGTTAGGAGAAGATGGAGAACCTATTTACAGAGAAGATGGTAAAGTGCTAAAAGGACCGAATTATTTTAAGCCTAATATTGCAGATATTCTGGAAAAATAAATTGATTTAAAACTCTGTTTTGAAAAAAATTACAGCCCCAAAAAAACAAAAAAAATGGGTGAGTTGGAACAAAAACGTTCAGCATCCATACGAAACTATTGTTAAAGTTACCAAAGAACAAGAGTTGATAAAAGCTGTTTCTAAACACGATTCTGTTCGAGTTTTTGGAAATAGATTTTCATCTTCAGACATCTGTGCAGGTACTCGTGCTTTGATTGATATTACAACTTATGATAAAATTGTAAGAATAAACATGCAAACCAAAGAGGTAACCATTCAGTCAGGAGCTACACTAGAAAAGCTACTAAATGTAGTAAGAGCAAGCGGATGGTGTATTCCCTGTTTGCCAGACATAGATAAAGTTACCGTAGGAGGAGCCCTTGCCACAGGAACCCATGGTACCAACGGATATATTCTTGCTAAATACGTGTCTAAATTTAGAATGATTCATGCAGATGGAACGGTGCACGAATATACCGAAGAAGATGATGAAATAGAAGCTGTTCGACTTTCGTTAGGAATGTTGGGGGTTATTTCAGAAGTTACTTTTAAGTGTGAATCGGATTACAAATTACATCTAAAAGAAGAACCCATGAAAGATAAAGATTGGGTTAATAACTTAGATTTGTATTTAGCTACCTACGATTTTGTTAGAGTGTTGTGGCTTCCACATACCAATCATGGGTATGTTATTTTAGGAATGAAAGTAGCAAACGATTTTAAACTAGAAGAAAAAGCGTATCCAAGTTATCTTAAACATAGAAGAAAAACGTCTCAAATGCTTTATAAAAAAGCCAGTAAAAAACCACGATTTACTGTTAGAGCCAACAAAATTTTGTACCATCTGTTTTTTACACCCAAAAAAGAGCACTTAGGTTCTTTGTACGATGCTACCGTAACAAAATCTAGAGCGGGAACTATGGAGTTGGCAGAATGGACTGTTGATTATACTAAGTTTAAAACTTTATTTGCTGAGTTAAAAGAAAAGTTAGATGATAAAGCTAACAATGCATATGCACATATTCCTATGGATGTACGTTTTTTAAAAAAGGACGGTGTTTGGCTAAGCAACGCATACAATGCTGATGTAGTAACTATGGGATGTGTGTGTAGAAATGCCGAAGCAGCCGATGCTTACGAAGCATTTGATTTGATAGAAGAGGTGTTTTTGAAATACGATGGAAAACCTCATTGGGCCAAAAGATTTAAAGCAAAAAACAAAGAGTTGTCCAAAATGTATCCTAAGTGGAATGAGTTTGAAGCTATAAGAAAACAACTCGATCCCAAAGGAAAGTTTTTAAATGAATACCTAAAACGATTGTTTGTAAAATAAAATAGACAGTCTAAAAGAACACTCTTTTAGGCTGTTTTTTTAAGTATAAATAACAAAATGAAAAAAATACCTTTTCCAAAAGCCGTCTTGTTCGATTTTGATGGTGTAATAGTCGATAGTTTTAAAAGTCATTATGGAGCTTGGTCTTCTGCTTTTCGTGAATTGTTTTCTAAAGAAATTTGTCCGTTTCCAGAAGCAACTCACGCAGGAAAAGCTCCGTACTTAATTGCACAATACTTTGCAGAGTATGGCGGAGATCCTTCTAAAGCCAAAGCCCTAAACGCATTAAAGCAAAAGCATGTGATAACATCTGCCTTACCTCCAGATTTATTGCCAGGAGTAAAAGAAATAAAATCTTTTTTAGAAACCAACAATATTCCTTTTGGTATTGCTAGTAATGCTTATACGGCTTTTGTAGAAAACTCCTTAAAACACGCTGGTCTTCCTTTTCCTGTTTGTATGGGAGTAGATCAGTTTGATGAGCCTAAACCTAGTCCTGTTCCTTATTGGACTTTAGCTGAGAGATTGGGAATAAAAGAAGAGGATTTTCAAGAAACGCTAATTTTTGAAGATAGTTTAACAGGGATTAAAGCTGCTGCTGCTACAGGGATGGTGGCTATTGGTTTGTTAACTCAGTATTCAGAAGAAGAACTAAAAGCAAACGGTGCAGTTAAAGTTTTTCCTACTTTATTAGAAGCGTATCAAGAATTAGTATCAGAGTAGATGAAGCAATACGATGTAATAATAGTAGGAGGTGGTGCAGCTGGATTTTTTACAGCGATTAACATCAAAGAGAAAAACGAGTCTCTTTCTGTGGCTATTTTAGAAAAAGGGAAAGAAGTACTCCAAAAAGTTAAGATTTCAGGAGGTGGACGTTGCAACGTTACTCACGCTTGTTTTGAACCTAAAGAACTTACCGAATTTTACCCAAGAGGGAAAAGAGAGCTGTTAGGGCCTTTCCATCAGTTTATGACAGGAGATACTATGGAATGGTTCGAAAATCATGGAGTGCCTTTAAAAATTGAAGCAGACAATAGAATTTTTCCTCAGTCCAATTCTTCTCAGTCTATTATAGATTGCTTTCTAAATGCAACCCATCAGTTGGGGATTGAGGTATTAAAAAATACTGGAGTGACTGCTATTGATAAAATAGAAGATGTTTGGAAAGTAAGTACGAAAGAATCAGAATTTGAGTGTAATAAATTGGTGATTACGGCAGGAAGTAGCAAACAAATGTGGAAGTTGTTAGCGAGTTTAGAACACAATGTTGTGGAACCAGTTCCGTCGTTGTTTACCTTCAACATCAAAGATCCTTTGTTGCAAGATTTACCAGGGGTTTCCGTTCAGAATGTTGAGGTTTCTATAAAAGATACCAAGTTAACAAGTACAGGTCCTTTGTTAATTACACATTGGGGAACTAGTGGGCCAGCAGTTTTAAAGTTGTCGGCTTTTGGAGCTATTTTGTTAGCAGAAAAAGACTATCAATACCAAGTAAAAGTAAATTGGTTGAATTGTAACGGGCAACATGCTTTAGATGTATTGTTTCAGATGAAAAAGAAACAAGCAAAATCTATTATAGAAAAGTATAGCCCTTTTGAAACTATCAGCAAACGTTTGTGGCATCGATTTTTAGAGGTTTGTGCTATAAATGGACAAACTAAGTGGGCAGATATTTCCAATAAAAAACTTGAAGCGCTAGCAGAAAAACTCACGAATACAGTGTTTCATGCACAAGGAAAAAGTACTTTTAAAGATGAGTTTGTAACTGCGGGAGGTGTTAAATTGAAAGAGGTGAACTTTAAACGTTTTGAAAGTAAACTACACCCAAATTTGTTTTTTGCAGGTGAAATCTTAAATATAGATGCAGTTACAGGAGGTTTCAATTTTCAGAATGCATGGACGGGTGGTTGGGTAATTTCTGAAACGATAGCGTATTCTTAAAACTATGGATGCATATTTTGATGAAATAACCATAAAAAGCAAAACCTACGTTAAGGGTGAGTTTGAACAAGGAGAGTACGAACAGTGTACGTTTATAAATGTAGATTTTACTCAGGATCGATTGTATAAAATTATTTTTGTAGATTGTGAGTTTGTGGATTGTAATCTATCTAACATTACTATAAAAGACACCTCTTTTCAGAACATTACTTTTAAAAACTGCAAACTATTAGGTTTGTCTTTTGAAGAATGTAATGATTTTGGATTTTCGGTCAATTTTGAAAACTGTCAGTTAGATCATTCTTCTTTTTACCAAGTAAGATTAAAGGGAGCTAGTTTTAAAGGTTCTAGTCTAATGAACTTAGATTTTACAGAAGCAGACTTAGAAAAGGCAAACTTTGCTGATTGTGATTTATCAAAAACTATTTTTGAAAATACTTTTTTAGAAAAAGCAGATTTTAGAACTGCAATTAATTACCAAATAGCACCGGAAAGAAATAAAATAAAGGGAGCTAAGTTTTCTTTAGAGCAGGTAAAGGGGTTGTTGGTTGATTATGAAATAGTTATAGGGTAACGGACATATGAAGCAATATGTGAACAAGAGGAGTTAGAAGAGTTGGAAGAATTGGAACAGGCGGATGCAGAAGATGAAATGAATGAATTATAAATAAAGATACTATATGAAAATAATTAAGATTATACTAGTGTTGGTTTTTGTTTTTAAACAAACAGCCCATTCTCAGTCATTTAAGATTAATGGTGTTGAGATAAAATCCTCACAAGGTACAGTTAAAGATGTACATTTTAAAATGAGTAATTCTCGTTTATACTCATACAATAAAGTCGATATTATTCTAAACTATATGCCTAAAAAAGATACAGTTTTAGCCAATGTTAAATGTTTCCATAATTTTCCGAATAAGAGTTATACAACAGATACTATCATTGGGGTTTCTAAAAAACAATTCTCTAAGGTTTGTACAAATTTATTTGAAATTCAAAGCGATTCTATAAAAAGGCATTTTTTTATGTTAGGTCACGGTAGACTGGTATCAATAAAATATGGTGATAGTAGGGTTTTTGTTTCTTATGGGCTTTCAAATCCCTCAAAAGAAAAGGAATATAATTTTTATGAAGCTTGTAGGCTTACTTTAGAGTTGGTGGGAATAAGACCTAGTTGGTTTTTGTCTTCTTCTAAGTCAAAAAAGACGAAGTAAGACATAACATAGCGTTTTTTTTAGCCTTTTAGTATCAGATACTCTGGTGCTTAGCTTTGCAGAGAGTCTTTATGATAAAATACGTTTCCAAACGCGAGTATATAATGGAAATACCAACTTTTTTAGGAGTTGGTATTTTTTTATCCGTCTATTTCTAGATAAGATTATGGAATTTAGACTCACGATTTTTCATAATCATCAACCATTAGCAATTTCCCCTCTATGAGGTCTTAAAGCATCTCTATAAATTTTCATATCGGCTTCATCAACAACAATAAAAGCGGTAGCCCACATTTGGTTTACTTCGGTATGGTCTATTTCGTGATAGATTAGTTGTTCCGCTTCAGCAAATTCTTTTAAGTGAATGCAGTGGTGTTTGGCAGTTCCTAAGCCTGTAGGACCTTTAAAATCCCAAATCAGTTTTATTTTTCTCATAGGGCAAAGATAAAAAGGAATGGACGGAATAAAATTTTTTATCCATCAATAGAGAAGTATATTTGCATTAAAATTAATAGGCAGTATGGAGCAGCAATTTATTCCGAATGGTTTAACAGCATCAACAGAAAAAGGAAAAGTAACATGGCAAACCCCAAGCAATATTGCTTTGGTAAAATATTGGGGAAAAAGAGAACCTCAGTTGCCAGAAAATACTTCTATCAGTTTTACGCTTTCCAACTGCCATACGACTACAAGTTTGAGTTTTGAAAAAAAACAAACTCCTAGTGACGATTTTGTTTTTGAAGTTATTTTTGAAGGAGAAAAAAAGGAAGCGTTTAAACCTAAAATTCAAACTTTTTTCAAAAGAGTAGCAACGTATTTACCCTTCTTAAAAGACTACGAGTTTGTAATTGAATCTTCCAATTCTTTTCCACACAGTAGTGGAATTGCTTCTTCTGCTAGTGGTATGAGTGCCATTGCTTTGTGTTTAATGAGTTTGGAAAAAGAGTTAAATCCAACCTTAACGGAGACTTATTTCTATCAAAAAGCTTCATTTTTGGCTCGTTTAGGTTCAGGAAGTGCTTGTAGAAGTGTAAAAGGTGAATTGGTGGTTTGGGGAAATCACCCTGAAATACAAGAAAGTTCAGATTTGTATGGAGTAGAATTTACCGATGTTGTAGATTCAGTTTTTAAAAATTACCAAGATACGATTTTGCTCATCGATAAAGGAGAAAAACAAGTAAGTAGTACCGTAGGACATGGATTAATGCACGGACATCCTTTTGCACCACAACGTTTTGCTCAGGCTCAAGAAAACATTACCAATATCAAACAAATTTTTGCTCAAGGAGCTATTGATGATTTTATTCAGCTTGTAGAAAGTGAGGCACTTACCTTACATGCCATGATGATGACCAGTCAACCTTACTTTATTTTGATGAAACCCAATACTTTGGAGGTGATAAACAAAATATGGGAGTTTAGAAATGGGACAGGAAGTAAAGTTTGTTTTACCTTGGATGCGGGTGCCAATGTACATGTGTTGTATCCGGAACATGAAAAAGAAAGCGTACAGCAATTTATTACCAATGAATTGGCAGTTTATTGTAAAAATGGTGAGTTTATCCATGATCAGGTGGGAATGGGAGCAAAAAAAATAGAAAAATAATCATGAGAATGGTTATATTTGCCCTATAATTAGACGGTTATGAAAGGACCATTATTTTACGCAAAGATTTTATTATTTGGAGAGTACGGTATTATCAAAGACTCCAAAGGTTTGGCGATTCCTTATAATTTTTACAAAGGAGCTTTTAAACAAGCAGCGGTCTTAGAAGGGGAAGCATGGCAGTCCAATCAATACTTACAAAAGTACTACGAATATTTGCGTGATTTAAAAACCGACTTGGTTCAGTTTGATTTACAGCAATTACAGCAAGATATTCAGAGCGGAATGTATTTTGAATCTAGCATACCACAAGGGTATGGAGTAGGAAGTTCAGGAGCAATTGTAGCCGCTATCTACGAAAAATACGCTCAGGATAAAATTACGGTATTAGAAAACCTAACCAAAGAAAAACTCTTAAAGCTTAAAGCTATTTTTGGTTTGATGGAATCGTATTTTCACGGTACGAGCTCTGGTTTGGATCCTCTTAATAGTTACTTAAGTTTACCAATTTTGATACAATCCAAAGACGATATAGAGTCGGTAGGGATTCCTTACCAGCAAAATGGAAAAGGAGCAGTGTTTTTGTTAGATTCAAAAATGATAGGTGAAACACAACCCATGGTAAATATTTTTATGGAGAAAATGAAAAATGAAGGTTTCCGTAAAATGTTAAGCGATGAGTTTGTAACCCATACCGATGCATGTATTGAAAATTTCTTAAAAGGAGATGCCAAATCTTTATTTGGGAATGTAAAAAAATTATCCAAAGTAGTGTTAGATCATTTCAAGCCAATGATTCCTGCACAGTTTCACGCGTTGTGGAAAAAAGGAATAGAGTCTAACGATTACTATTTAAAACTTTGTGGTTCTGGAGGCGGAGGCTATATTTTAGGATTTGCCCCCGATTTTGAAAAAGCAAAAAAATCTTTAGTTGGCCACGATTTAGAATTGGTGTATAGATTCTAAATCAGAGGATGGCAGCAATTAATAAACACAAATTTGTAGGGCTTTTTTCGGTTGTTCGAGGAAACAATATTATTTTGTTAACCATTGCCCAATATTTATCTGCCATTTTTGTGTTTGATGTTGGAGAAAGTTTGTACGAAACCCTTGTAAACTGGCATTTGCATTTTGTGGTGTTGGCAACAATTTGTGTGGTTTCCGCAGGTTATATCATCAATGATTTTTACGATGCTAAAATGGATGTGGTAAACAAGCCCATCAAAACACAAATGGGAAATTGGATTAGCCAAAAAACCAAACTACAAGTTTACTTTGCCTTTAATTTTATTGCTTTTTTCTTAGGTGTGTTGATTTCTTGGAAAGCAGCATTGTTTTTTTCTAGCTATATTTTTTTAATTTGGCTTTATTCTCATAAGCTTCAAAAAAACCCAGACATCCGTATATTTTTTGTGTCAATATTAGACATGTTTCCTTTTTTTGTTGTCTTTGTGTTTTACGAAAACTTATCGATGTTAATTTTAACACACGGTTTGTATCTGTACCTAGTTTTGCTGCTTAAAGAATTGATAAAGGATTTTGAAAGAGATAAGGGAGCGATTGTGATGAATAGAAAAACATTGGTTCTAAAATACGGAGAAAACAAAGTGAAAAATAGCATGTATCTTTTTTTAATCATGTTAGGTTTTCCTACATACTACCTGTTACAACTCCCCGAAGTAGGATGGATGCGTTATTACTTTTATGCAGGTTTTGTATGGATTCCTGTCTTTTGCTATTTATTAAGCAAAGCAACTAAGAACAAAGACTATTTTACCTTGCATAACTTTATTAGAATTGTGTTGGTTGTAGGGGTTTTTAGCCTAAGTTTGATAGATACTTCTGTCTTGTTAATCAAACTGTTAAAAGGTGTAAAAATCTAATCTATTATTGTTTTTTGTTTCGTAGTTTTGTGGTTCAAAATTTAAGATATGCCTAGAAATCAAAAATCGTCGGGAAGACGACCACAAAGCGGAGCGAAACAAAAACCGACTTCGGCCAATGGATCCAAACCATTTTCTAAAAAGAAATATCCAACCAGTGCTAATCCTGTTAAAAAAACAAGTGTGGCCAAAAGTACTGGAGGAGCAACCACAAGTCAGTCTGGTGTTCGTTTAAACAAATACATTTCTAATGCTGGAATTTGTTCTAGAAGAGATGCAGATATGTACATACAAACAGGTAGTGCCACAGTAAATGGAAAAGTAATTACCGAGATGGGGTACCGTGTACAGCCTACCGATGAGGTTCGTTTTGACGGTGTGCTTATCAACCCAGAAACCAAAAGATATGTATTGCTAAACAAACCCAAAAACTATATTACGACCATGGAGGATGAACGTGGAAGAAAAACGGTTATGGATATTGTAAGCAAAGCATGTAAAGAGCGTATTTACCCTGTAGGAAGATTAGATAGAGATACTACTGGATTGTTGCTTTTTACCAACGATGGAGAGTTGGCTAAGCAACTAACACATCCAAAGCATAACAAACGAAAATTGTACCATGCTACTTTGGATAAAAAGCTAACACTGAAAGATTTACAGGCCATTGCAGAAAATCCTGAAATTGAAGGAAAAAAAGTGTGGGTAGACGATGTATCTTATGTGCAAGGACAGTCTAAAAACGAAGTGGGAATAGAAATTCACTCTGGACGAAACAGAATTGTACGTAAAATATTTGCACATTTTGGATACAAAGTAGTTAAATTGGATCGAGTTGTATTTGCGGGCTTAACTAAAAAAGATTTGCCAAGAGGACACTACCGACATTTAACCAATCAAGAAGTTATCAATCTAAAGAATTTCAATTCATAAAAAAAAGCAACTCAACAAGTTGCTTTTTTGTTTAAAAAGAAAAAGTATTGCTATTGTTTTCAAAAAGTGGTGTTAATAGCTTTTTATTGTTTTTGGTTGCCAATTGTTTAATAATGGGCAAATGCCTTTCCTTATGAATGTCCGTTCCTACAAAAGTGTACATGTTCTTTTTTAAAAGTTGATGAGCTACTTTTCCAACATCTTTTCCGTAATGATTTGCTATAGAAAATAAGTTTAGCTGAAGCAAACAACCCGCTTGAATCAGTTTTTCATATTTAGAAAAATCTTGATGGTAAAACAAATAACGTTCAGGATGTGCCAACACAGGTCGATATCCTTTTAACTGGATTTCGAATAGAATTTCATCCAAATTAATAGGGGGATTTAAAAAAGACATTTCTACCAAAATATAATTATCTTTTAATGGTAAAATGTCATCATCTGCCAGTCGTTTGCTAAACAGAGAATCCATTAAGTATTCTGCAGCAGCATGTAGGTTTATGTGTTGCATTCCTCTAGCGTCTAATTCTTTTCTTAATAAAGCTTCTTTTTCTTTAATAATCTCCGAACTGTTTTCCCAAACCCCACCCAATACATGAGGAGTAACCCTAAAGTTGGTAATGCCAAACGAGCTTAGTTGTTCTATTAAAAGGATAGAATCATCTATAGTTTTTGCACCATCATCAATACCAGGAAGTATGTGTGAGTGCATGTCTACTGAATTTGCAGGAAAAAAATCTTTTGGTGAAATATTTTTATTGAAAAAAAGCATTGTAGCAACTTATTTAGGTGTTCCAAAAATACTTAAAAATAATCTAACTAAAATTCTAACTAAATATGCTTTTGATTAAAAACAATTCAAAACTAAGAGTTAATGAATTGAAGTTAGTATATTTGTCGTCAGCCAAAATTTATAACCATGGAATATTTAGATTTTGAATTACCAATTAAAGACCTAGAAGATCAGTTAGAAAAATGTGCTGCCATTGGTCAAGAAAGTGAAGTAGATGTTACCAATACTTGCAAAGAGATAGAGGATAAAATCATAAAATTAAAAAAAGAGATTTTTGAAAACTTGACACCTTGGCAAAGGGTTCAATTGTCTAGACATCCTAATAGACCTTATACCTTAGATTATATCAAAGCTTTAGCGGGAGATACCTTTATGGAGTTGCATGGGGATAGAACCGTAAAAGACGACAAAGCAATTGTTGGTGGATTGGGTAAAATAGGAAACCAAAGTTTTATGTTTATTGGTCAACAAAAAGGGATCAATACCAAAATGAGACAGTACAGAAACTTTGGAATGGCTAACCCAGAAGGATATAGAAAAGCTTTGCGTTTAATGCGTATGGCTGAAAAATTTGGACTTCCTGTGGTGACTTTTGTAGATACTCCAGGAGCTTATCCAGGTTTAGAAGCAGAAGAAAGAGGACAAGGAGAAGCAATTGCGCGTAACATTTTTGAAATGTGTGTGTTAAAAACCCCAATTATTACCATTATTATTGGAGAAGGTGCCTCTGGAGGTGCTTTAGGAATTGGTGTTGGAGACCGTGTATTGATGATGGAAAACTCTTGGTATTCTGTAATTTCTCCTGAAAACTGTTCTACCATTTTATGGAGATCTTGGGAGTTTAAAGAAAAAGCTGCTGCTGCTTTAAAATTAACCTCTAAAGATATGAGTGCTTTAAAGTTGGTAGATGGTGTAATTCCAGAACCTTTAGGTGGTGCTCATGCGGATAGAGAAACTACTTTTAATACGGTAAGAGAAACCATTTTAAAATCATTTGAAGAATTAAAGCAAAAAGAAGTAAGTAACATGGTAAATGAACGTATTGAGAAATACGCAAACATGGGAGTTTATGAAGAAAACTAAAAACACTATATAAATTAAAGTAAAAAAACCGAGATCAATCTCGGTTTTTTTGTGTCAATACATCTACTGCAAATCGATTTTGAGAATTGTACGCTATCAAAAAATAATAAAAGAGTGCATACAGCATTTGTGTAGATGCCCAATCCCATTTTTCTATCATGCAAGAGCCAAACAGCAAAAGCACAATTACAAAAGCACCAGTAATACTAGTTTTATAAGTCTGATAACCAATCAATAGTAAAAGACCAATAATAAGTTCTAAAAAAGGAAGAATTGATGCCCAAACAGAGACAGACCAATTAGGAAGTAAACTGTTTTTAAACTCAGAAAGCATCCAGGTTTTAAAACCTGTTAGCCTGGGGATTCTTACCAAACCATGTGCTAAAAAATTTACACCCATGCTAATTCTTAACAAAGCATAAGCGGTTTGTTTGTGTTGTATCATACTTTTAAGGGTTTATAATTTGTTGAATTCTTTTTTGAATAAAAGGAAGATTTTGCTTCTCAAACCAATCATTCCTTTTTAACCAAATATTGTTTCGGGGAGATGGATGAGGCAACACCAAAAAGTTTGGCCAGTAATTGTGAAAGTTTTTAACTGTGGCAGTTAGTGTTTTTTCTGGTTGTTTTAAATAGTAATTCTGAGCATAGGCTCCAATTAGTATCATAAGTTCTATTTGCTTTAGTTGATTGAATACTTGCGGATGCCAAGCAGGAGCACATTCTTTTCTTGGAGGCAAATCACCTGTTTTTCCTTTTCCAGGATAACAAAATCCCATAGGAACAATAGCAAATATTTCTTTGTTATAAAAGGTATTGTGGTCTACCCCAAGCCAAGACCTTAATCGCTCACCACTTTTATCGTTCCATGGAATTCCAGTACGATGAACAACAGTGCCTGGAGCTTGGCCGATAATGGCTATTTTACTTTGCGTACTTGCCTCAATTACAGGTCTAACTCGATGCTCTAAAAAAGGCTGACAAAGGGTGCAATTTTTAATTTGGTCTAAGAGTTGTTGCATAAGTGAATATACCTAATAATTATGATAAAAAGTTGTTGATTTATTTTACATAAGTAAAGTTGAATTATTTAAAGAAATCTTACATTTAAGTAGTCAACAAAAGTTAAGTGTATGCGTATTGAATATGATATAAAACTTGGGTTTAAGGACGTTATGATTCGCCCAAAAAGATCTACCCTAAAAAGCCGTTCCCAAGTAGATTTAGAAATAGAATATAAGTTTTTAAACAGCAAAGCTACCTGGAAAGGAGTGCCTATTATGGCTGCCAACATGGATACTGTAGGAACTTTTGAGATGGCTTTGGCTTTATCAAGTAAAAAGGTGTTTACGGCCATTCAGAAACATTATACTGTGGCACAATGGAGGGAGTTTTTAGAAAAAGCTCCCAAAGAAATCGTAGAATATGTTGCGGTAAGCACTGGAACAGGACCTAAGGATGCAGAAAAAATAAAAGAGATTTTAGACTTAAGTAAGCATCTAAAATTTATATGCATTGATGTTGCCAATGGCTATTCTGAACATTTTGTAGATTTTGTAAAACAAACTCGTCAAACTTATCCGGATAAGGTAATTATTGCTGGAAATGTGGTTACAGGAGAAATGGTAGAAGAATTGCTTTTGTCTGGAGCTGATATCATTAAAGTAGGGATTGGTCCAGGATCTGTATGTACCACACGTGTAAAAACAGGGGTTGGATATCCGCAATTGTCTGCTATAATAGAGTGTGCTGATGCAGCTCATGGTCTAAAAGGGCATATAATTAGTGATGGAGGATGTGCCATTCCTGGAGATGTTGCCAAAGCTTTTGGTGCAGCTGCTGATTTTGTAATGCTAGGAGGTATGTTGGCAGGACACGATGAAAGTGGCGGAGAAATTGTAGAAAAAGACGGAGAAAAATTCAAACAATTTTACGGAATGAGTTCTACTACTGCTATGGAAAAACATGTAGGAGGTGTGGCTGAGTATCGTGCAAGCGAAGGAAAAACTGTTGAAGTACCTTACAAAGGAAAAGTATTACAAACCATTCAAGACATTTTAGGAGGAATTAGAAGTACCTGTACTTATGTAGGAGCTCAAAGACTTAAGGAACTTACCAAAAGAACTACCTTTATTAGGGTAGCAGAACAAGAAAATAGAATATATACTAAATAAATTTTTAGACAACAAAATAGTGTATAAAGCTGTCTTGACTTAGAGGTTAAGGCAGCTTTTTTAGTTGATTCTTAGAAGTTTGTTAAAAGAATAAACATGTAAATGTATACAAAGATTACTGCTGATGTATAAAAAAATCAACTAAGAATACAGGGAATTTATACTAAATGCAAGGTAAAAATTAAGATAACACAAAATCATACCAGTACATACTGGTTTTTTATTATATTTGTTGTATGACTTTAGCACCCATAGAAAAAAAACTAGGAATTCCTAAATACAAGCAAATCATCAATGCTGTTATAGAAGCTATTGTAGAAAAAAAACTGAACAAAGGCGATAAACTACCTTCTATTAGTAAAATACAAAAAGAAAACAAAGTTTCTAGAGACACGGTTCTTACGGCTTTAAATGAGTTAAAGACTCGTGGTATTGTACAATCTATAGCCGGAAAAGGTTATTATGTACTTAGCGAAGATGTAGGAACCGAAAAAAAAGTGTTCTTATTGTTTGATGAATTGAACTCTTTTAAAGAAGATTTGTACAGTAATTTTTTAGAAGGATTGGACGAAAATACACAGGTAGATATTTATTTCCATCATTTTAATCCTGCTGTTTTTACCAAATTGATTTATGAAAACATAGGAAATTATAGTTCGTATGTTATCATGCCAGCAAACTTAAAAAATACGGTAGATATTATTGAAAAACTACCGCAAGATAAGGTGTATATTTTAGATCAATTACACGAAGACTTGCATGCTTATGCAGCAATCTATCAAAATTTTGAAAAGGACATTTTAAGCAACTTAACCAATAGTTTGTCCAAAATTCAAAAATATAGTTCTTTGGTGTTAATATTCAATCCGAAAGTGCAACCTGAGGGAATGAAAAAAGGATTTGAAATGTTCTGTAATCAATACCAAATGGATTACGATATTGTGCCTACAGCTGAAGATAGAGAGTTGTTGCCTGGAGAAATTTACATCATTCCTGATGATAAAAACTTAATCCGAGTAGTAAAAAAAATCAAAGAACAGGGCTTAGTGTTGTCTCAAAACATCGGAATTATTTCTTACAACGAAACTCTGCTAAAAGAAATTGTAGAAGGTGGAATCACAACTATTTCAACAGATTTTAAGGCTATGGGAAAACGTCTGGCTCAAATGATTAACAAAAATGAGCATTTGCAAATAGAGAATAGAAATCAACTTATTCTTAGAAACTCACTATAAGAAAAAAAAGAAAAACATTGTATACAATCACTCAAACACAAAAAGAGGGCTTAGATTATGTAGAGCTTACAGGAGCTACGTCTAAAGCCAGTATATGTTTGTCTAGAGGTGCCGCTCTAGAAACATTAACGTTAAATAACATTTCACTTTTGGCAGATTTACATCCGCTAAGTTATAAAGACACTTATGCATCGTCTATTTTGTTTCCTTTTGCCAACAGAATCAAAGATGGTAAGTACACTTATAACAACCAAACGTTTCAATTAGAATGTAACGAAGAAAACCTAAACAATGCCTTACACGGGTTGGTTTATAATCAGTTATTTCAAGTAGCAGATTCAAAAGTAGCTACAGAAAGTGCATCGGTAACGTTAACCTACGAAAACAACAAACCGTTTGCAGGTTTTCCTTATTTCTTTTTGTTAGTAGTAACTTACACTTTATCAGAAAAAGGACTAGAACTGCAATTAAAAGTTACAAACAAAGACCCAAAAGCATTTCCTTTTACATTAGGGTGGCATCCTTATTTTTTAAGTGATGATTTGTATAAAAGCAGTCTAACGTTTAAAAGCAACAAAACGATTGCTTTTGATGAGCGTATGATTACCAAACAGGTAGTAAATGGTGCGGTACCCATGCCTTTAGAAATTAAAGATCAACAATTAGATAATTGCTATGTTTTATCAGATAGTAAGGTGGTTTTTAAAACTCCAAAATACCAAATGATGATAGACAGTACTGCATCAGAAAATTTCTTTCAGATGTACACTCCTCCTGTAAAAAATGCCATAGCACTAGAGCCCGTAACAGGAGTTTCGGATAGTTTTAACAATCAAATGGGAGTGCAAGAATTACCTTCAGGAGCTAGTTATCAATTGGCTTGGAGTATAAAAATATAAGTGGAATCAAAAAAACAAAAAAAAATCAAAAGTAGATCATGGATAAGAGTTTAGTAAAAAAAGTTTCAGAAAACTTTGCCCAAAATTTTTCAGGAGAACCCGTGTTGATTTATTCACCAGGTAGAATCAACATTATTGGAGAACATACAGATTACAATGCAGGATTTGTTTTTCCTGCTGCTATAGATAAAGGAATTGTTGCTGCCATTCAAAAAGTAGATGCACAAAAAGGAAGTCCAAAAGACCGCTCTACTGCCACTGCTATTGATATGGATGAAACTATTTATTTTGACACCAACAATCTAAATACAGAAAACTTGTCTAGCTGGCATGCCTATGTTATTGGGGTCGTAGCAGAAACGCAAAAATTAGGAAAAGAAGTAGGGAACTTTAATATTGTTTTTGGAGGGAATATACCAGATGGTGCGGGGATGTCCTCGTCTGCAGCCCTAGAAAATAGTGTAGTGTTTGGAATTAACGAGTTGTTTGAGCTAGGTTTAACGAAATACGAAATGATTTTAATTTCTCAGGCAGCAGAACACAATTACGTAGGTGTAAAATGTGGAATTATGGATCAATATGCATCTATGTTCGGAATTGAAAACAGTGCCTTATTGTTAGATTGTAGAACGGCTAAAGCAGAACCTTTTGCTATTGATTTTGGAGACTACCAATTGTTGTTGTTCAATACCAATGTAAAACATAAATTATCGGACAGTGCCTACAACGACAGACGTGCTGTGTGCGAAAAAACAGCAGAGTTGTTAGGAATTGAAGCCCTAAGAGATGCTACAGAAGAAGATTTAGAAAAAGTAAAAGATCAATTGTCAGAAGAAGATTTCCAAAAAGTAGTATATGTAGTACAAGAAAACAACAGAGCTCAAGCTGCAGCAGTTGCGATGAAAGAAGGAAACCTAGAAGAGTTAGGAAAATTGATTTACGGTTCTCACAACGGATTGCAAAACCAGTACAAAGTAAGTTGTGATGAATTGGACTTTTTAGTGGATTTGGCCAAAGAAACCCCTGAAGTGTTAGGAGCTAGAATGATGGGTGGAGGTTTTGGTGGTTGTACCATCAACTTAATTAAAAAAACAGCGGTGGCAGACTTTAAAGAAAAAGCAGTAGCTGCTTATACAGAAAAATTCGGACATGCTTGTTCACCATACGAGGTTGCTTTGTCTGATGGAACTCATAAAATTTAATACAAAACCAAGAAAAATAAATTAAAATGAATCAATACTTAGAAGATTACTCACACAAGAGACTCAATATCTTAACAGGAGAATGGGTGTTAGTTTCGCCACACAGAGCCAAAAGACCATGGCAAGGACAAAACGAAGCTGTAAATAACGAAAAAAGACCTTCTTACGATGAATCTTGTTATTTATGTCCTGGAAACACTAGAGTAAACGGAGAAGTAAATCCAGACTACACAGGTACTTATGTGTTTACCAATGATTTTGCTGCTTTGCAAAGCGATTCTCCAGAGTTCGAGGTAAACGATGGTTTGTTGCAAGCACAAAGCGAAAAAGGAATTTGTAAAGTAATTTGTTTTAGCCCAGACCACTCTAAGAGTTTGGCTGATATGGATGTAGATAAAATTACAGAAGTAGTAGAAACTTGGCAAAGAGAATACAAAGAATTGGGTAGTAACGATATGATTAACTACGTACAAATTTTTGAAAACAAAGGAGCAGTAATGGGATGTAGCAACCCACATCCACATGGGCAAATTTGGTCACAATCTACCTTGCCAAACGAAGTACAAAAGAAAGACGATAAGCAACGTGCGTACTTTGCTGATAAAAAATCGAGTTTGTTAGGAACTTATTTAGCTCAGGAACTAAGCGGAGATAAAGAACGTATTATTTATGAAAACGATGCTTTTGTGGTGTTGATTCCTTTTTGGGCAGTTTGGCCTTTTGAAGCAATGATTGCTCCTAAAAGACATTTAAATTCTATTTTGGATATGACAACAGAAGAAGCAACTTTGTATGCCGATGCTATTTCTGTTTTAACCAAAACGTACGATAAATTATTCAACACTTCGTTCCCGTATTCTGCAGGAATTCATCAAGCTCCAACCAACGGAGAAGACAATTCTCATTGGCACTGGCACATGAGCTTCTATCCGCCATTGCTAAGAAGTGCTACTGTTAAAAAGTTTATGGTAGGTTACGAAATGTTTGGAACACCTCAACGTGATATTACTGCCGAAGGTGCAGCAAAAAGATTAAGAGACTTGTTGTAGTCTGTACTATTTTTTTACCAAACCCTCTTAAAAAATATTCAGCTTTTTAAGGGGGTTTTTATGTTTAGTTTTGTCTAGTTTGTAAAGTTGTATTGCTGTTTTGTTCTGTTCTTTTCAGAATCTGTGCCCCTTTGTAACAGTAAGCACTTTTAATTTTGAGATACATCTTAAAATTAGAAAATCATGTTCAAAAAAACACTCATCAAAAAAATAAGTCAACCCTTATTTTGCTTGTTAATTGTATTTATAAGTTGCGGCAACGACAATGCCGATGTATTTGTGCCTCCTACTGATGAAAATCCTATAGAAGATCCTAACAAAGACGAAGAGCCTACTGCTAAACTAATAGATGTAAATAAGGCCAACCCTACTAAACCTACATTTACTTCTTTTGACGATACCACACCAGAAGGAATGGTTTGGGAAAAAGTAACGGAATTGTCAGATGAATTTGATACTTGGGATAGTAACAAATGGACCAAAACCAATTGGAATTACGGAGATACGCCAGTGAACATGATCAATTCCAATTCTGGGGTTACCAATGGGAATTTGTGGATTAAAGCAACGTTAGATGCAGACAGTGAAGACCAGTGGTTTGAGACCTCTAGAGTGCGATCAAAAAACAAAATAAAGTTTCCGATGTACACCGAATGTCGTATTAAAACAGCACATATTTCTGCATTTAATACCTTTTGGTTAAATAATGGAGATAGTAAGAACAGAGATGAAATTGACATTATAGAAAACAACTCTAAACCCACTTTAGCACCCACAAATAGTTTTGCTTTGGATGAATATCCTTGGCAAATGAATTCTCAATACTTTATTGTAAAAAATGGAGTTACAGAAAGAGCAAAAGGAAACTCTAGTAATAAAAATTTGTCTGATGGGAATACCTTAAAAGGTGTGGCTTGGAACGAAGCTTACCATGTAGTAGGAGCTTGGTGGAAAGATGCTCACAATGTTCAGTTTTATTTAGATGGAGAACCATCTGGTAGTGTAACTACAGAGCAGTCTTTTACTTTGGAGCAATACTTAATTTGGGACTTGTGGACACAAGACTCCCCGTGGGTAGGAGGTTTGCCCAAAAAAGAAGAATTGTTAGACGATAGCATTAATACCATGCGAGTAGATTGGGTAAGAACTTGGCGATTGAAAGCGGAATAAAATGACAGCTAAACAATAAATAGAAAAAGCAGTGAGATTACTCACTGCTTTTTTTATGGTTACAAAATCACATTTTCTTTTATTTCTTCTACCACTTCGGGGTTTAACAGTGTAGAAATATCTCCTAAGTTTTCGGCATCGTTAGCAGCAATTTTTCTTAAAATACGTCTCATAATTTTACCCGAACGTGTTTTTGGCAATCCGCTTACGAACTGAATTTTATCCAACTTAGCAATCGCTCCAATGGTTTTAGAAATCAAAGCGTTAATTTCTTTTCTCAATACATCTTCATCAGTGGTAACATCGTTGTATTTGGTTACATAGGCGTACAAGGCATTTCCTTTAATGTCGTGCGGAAAGCCAACAATGGCACATTCTACAATATCTTCGTGTTCGTTAATTACATTTTCTATGGGTGCTGTTCCCAAATTATGTCCAGATACAATAATCACATCGTCCATACGTCCTGTAATTCTGTAGTTCCCCATAGCATCTCTATAAGCCCCATCACCAGAAAAATAATAGCCAGGAAAAGCAGAAAAATAGGTGTCTTTATAACGTTGATGATTTCCGTAAATGGTACGTGCCATACTAGGCCATGCTCCTTTAATGGCCAAACTCCCTTCTGCGGGTGACTCTGTTACTTCTTTTCCATTTTCATCTAACAAAACAGGTTGTACTCCTGGCAAAGGTTGTGTGGCAAAAGTAGGACGTAACGGAGTAATTCCTGCCATAGCAGCAATCATAATAGCTCCGGTTTCGGTTTGCCACCAAGTATCTACAATAGGGCAGGTTCCTTTTCCAATATGGTCGTTGTACCAGTGCCAGGCTTCTTCGTTGATGGGTTCGCCTACCGATCCTAAAACTTTTAAACTATTCAGTTTGTGTTTTTCTACCAAGTGCAAAGGCTGTTTTGCCAAGGCTCTTATGGCGGTAGGAGCGGTGTAAAAGTGGGTGACTTTTAGTTTGTCTACAATTTCCCAAAAACGTCCATAGTCTGGGTACGAAGGTACTCCTTCGAACATGACTGTGGTTGCTCCACTAGCCAAAGGACCGTAAATAATGTACGAGTGTCCTGTAATCCAACCAATGTCGGCAGTACACCAATATACATCGCCTTTTTTGGCTTGGAACACATTTTGGAACGTATACGTACTTCCTACCATATAGCCTCCACAAGTATGTACCATTCCTTTGGGAGTTCCTGTAGAGCCAGAAGTATATAAGATAAATAACAGATCCTCGCTATCCATATCTACAGCAGGGCAGTAATCATCTTCTATTTTTTGCAATTCGTCAAACCAGAACGTATCTCTACCTTCTTGCATTGCTGTAGGTTCTACTGTTCTGCGGTATACAATTACATTTTCTATACATGGAGTGCTTTTTAAGGCTTCATCACAAACAGCTTTTAGGTTGATGGGTTTGGTACCTCTGTAAACTTCGTTAGCAGTAATTAATAATTTACATTCAGAATCGTTGATTCTACTGGCTAAGGCAGATGCTGAAAAACCTGCAAAAACGATAGAGTGCACCGCTCCAATTCTTGCACAGGCCAACATAGCAATGGCTAGTTCTGGAATCATGGGCATGTACAAACACACGCGATCTCCTTTTTGAATTCCTTTGTTTTTAAGCACATTGGCAAATGCGGATACTTTGTAATACAATTGCCTGTACGTAATATGTCTAGATTCTTCCTTAGGGTTATTAGGCTCCCAAATAATGGCAGTTTTGTTTCCTTGTTTTTCTAAATGTCGATCCAAGCAGTTTTCGGTAATGTTCAGTTTACCTCCTAAAAACCATTTGACTTCGGGTTTGGAAAAATCTGCCTCTAACACCTTGTCCCATTTTTTTCTCCAAGTAAATTGATGGGCAATGTCGGCCCAAAAAACTTCGGGATTTTGAATGCTATTTTTATAATCTTCTTTGTATTGTCTGTAGGATTTTATTTTCATGGAAATTCATTTTTTTGAGGTTATGAATTTAGCAGAATATCAGTCAAATTCAAAAAAGATTTCAAATCAATTAGAAGAATTTGTTTTTTATTGTGAATGCACTAGGGATTGAATGGTTTGTTTGAGCTCTTTTGTTTTGTTTTTAGAATTTAAGAATATGAGTAGTTAAGAAGTCAAAGGAGTTTCTGAGATTCTTAACTACTCTACTCCTTAACTCCTGAATCCTAAAAACAAAACAAAAAGCGAGTAATGAAAGCCCGACCTTTGGAAGTGCCCTAATGGTACTATTTATTTGTTGATCTGTAGATTTGCTTATTGGTGAGAATGATGTTGCACTTGCGTTTTTACGATTCATAAAAAAATGGCTGAGCCACCGAAAAGGTTTTCAATGTTTAACCATCATTTAACCTATGTATATACAGTTGTCTGTTTATATTTGTAATTAAAATTAAAACGTATCTAATCATGAACAAAAAAGTCATCTTAATGATTCTTGATGGATGGGGAATTACCCAAGATCCAAAAGTATCGGCAGTTTATAACGCAAACACTTCTTACATAGATTCTTTGTATAACAAATATCCGAATGCACAATTGCGTACCGATGGAGAGTTTGTTGGCTTGCCTGATGGACAAATGGGAAACTCTGAAGTGGGACACATGAACTTAGGGGCTGGTAGAATTGTGTACCAAAACCTAACAAAAATTAACATGGCGGTTAGAGATAAAACTTTAGGACAAGAAAAAGTATTGGTAGATACGTACAAATATGCTAAAGAAAATAACAAAAAAGTACACTTATTAGGATTGGTTTCTAATGGGGGGATTCATGCACACATAGATCATATTAAAGGCTTGTTAGATGTAGCTAAGGAAAATGAAATAGAAGATTTATACTTACACGCTTTTACCGATGGTAGAGATACAGATCCTAAATCTGGAGCGTATTTTATCAACGAGATTCAAGAATACATGGCAGCTACAACTGGGGAGTTGGCAAGTATGACAGGACGTTACTACGCAATGGATAGAGATAACCGTTGGGAACGTGTAAAATTAGCGTATGATGCTGTCGTTAAAGCAGAAGGAACATTGTCTACAGATGCGGTTGCTACACTAAAAGAAAACTACGAAGCTGGAGTTACTGATGAGTTTATTAAGCCTGTAATTATGGCCGATGCTGATGGTAACCCAAAAGCGAAAATAGAAGAAGGAGATGCTGTAATTTTCTTTAACTACAGAACAGATAGAGGTAGAGAGTTGACAAACATGTTGTCTCAAAACGATTTCCCTGAGCAAGACACTAAAAAATTAGACTTGTACTTTACAACCATTACTTTATACGATGAAACGTTTAAGGGAATCAATGTGATTTACAACAACGACAATATTAAAAATACGATTGGTGAGGTTTTATCTAAGGCAGGTAAAAAACAAATCCGTATTGCAGAGACAGAAAAGTACCCTCACGTGACATTTTTCTTTTCTGGAGGACAAGAAGAGCCGTTTGAAGGAGAGTCTCGTATTTTAAGAAACTCGCCAAAAGTTGCTACTTATGATTTAAAGCCTGAGATGAGTGCTTACGAATTGAAAGATGCTTTGTGTGAAGATTTGGCCAAAGAAGAAGCAGACTTTGTGTGTTTGAACTTTGCCAATGGAGACATGGTAGGACACACAGGTGATATGGATGCAGCGATTAAAGCTTGTGAAGCTGTTGATGCTTGTGCTAAAGAAGTAATAGAAACAGGATTGAAGCATGGGTACTCTACTCTATTAATTGCCGATCACGGAAACTGTGAAACGATGATGAACCCTGATGGATCACCTCATACAGCGCACACAACCAATCCAGTGCCTATGATTTTGATAGATGAAGAAATCAAAGAAATTAAAGACGGAGTGTTAGGAGATGTAGCCCCAACTGTATTAAAATTGATTGGTGTAGAGCAACCAGAAGAGATGACAAGATTTCCTTTGGTGTAAATGAAAAATATACAATAAATAAAAAAGTTCAACTTAATTTTTAAGTTGAGCTTTTTTATTTAATAACAATCCGTTAAAATTTGTCCGTTGTTTTTATAAGTTTCAAAAGGTGGTAAACCATGTTTTATACAAATTTTTTCTAACTGAATAAAAACGGCATCACGCATATTTAAAGAACCACACAACATAAAATAACCACCATTTTTTAAGCTATTTGCAATGGTGTTTTCATCTCTAGCTAATAGGTTTTGAACGTAGTTGTACTCCGTAACTTCTTTAGAAAAAGCAATGTTATATTGTTGTAAAGTACCTTTTTGCTCAGCCTCTAAAATACTTGCTTTGTACAAATTAAAAGAGCTATGAGTTCTAGTTCCCCAATACAAATTAAGGTTTGCTTTTGTTGGTTGATGTATCATTCCTAAAAAAGGAGCAATTCCTGTTCCGTTGGCAATTAACGTAACGGTTTTGTTGGTTTTAGGCAAATGGAATTCTTTGTTTTGTTGAATGGTTCCATTAAATTTATTTCCAATTTTTAGCTGATGTAAGTAGTTAGAACAAATTCCGTGCGTGTGTTTTTTAATACTCAATAGCAAATCTCCTTTTGCATTTTTTCCAATAGAATACAATCTTTCAGAAGCTTCGTTAGGAGGAACAATTCCTAGCAAATCACCAGGTAAAAAACGCTTTCTTTTTTGCAAAGCCAAGGTCAACGTAAAAGTTTCATCGTAGTTGTCTTTTACTATTTCTTTGTCAATAATTTTAAAGGTCGTTTCCTTAGTTTTTTTAGCTGCTAATTCGGTTGGTAAATCTAATTGAATTCCTAAAGATTGAGACCAGTTTATAGCCCAGTTTTTAAATTGTTTGTAATTCTGATTATGAATTAACAATGGTGTTTCTGCAGGAACATTTATTTGTGGATGTGCTGAGGTTTGTTTAAAAATAGTCTTAGCAAACTCACAGAATTTAGGATAAGAAAAAGAGCCAAAACCAATCACATAACAATCAAAAGAGCGGTCTATTTTGGTGTGTTGCAATTTGTCTAAAAACAAGTGTGCATTGCTAGGCGGTTCTCCTTGTCCGTAGGTAGCGGTTAATATAATTAACTGCTCTATGTTTGGGTAGTTTTGATAATTGTTTAAATCATCTAAAAACACTTTTTTGTTCGCTTTTAATAAAGACTGTAATAGTGTTTTGGCCAATCTTTTAGTGCTTCCATTTTCAGAACCTATTAGAATTACAATGTTTGCTTGGTGGGCAGTAAACTTGTTCTTTATTTTAGAACGCAATCTCTGAATAGAAATAACAGTACCCGAGTACATAAAATACAAGATAGACAACGAACTTACAAACAGCACAAGAGACCAAAAAATACTACCGCTTCCTGTATGCAAATGAAAACTATATGCTTGTAGAATTTGAGTAAAAGGATAGTTTGTTTCTTCAACAATTGCTCCTGTTTTTTGATGAATTTTCAGAGCTCTATCTTTTAAGCTTAAAACAAAATAATCTTCTTCATCCGTTGAAAAAGGAAATTCTAATTTGCGAACTTCGTCTAGTTTTGTTTGTTGAAAAACAGGAAACTCAGCAAACGGAATTTCTTTTTGATTGGTTGCAGGTTTAGACTCAAGGTTTTGTTTTTGAATTTTAGGCAACAAGGAAAATCGATCCATAGAAAGATAAGTTCCAGATAGTGCTATAATCACAATAGGTAAAAGCATAAGTCTACCTAAGGCAACATGGTTGTATTGAATGGATTGATCTTTTACTATTTTAGAGAAAAATGCTACAATCCCCCCTTGCCTTTTTATGGCTAGTAAAAGTCCCGTAATGGCAATTAAGAAAAACAAAAAACAAACAATTCCTACAAAAACTCGTCCAGGAGTTTTTAAAAACAAGGAGCGATGAAAATTGGTAAGAAACTCAAAAAAAGCATTTTTTGGAGGAATAGCACCTAGCTTTTTGCCATTTTTTGGATTGATGTAAAACTGTCCATCAAGGTCAGACTCCATGCTAAACACGGTTGCTTTTACAAAGTGGTTGGCATCTACCT